>NZ_AMZB01000138.1 GCF_000313755.1 Pseudomonas nitroreducens TX1 | reverse complement strand
GAAACTCCGCTTCAACGAGGCCTCCTGGACGGGGCATTCGGAGTGTGCGGATATTTCTCTGGAAATCATCAAGAGCTAGAGCCGGATCCGGTGCAGTACTAGCGCCTTTGTAGGAGCGGACGTTGTCCGTGATTGGCACTGTGCCGTGCGATTCGCGAGCAAGCTCGCTCCTACAGGCAGCCGGAACGTGCAGCGCGCTTTTTGTAGGAGCGAGCTTGCTCGCGAACCGGAGAATAAATCGCGGGAAGGAGTCGGCTCACACCTCCTCCTTCAACTCCTTCAAATGCTTGTAAACCGTCGCGCGCCCCATGTTCAGCACATTGGCTACATAGTTCGCTGCGCTCTTGCCCTTGAACGCCCCCTCCGCGTGCAACGCCAGCACCAGTTCGCGCTTGTGATCGCGGCTGAGGGTCGACAGGCTCAGCTGACGCTGCCGCAGCCAGCCATGCAGGAAAGTGTTGATGCGTTCCTGCCAGTCATCGCGGAACAGCGCATCCGGCTGCGGGATGACCTTGCTGGAGGAGAGGAACAGGTCGAGCGCCGCCTTGGCGGTCTCGAACAGGGTGATGTTGAGGTTGATGCACAGCACCGCCAGCGGCTCGCCCTTGGCGTCGCGCAGCACGGTGCTGATGGAGCGGATCTTCTGGCCGTCCCAGTTGAGCTTCTCGTAGGGGCCAATGTTGCGCTCGTCATGGCTGCCTTCGAGCATGTCCTCCAGCGCCGAGTCGTCGCCGATCTCGCGCTTGGAGATATTGTTCGCCAGATAGGCCACGCGCTGGTTGCGCAGGTCGTGGATGACCACTTCGGCATGGGGGAAGAACAGCGCGGCGATGGCGTCGGCGATGGCCTTGTAGTTGTCCAGCGGATCAGCGGCGGTCATGGGCAAGGCTCTCGAGGGCGAAGAGGCGGGCGATGGGCGGGCGCTGGCGAGTGTGCCGCAAGCGCCCGCAGGCTGTCACGACTGGTGGCTCACTTGGTCAGCAGGCGGGCCGGGGACAGCATCTCGGCGCTCAGGCCGTGACGCGCCAGGTGCTCGGGCAGCGCTTCATGGCGGATCAGCGCGGCGCTGGCTTCACCCATGGCGGCGGACGTCTGGATGCCGTATCCGCCCTGGCCGGCGACCCAGTACAGGCCGGGCGTCGTCGGGTCGTAGCCGGACACCAGGTCTCCATCGGCGAAGAACGAGCGCAGGCCCGCCCAGGTGTGGCTCGGGCGGCGGATACTGAGGGTGGTGTGTTCCTCGATCTGGTAGATGCCCATCGCGATGTCCAGTTCTTCAGGCTGGACATCGTGGGGTTCGACCGGATCGGCGTTGGCCGGCGAGCCGAGCAGCATGCCGGCGTCGGGCTTGAAGTAGAAGGATTCGTCCAGGCTCACCAGGACCGGCCAGGCGTGGCTGTCGACACCCTCCGGCGGGCTGAACAGGAAGGCGGCGCGGCGCTTGGGCGTCAGGCCCAGGGGCGCGGCGCCGGCCAGTTCGGCGATCTTGTCGCACCAGCCGCCAGCCGCGTTGACCAGCACCGGCGCGCGGTAGGTCTGCTGCGCGCAGCGCACCTGCCAGGCACCGTCGATGCGTTGGATTTCCAGGGCTTCGCTGTCCAGCTGCACGCTGCCGCCGTTGCGCCGTATGCCGCGCAGGTAGCCCTGCAGCAAGCCGTCGGTATCGATGTCGGCGGCGCTGGGGTCGAGCATCGCGCCATGGACTTTCTCGCGTCGCAGCACCGGCACGATAGCGCAGGCTTCGTCGGCGTCGAGCAGGCGCATTTCCGGCACGCTGGCGAGGGCGCTTTCATACTGGCGCCGGAGTTCTTCGGGGTTGCCTTCGAAGTCCACGGTCATCTCACCGCGCGGGGTGAGGATCGGGTGCTCGACGAAGCCCTCGGGCGGGTTGTCGAAGAAGTCACGGCTGGCGGCGGTCAGGGCGCGCACCTGCGGTGTACCGTAGGCGACGGTATAGAGCGCTGCCGAGCGGCCGGTGGAGTGGTAGCCGGCGTGGGATTCGCGCTCAAGCACGGCGACCTTGCCGTGGCGGGAGAGGAAGTAGCCGGTGGAGGCGCCGGCGATGCCGCCGCCGATGATGAGGAAGTCGACTTCGATCATGTTCGTCTCCGGCTCAGGCGTTCTTGCGTTGCAGATGGTAGAGCGCATTGGCCAGGGCGACGTCTTCCAGGCCCAGGCCGATGGAACGGAAGAACGCGTGACGCTTGTAGCCCGGCCTGGCGGCCTGGCCGCTGACCAGTTCCGGCAGGTCGCCGCGGATGGCGCCGTCCCAGCCGTGCTCCTCGCGGGCCAGGCGCATTTCGCCGGCGGCGGCCGGGGTGGTGGCGCGGTAGTCGCAATAGACGTCCATCTGCGCCAGCGACTGCGGCGGCACTTCGTGGGCGCGGGCGACGTTGGTGCTGATGGAAGTGATCAGGGCGGGTTTGGACAGGACCGACGGATCGAGCACCGGGGTGCCGGAAGAGGTACACAGCAGCACCACGTCGGCGTCGTCCACGACAGCTTCGACACTGGTGGCGGGTTCCGCGCGGGAATCGATGGCGCCGAACTGGGCCAGCACGCCGGCGCTCAGGTTCGGCGAGTACACGCGGATGCTCTGCCAGTCACGCAGGCCGGATGCGTAGCGCAGATGGGCGCGGGCGACCGCCCCGCTGCCGACGATGGCCAGGCGCCTGGCGTCCGGGCGAGCCAGTTCCTGCACCGCGAGGGCGGTGGTGGCGGCGGTGCGTGCGGTGGTCAGGCTGCCGGCATCACACAGCAGCAGCGGCTGGCCGCTCTCCATGGACATCAGCAGGCTCCACGCGGTGACCAGCGACTTGGGCTGGCGCACGATGTACGGCGAGGTCTTCACGCCGTAGACCTTCTGCGAGGCCAGTACGCCCAGGTAGTTGATGAAATCGCCGCCCCCATTGGGGAATTCCACCAGCTGCTGTGCGGGCTGTACGGCGCTGCCGGCGGCCAGTTCGACGAACATGTCGCGCATCGCCTGAAGCACGTCGACCTGTTCGAGCAGGCGTTCGGCGTCGGCCTGGTTGAGGGTGAAAGGCGTGGCGACGGACATGGCAGGACTCCAGATGTGGATTTATTTTTCCATTCTGGACTCTGTTGTCTTGATCGGCAAGGGCAGGTGGACAGATGGGCAACTGCTTGCGTAGGAGCGGACCTTGTCCGCGATCACCGCGATAGCGGTGCATGGACAGGGATGCCGGCCTGCCGGCCGGATCGCGGAGAAGCTCCGCTCCTACGGGAGCCGAAGCGCGGAGCTGGCCCGTAGGAGCGCCCCATGGGCGTGATCGCGGGCATGGCCCGCTCCTACAGGGACGCTGCGGCCTACAGCTTGAACTGCGCCATCAGCTCTTCCTGGCTGCCGGCCACGCGGCGCAGGTGTTCGCCGCAATCGCGGGTGTGCGCGGCGGTCTTGCGGTTCTCCACGGTCATGTCGCTCAGGCGGTGCATGTGCTGGTTCACTTCCTGGGTCGTCGCGGCCTGCTGTTCGGCAGCGGCGGCGATCTGGAAGGCCATGGCGTGCACGCCCTGCAGCGAGTCGTCCAGCGCGCCGAGGGCCTCCAGCACGGCCTGGGTGTCCTGTTCCAGGGTGTGGGCCTGTTCGCTGGCGCCGCTCATGCTCGACTGCGCCTGGAGGGAGGAATCGCCCAGGCTTCCGACGATGGCGACGATCTCGTCGGTGGCGCTGCGGGTGCGCTGGGCGAGGCTGCGTACTTCGTCGGCGACTACGGCAAAACCACGTCCCGCCTCGCCGGCGCGGGCAGCCTCGATGGCGGCGTTGAGGGCGAGCAGGTTGGTCTGTTCGGCGATGGAGCGGATCACGTCCAGCACCGAACCGATCTGCTGGCTCTCGCCGGCCAGGGTCTGCACCACGCCATCGGCCTCGCGCAGGCCGATCAGCAGTTGGTCCTGGCGGCCGATCATGTGCTTCAGCGTGCCCTGCATGGCGACGAAGGCCTGGCGGGCGGCGGCGCTGCCGTCCGCGCTGCGGCTGGCGCTGCCGGCGATTTCCTGCACGGTGGCGGCCATCTGGTCGACGGCGCTGACCACCATCTCCAGCGCTTCCTGCTGTTGGTCGAGGTGATGGCTGGTGCGCCCGGCGGCGTCGAGGATGTCGCCACTGGCGTCACCCACGGCCTCGCTGGCCTGGCGCAGGCGCTCGACGACCTGGCGCCAGGCAGCGGTCATGTCGCGCAGGGCCTGCATCAGCCCGCCGCTGGCGTTGGCGTCGTCGCTCAGCTTGAGTTCGCCACTGGCCAGGCGCTGGGCCAGTGCAGCCATGCTGGCCGGCTCGCCGCCCAGAGGGCGCATCACGCTGCGGCTGACCAGCCAGGTGCCGGCAGCCACGCCCACCAGGGTCAGCAGGCCAAGTACGAGGATCTGCCACATCAGCTTGCGCACCGGGGCGAAGGCCTGGGCCTGGTCCATTTCCGCCACCAGCGCCCAGTGCAGGCCGTCGAGGTTCAGCGGGACGAAGGACTTCAGCGCCGTCTCGTTGCTCAGGCCAGGTTCGGTGAGGCGCCCCTGCTCGCCAGCCAAGGCCTTCTCGATGGCCTGGCCGGGAATGGCGGTGGGACTTTCCTTGTCGCGGCGCACGTGGTGGTCGGCGAAGCGCACCGAATCCGAGCGCAGACTGCCGTCGCCGCCGACCAGGTAGGTCTCGCCGGCGTCGCCCAGGCCCTGGCGGTTCTGCATCACTTCGTTGATCGAGGCGAGCGGCAGTTCCAGCACCAGCAGCAGTTGCAGCTTGCCGTTGTCCTTGATCGGCGCGGCCAGCCATTGCACCGGCTGCTGGTCGTTGGGGGCCTGCTCCAGGTCGCTGATGCTGGCCTTGCCGCGGTCCAGCGCGGTGCGGATGAACTTGCCGAAGGCGGTATCGCGCCATTCCGGTGCGCCGACATTCTGCTGATAGTCGATGCCACGGCCGAGGCTGAACACCACCTTGCCGTCGCCGGCCACCAGGCGCAGTTCGCGGTAGCCAAAGGTCTTGATGAAGTTCTCGAATACCGGGCGGTCGTAGTTGGCGGTGGTCACCAGGGACTCGCTGTCCAGCCCGGCATAGTTACTGCCCAGGTTGGTGGCGAGGCTGCTGAGCTGGTCGTTGCGGGCCTTCCACGCATCCATCAGTTGTCGCTGCTTGATGCTGGCGACCGCCTCCAGGGCGTTCAGGCTTTGTTCTTCGAGGGCTCGGCTGGCCTGGAGATAGACCACGATGGCCATCACCAGCACGGGGATCAGGCCGACCGAGAGGAAACTCAGAGCAAGTTTGGCGCGCAAGGGCATGGGAGGATTCCGACGAGTTCTTGGAATTGTTCTCGCGTGCTTTGCAAGAAGCGTGCGAATTTTTTTACGTCTGTAAATAAAACTGAGCAAGAGTGGCCGGGGCGTGGCCCATCTCACCGCAATGACGCGGATAATGGCGCGTGGCCATTGTTTGCGGGCGGATGCCGTACGGTCGTCCCAGCGGGTCCGGCAGGAGGAATGGCAGGCTCTAGGAAGGGGATTCGTCACCCGCGGTAACGCCGGTGGAAACGAAAAAGGCGAAGCCATGGGGCTTCGCCTTCTTCTGGTGCAACAAGCGATCAGTGCTTGCGCGGTACCGGCTTGAGCAGCTCGGTGGGCGGCATCTCGCAATTGATCTTGCGGCCCAGCAGTTCCTCGATCGGCGGCAGGGCGAAGGCATCGTCCTCGCCGGCGAAGCTAATGGAGGTGCCGGTGGTACCGGCGCGGCCGGTTCGGCCAATGCGGTGCACGTAGTCGTCCGGATCTTCGGGCAGGGTGAAGTTGATCACGTGGCTGATGCCGTCGACGTGAATGCCGCGGCCGGCAACGTCGGTGGCGACCAGGACGCGGATCTTGCCTTCACGGAAGCCTTCCAGGACCTTGATGCGCTTGTGCTGCGGCACGTCGCCGGACATCTGGGCGGCGCTGATGCCGTCCTTGGTCAGGCGTTCCTCGATGCGGCGCACTTCGTCCTTGCGGTTGGCGAAGACCATCACGCGGGTCCAGTCGTTCTGCGCGATCAGGTTGTACAGCAGCTTGTACTTGTCGCTGCCGGCAACGGCATAGACGTGCTGCTCGACGGTATCGCTGGCGACGTTTTCCGGCTCGATCTCGACAATGGCCGGGTCGACGGTCCACTGCTTGGCCAGGTTCATCACGTCGTCTGTGAAGGTGGCGGAGAACAGCAGGGTCTGGCGTTCGCCCTTGTACGGGGTCTGGCGGATGATCTGGCGGACCTGGGGGATGAAGCCCATGTCGAGCATGCGGTCGGCTTCGTCCAGCACCATCACCTCGACCATGTCCAGGTGCACCTCGCCGCGCTGGTTGAAGTCCAGCAGGCGGCCCGGCGTGGCGACAAGGATGTCACAGAAGCGCGACTCCAGCGTCTTGAGCTGCTTGTCGAAGTCCATGCCGCCGACGAAGCTCATGACGTTCAGGCCGGTGTACTTGGCCAGGCCGATGGCGTCATTGGCGATCTGCACCACCAGCTCGCGGGTCGGCGCGATGATCAGCGCACGCGGCTCGCCCATGTAGCGTTCTTTCGGCGGCGGGGTCTGCAGCAGCTGGGTGATGATCGAGATGAGGAACGCGGCGGTCTTGCCGGTGCCGGTCTGGGCGCGGCCGATGGCATCCTGGCCACGCAGGGTGAAGCCCAGCACCTGCGCCTGGATCGGCGTGCAGTAGGGGAAGCCCAGGTCATGGATGGCGTGCATCAGACGCGGATCGAGATTGAAGTCGTGGAAACGCGTCTTGCCTTCGGCCGGCTCGACCACGAAGTCTTCCAGCTTCCAATTGTTCACCGCCGGCGGCCGCGGCTTGCGCTCGCGGCGCGGTTTCGGCTCGCGGGGCTTGTCGGCGCCTTCGGCCTTGGCATGCTCGTGCTTCGGAGCGTGATCGCGTTGTTCGCCGCGTTCGCCTTTGTCGGAACGCTCGGCGCGGGGTTTGTCGCTCTTCGGACCGCGGGCCGGCTTGTCGGCGGCATTGGCAGAGTCGCCTTGCGGACGCGGATTGCGCGGATTGCGCGGACGCTTTTCACCGCTCTGGGCGGGTTCGGAGGCAGCGGGAGCGGGGGCTGCCGGCGTGGTGACGGGCTGCTCGCCATCACCCTTGCTGAAGATTTTCTTGAGTGCTTTGAGCACGGTGATCTCGTACTGGTTAAGGAATGAACGGCCGCCAGTGTAATGCAAGATGCCCGCAGGGCGAAGTGCCACGGGCATTCTGCCTATTGACTTGGGCTACGGAAGGCTCTCCAGCAGCAGGCGGCGCACATTGCCGCCCATGATTGCAGCGATGTCCTGCTCGCTGAAGCCAGCCTTGGCGAGGCCCTCGGTCAGTTGGGCAAGGCCGGTGGTGTCGAAGGGCGCATTCACCGCGCCGTCGAAATCCGATCCCAGTGCGATGTGCTCGACGCCGACCTTGTCGGCCGCATAGCGCATGGCCTTGACGATGGCCTGCACCGAGGTTTCGCACACCGCGCCGTCCCAGTAGCCGATGCCGATCACGCCGCCGGTGTTGGCGATACCGCGCAAGTGCGCGTCGGTCAGGTTGCGCGGGCCGGGGCAGGTGCCGGCGACGCCGGTATGGGAAGCGATCACCGGGCGCCTGGCGATGGCCAGCACGTCGTCGATCAGCGGACGTGAGGCATGGGCCAGGTCGATCAGCATCTTCCTGTCTTCCAGGCGTGGGATGACCTCGCGGCCGAACGCGGTCAGGCCACCTTTCTTCAGGCCGTGGGCGGAGCCGCCGACCTCATTGTCGAAGAAGTGGGTCAGGCCCATGATGCGGAAGCCCGCGTCGTACATGCGGTCGAGGTTCTCGAGCTTGCCTTCGAGCGGGTGCAGGCCCTCGGTGGCGAGTATGCCGGCGAGCTGTCTCGGGTCCTTCTGCCAGGCGGCGAGGTAGCGGGTGAGGTCGTCCCGGCTGCGCACCAGGGTGAGCTTGCCCTGGCTGTCGGCGGCGGCCTTGTCCAGCAGTTCGCCCTGGTAGAGCGCGCGTTCGAGCAGGCTGTTCCAGGTACGTGCCGGCCAGCGTTGGGCGATGACCAGTGGGGTGATGTTGTCGCTGTCGGCGCTGTTGCTTTCGTAGTTCAGGCCGCGCGGCGTCTTGGTGACGGTGGAGAACACCTGCAGGCCGACGTGGCCTTCGAGCAGGCGCGGCAGGTCGGTGTGACCATGGTCGTGGCGATCCAGCAGGTTGCGGTCCCAGAGCAGTGCGTCGTCGTGCAGGTCGGCGACGAACAGTGCCTGGTGCAGCGCCTGAGCCGCGGGCGAGGCCTGGTAGGGCGGCGGGCTGGCCACGGTGTTCATCTTCCGATCCATATACCCCGGCAGGTTGAAGAAGATCCCCAGGCCAACGGCCAGAAGGACGAGCAGGACGATCAGCAGTTTGCGCATGTCAGCTTCCCAGCTTTGTTATTGGTTTTCTTGCGGGCGCAATCTAGCAGAAGGGTGGGCGCAGGGCAGCGGGATTCAGCCGCAGAGGCAGTTACGGCCTTTCTGCTTGGCCTGGTAGAGGGCGCTGTCGGCGCGCAGGATCAGGCTCGGCAGGTTTTCCTGGATGTCCATCTCGGCAAGGCCCAGGGACACGGTGACGCCGGGCAATACCCCCACCGGCGAATAGAAGGAAGCGATCTGTTCCAGGCTCTGGCGCAGGCGGTTGCCGATACGCCGGGCTTCCTCGATGGCGATTTCCGGCAGGAGGATGACGAACTCCTCGCCGCCAAAGCGCGCCATGCTGTCCTTGGGGCGCAACTGGCTGCGCAGGGTATGGGCGACCAGGCACAGCGCATAGTCGCCGGCCAGGTGGCCGTGCTCGTCGTTGTAGTTCTTGAAGTGATCGACATCGAGCATGAGCATGCACATGGGCTGCTCGTTGAAGGCACAACGTGTGCTCTCGCGGTCGTAGATGTGCTCCAGCCAGCGCCGGTTGAACAGGCCGGTGAGCGTGTCGATGTTGGCGTTCTGCTCGGTGTCGAGAATGATCCGATTGCCTTGGCGCACCCGCTCGCAAAGTACCGAGAGGAGGTTCTGCATGACCTGCGGGGAGTGTTCGAACAGGCCGATCAGTGCCTCGCGGTGCAGGCGCAGCACGGTGGTCGGTTCGCTGGCGACGACATAGGCCGAAGGATGGTCGCTGTCGATGAAGCTGATCTCGCCGGCGCAGTCGCCCGGGTGCAGGGTGCTTACCGGTTGGTTGTCCAGCGAGCCCAGGTATACCGTCAGGTGCCCGGAGAGGACCATATAAAGGAAGTGATTGCGGTTGAACGGCGACAGCAGGATTTCGCCGCGCTCCAGTTCACAGGCGCGGAAATCCTTGAGCAGCTGTTGCAGGTTGGCCGCGGCCACGTTCTGGAACAGACGCAGGTGCTGGAGTTGGCGGATGTCTTCGTTCCACTGCGCAGCTTTCATGGTGCAGCGGGGATCGGGCGCAAGCTGATGATGTGCACGACTGACTCTCCCTGTAGTCCGCTTCGCACATTGAGCCATCAGTATTAGTCAGATTTGAGTACTGGCAATTCGCAGCCAGACCCGGCCGACCGGCGGTCGGCCGGGTGTTTCATCAGCTTTCCAACAACTCCACATGGACCGCGTAACCGCCCAGACGGTCGGCCAATGCGGCGCGCGAGTCTGGGGCGAGGCCGCCGACGAACAGACGTGCTTTCTGCCCATGGCGGTCATCGGCGACCACCTCGATGCGCGGGGCCGGAGACAGGTGCCGGGTCTCGTCCTCGAGCACGCGACGAATGGCATCCAGGCGCAGCGCCGGCTTGAAGGTCTTGCCCACCGCGGTGACCGGGATGGCGTCCAGCAGCCAGACGTCCTTGGGCACCGCCGCGCGCTCGGGCACATGCTGCGCGGCGTGTTCGAGCAGCTCTGCTTCGCTCGCCTGCATGCCCGGCTTGAGCTGGATGTACACCACCGGCAGCTCGCCGGCCTTCAGGCAGGGTTTGCCCACGGCAGCGGCCATGGCCACGGCGGGATGGCGATGCAGGGCTTCCTCGATCATCTGCGGGTCGATGTTGTGGCCACCGCGGATGATCAGGTCCTTGCTGCGGCCGGTGAGCCAGATGTAGCCGTCGGCGTCGATCCGCCCCAGGTCGCCGGTATTGAACCAGTCGCCGTCTACCCAGATGTCCTTGTTCTTGCTGGCCTGCAGGTACCCCTTGAAGACGGTGGGGCCGCGCAGGCAGAGGGTGCCGATTTCGTCGACGGCGGCGTCGCGCAGGTACTGGCCGTCGCCGTCGAGGATCACCGACTTCAGTTCGCAGTAGGGCAGGCGCAGGCCGATGGAGCCGGGCCGGCGTTCACCGCCGCGCGGGTTGCAGCTGGTGCCGCAGGTGCCTTCGGTCATGCCGTAACCTTCGATGACCTTCAGGCCTGTCTTGGCCTCGAACTGTCGGATCAGCTCCACCGGCATGGGCGCTGCGCCGCACAGGGCGAAGCGCAGGCTGGAAAGGTCACGGCCTTCGCTGGGTACCTGCAGGAGGGCGGCGTAGATGGTCGGCACGCCGCTGAAACTGGTGACCTTGTAGCGCTCCACCAGCTTCCAGAAATCCTGGATCAGCGTCGGGTTGCGATAGCCCTGGGGGCCGGCCAGCAGCACTTCGCCGCCGCGCATGAAGGGTGCTAGACCGGTGACCATCACGCCGTTGACGTGGAACAGCGGCAGGCCGCAGAGCAGTACGTCGTTGCCGTCGTAGTCAGAGTTCAGGCCCATGATCTCGGCCATCGCCACTTCGTTGAAATGGCTGTGCGGGGCAAGCTTGGGCGTGCCGGTGGTGCCACCGGTGTGGAAGTAGGAGGCGACTTCGTCCGGGCCGATCACCCGGCCGCTTTCCAGATGGTCCGCCGGGCACTGGTCGAGCAGTTCGTCGAAGTCCAGCACGCCGTCGGGCAGTGCCCCGCGCTGGGTCTTGATGGCCGAGCGCTGCGGCTCGGGCAGCAGGTTGGCGATGTCGACGGTGACGATGGCGTTCAGCTCCGGCAACTGCTCGCGCAGGCCGGCGACCTTGTCCCAGAGGTCGGTGCCGGGGAAGGGCGCCAGGGTCACCAGCACGCGGGAATCGGCGGCGCGCACCAGCTCGGCGATGTGCTCGGGATCGAGCAGCGGGTTGATCGCGTTGACGATCCCCGCCGCTTCGCCACCCCAGATCACGTAGTGGGTCTGCGGCAGGTTGGGAAGCAGGAACGACACCGCGGTGCCCGGCCTTACGCCCAGGCGGTGAAAGGCATTGGCCGCCTGGGTGACGCGGGCGAACAACTGCTCGTAGCTGACCTTGAGTGGCTCCTCCGCCGCCGAGCCCTGCAGCAGGAAGCTCAGGGCGGTGGAGGGGCCGAACTGCTGCGCCGAGCGGCGCAGCAGTTCATAGGTGTTGGGCGGCAGGTCGCGGTCCTGCAGCGGGACCTGTTCCAGTGCTTCGACGTCACGCAGGCTGCTGATCGGGGCGTTCATGCTTCTTCTTGTTCTCCGCAGGGTCAGGGGATCACAGGCGCTCCCGCAGCCAGGCGCCGATATCGCCGAGTTCCTCGTTGCTCACTTCATGGCTCATCGGGTAGGTGCGCCACTGGGCGGGCACCTCGTTGGCCTGCAGGAAGTCGTACGCGGCGCGGCCCATGGCGGGCAGCACCACATCATCGAAAGTGCCATGCAGGCAGAGCGCGGACAGTTGTCTTTTTGTAGCCGGCAGGCTTATGCCTTCGCTGAATGTCGGGCCATAGGTGGAGAGCGCCATGACGCCGCCCAGTTCGCCGTCCCAACGCAGGTAGCCGGTATGCAGCACCACCGCGCCGCCCTGGGAGAAGCCGGCGAGGATGATGCGTTTGGCCGCGATGCCCTGGTCGATCTGCCCCTGGATCAGCGCGATCACGCTGTCGGCCGAAGCTTCCAGCTGCGCCTCGTCGATGGCACGGGCCGGGGCCATGGCGAGGATGTCGTACCAGCTTGGCGCTGGCATGCCGTTGAACACGGTGACCGGGCGGGTCGGCGCCTGGGGCAGGATGAAACGCGTCGACGTGAAACTGCGCTGCAGCATCTGTGCTACCGGTTCGAAGTCGTAACGGTCGGCGCCCAGGCCGTGCAACCAAATGACGCAGGAATCGACGCGCTGGCTGGGTTCGAGGATCAGGGGCTGGGTCATGGAGGCTCCAGGATGGGGCGGGCGCTCTAGGAAGGGGCGCTGCGTGAGAGAAAGGGTGGAGGGGCGATGCAAGAAGATGTCGCATGGCCATAACTTGTGGGACTTGACTGCACGAAATTGTGAGAGCGTTCCTGAGCTGGTACGCCCCTTGCTATCGCAACCGTAGGCTGTGCGGCCCCGTTTTCCGGTAACACTCTACCGACCCCATCCGGAAAGCTGTACTGGAAGTGGCGCCGCGAAAGTCTTGGGCTGTTTCAGGGCCCGCCGTGCTGGCTGCGGTCAACAGCCGGCGCGGCGGGCCTTCGCCTTCACGCAATGATCCCTAGATGACCCGTTCCAGCGCGCAAGACCTGTGCGCTCGAAGGTGTGTTCGCGGCGTCCGTAGGATTTTTCATAGGCCGTCTAGACTCACCTTCAGGTCTCCATCCCGTTTGTTGTCTTGCTGGTGCCTCACGAGGGTACGGCGGTGGAACCGGGACTCCAAAACACTAAAAAAGCAACGGAGAAGATCGATGAAGATGGTGAAATCCACCCTGGCAGTGCTGACCACCGCCGCCGTGTTCGGCATCAGCGGCCTCGCGCATGCCGGCGCCACCCTGGATGCAGTGAAGAAGAAAGGCTACGTGCAGTGCGGTATCAGTGACGGTCTTCCCGGCTTCTCGTACGCCGACGCCAAGGGCCAGTACAAAGGCATCGACGTGGACGTCTGCCGCGCCGTGGCGGCGGCCGTGTTCGGCGACGCGACCAAGGTCAAGTACAGCCCGCTGACCGCCAAGGAGCGCTTCACCGCGCTGCAGTCCGGCGAGATCGATATCCTCTCGCGCAACACCACCTGGACCAGTTCCCGCGACAGTGCGATGGGCCTGAACTTCGTCGGCGTGACCTACTACGACGGCCAGGGCTTCCTGGTGAACAAGAAGCTCGGCGTCTCCAGCGCCAAGGAACTCGATGGCGCCACCGTGTGCATCCAGGCCGGCACCACCACCGAGCTCAACCTGTCCGACTACTTCCGTTCCAACAACCTCAAGTACACCCCCATCACCTACGACACCTCCGACGAGAGCGCCAAGTCGCTGGAGTCCGGCCGTTGCGACGTGCTGACCTCCGACCAGTCGCAGCTCTACGCGCAGCGCATCAAGCTGGCCGCGCCGGACGATTATGTGGTGCTGCCCGAAGTGATCTCCAAGGAGCCCCTCGGCCCGGCCGTGCGCCAGGGCGACGAGGAGTGGTTCGACATCGCCCGCTGGACGCTCTTCGCGATGCTCAACGCCGAGGAACTGGGCATCAACTCGAAGAATGTCGAGGAACAGGCCAAGAGCACCAAGAACCCGGACGTCGCGCGTCTGCTCGGCGCCGAAGGTGACTACGGCAAGGACCTCAAATTGCCCAAGGACTGGGCGGTACAGATCGTCAAGCAAGTGGGTAACTACGGCGAGATCTTCGACCGCAACGTCGGCGACGGCAGCGACCTGAAGATCAAGCGTGGCCTCAACGCCCAGTGGAACAAGGGTGGTCTGCAGTACGCACCGCCGGTGCGCTGACCTGACCCGTTCCGGCGCCCGGAGTGTGGGCGCCGGAGTGTTTCGAACGACGTGAAGCCTGTCGGGCGGTCGCGGGCGTAGCCCGTGCCCGCCCGGCGCGGCTTGCGAGAGGGCTTACATGCAGAATTCCATCAAGGCCCAGCGCCCGCGGGGGGTATCGCTCAACGATCCCGTCGTGCGCGGCTGGGCATTCCAGATCATCGCCGTCATCTTCGTCCTGGCGGTCGGCTGGTACCTCTTCGACAACACCCAGACCAACCTCGCCCATCGCGGCATCCAGTCCGGTTTCGGCTTCCTCGACCACAGCGCCGGCTTCGGCATTTCGCAGCACCTGATCGACTACAGCGAAAGCGACACCTACGGACGGGTGTTCATGGTCGGCCTGCTGAACACGCTGCTGGTCACGGTGATCGGCATCGTCTTCGCCACCATCCTGGGCTTCATCCTCGGTGTGGCGCGGCTGTCACCCAACTGGCTGATCCGCAAGCTGGCGACCCTGTACATCGAGACCTTCCGCAACATCCCGCCGCTGCTGCAGATCTTCTTCTGGTACTTCGCCGTGCTCGGCCCGCTGCCGAATCCGCGGCAGAGCATCAGCTTCGGCGACCTGTTCTTCATCAACAACCGGGGCCTGCAGATGCCCGCGCCGATTGCCGCCGATGGTCTCGGTCCGTTCATCGTCGCGGTGATCCTGGCCATCGTGGGCTGGGCGGTGATCTGGAAGTGGGCCAAGGCCCGCCGCCATGCCACCGGCAAGGCCTTCCCGGTGTTCCTCAGCGGCCTGGCGTTGCTGATCCTGCTGCCGGGCCTGGTGTCGCTGGTGGCCGGGGCGCCGTTCCACTGGGACGTGCCGGTGCTGCAGGGCTTCAACTTCCGCGGCGGCTGGGTGGTGATACCGGAGCTGGTGTCCATCGTGCTCGCGCTGTCGGTCTACACCGCCGCCTTCATCGGCGAGACGGTGCGCGCCGGCATCCAGGCGGTCAGCCACGGCCAGTCCGAAGCGGCCGGCTCCCTGGGGCTGCGTCCGGGACAGACGCTGCGCCTGGTGATCATCCCCCAAGCGCTACGGGTGATCATCCCTCCGCTCACCAGCCAGTACCTGAACCTGGCGAAGAACTCCTCGCTGGCCGCCGCCATCGGCTACCCGGACATGGTCTCGCTGTTCGCCGGCACGGTGCTCAACCAGACCGGCCAGGCCATCGAGACCATGGCCATCACCATGAGCGTGTACCTGGCCATCAGCATCAGCATTTCGCTGCTGATGAACTGGTACAACAAGCACATCGCGCTGGTCGAGCGCTGATCGGTATGGAGTGCAGAAACCCGTGACTACTCATACTTTCAAGCCCGACCTGCCGCCCCCCGCGATGAGCGTGGGCGTGCTCGCCTGGCTGCGCGCCAACCTTTTCTCCAGCTGGTTCAACACCCTGCTGACGCTGGTCGGTATCTACCTGGTCTGGCTGATCCTGCCGCCGCTGCTGGAGTGGGCGATCATCAAGGCCGACTGGACCGGCACGACCCGCGCCGACTGCTCCCGCGAGGGCGCCTGCTGGGTGTTTATCGGCTCGCGCTTCGGCCAGTTCATGTACGGCTTCTACCCCGAGGAACTGCGCTGGCGCGTGGACCTCACCGTGCTCTTCGTGGTGTTCGGTGCGGCGCCGCTGTTCCTCAAGCGCTTTGCCTACAAGGTGAAGTACGGCCTGGGCTTCCTGGTGGCGCTGCCGATCCTGGCCTACTGGCTGCTGCACGGCGGCTTCCTCGGCCTGGAGACCGTGCCGACCAGCGCCTGGGGCGGCCTGATGCTCACCGTGGTGATCGCCGCGGTCGGCATCTGCGGGGCCATGCCGCTGGGCATCCTGCTGGCCCTCGGGCGGCGTTCGAAGATGCCGGCGATCAAGGTCATCTGCGTCACCACCATCGAGTTCTGGCGCGGCGTACCGCTGATCACCGTGCTGTTCATGTCCTCGGTGATGCTGCCGCTGTTCCTGCCCGAGGGGATGAACCTGGACAAGCTGCTGCGGGCCATGGTGATGGTGGTGCTGTTCGAGGCCGCCTATATCGCCGAGGTGGTGCGCGGCGGCATGCAGGCCATCCCCAAGGGCCAGTACGAGGCCGCGGCCGCCATGGGCCTGGGCTACTGGCGGACCATGGGCCTGGTGATCCTGCCGCAGGCGCTCAAGCTGGTGATCCCCGGCATCGTCAACACCTTCATCGCGCTGTTCAAGGACACCAGCCTGGTGATCATCATCGGTCTGTTCGACTTCCTCAACAGCATCAAGCGCGCCACCGCGGACCCGGCCTGGCTGGGCATGGCCACCGAAGGCTATGTGTTCGCCGCGGTCGTCTACTGGATTTTCTGTTTCGGCATGTCCCGCTACTCCATGCACCTGGAGCACAAGCTGGACACCGGCCACAAGCGTTAGGAGTGAATCGTCATGTCTGAAGCCACCCAAAAGACCGCACAGCCGGCCATCGGCGATCACGTGATGATCACCATGAAGGGCGTGAACAAGTGGTACGGCCAGTTCCACGTGCTCAAGGACATCAACCTGGAGGTCAAGCAGGGCGAGCGCATCGTGCTTTGCGGGCCGTCCGGTTCGGGCAAGTCCACTACCATCCGCTGCATCAACCGCCTGGAAGAACACCAGCAGGGCAGCATCGTGGTCGACGGCACCGAGCTGACCAATGACCTCAAGCAGATCGAGGCGATCCGCAGTGAAGTCGGCATGGTGTTCCAGCACTTCAACCTGTTCCCGCACCTGACCGTGCTGCAGAACTGCATCCTCGCGCCCATGTGGGTGCGCAAGATGCCCAAGCGCCAGGCCGAGGAGGTCGCCATGCACTACCTGGAGCGCGTGCGCATCCCGGAACAGGCCAACAAGTTTCCCGGCCAGCTCTCCGGTGGCCAGCAGCAACGCGTGGCGATCGCCCGCGCGCTGTGCATGAAGCCGAAGATCATGCTGTTCGACGAACCCACCTCGGCGCTTGACCCGGAAATGGTCAAGGAGGTGCTCGACACCATGATCGGCCTGGCGCAGAGCGGCATGACCATGCTCTGCGTGACCCACGAGATGGGCTTTGCGCGCACCGTGGCGAACCGGGTGATCTTCATGGACAAGGGCGAGATCGTCGAACAGGCGCCGCCGGATCAGTTCTTCGACAACCCGCAGTCGGACCGCACCAAGCTGTTCCTCAGCCAGATCCTGCACTGATTTGGCATTGGAGTTCCCTCTCCCTAACCCTCTCCCTGAAGGGAGAGGGGACTTGGACCGTGCCAGCGATGGTTCCCGAGTAAGCCTGACGCGAATGTATGATTGGACGCGGAACACGTCCGTTTGCACGGAAACTCCCTCTCCCTTCAGGGAGAGGGCGGGGGAGAGGGGCCACCCGCACACTCCGTACTTTCATCTTTATAACGCTCGTTTCCCCCGATGGCACGTCCAGCCCCCTACGGCGTATGCTGCTGACTCCACCGCCGCACGGTGCGCTGTGAGAAAAACCGGCTGAACTCGGCCGCCTCCCCGGTGTTCCCATGTGCAGTGGTTCGTCAGGGATGGACTACCGTTCGAGGTAGCTCCCCTGCATCCACCGTCCAAAGGAAGAGAGCCGACGTGAACCTGATCCTATCGCCAATGAACCTGAGCAAAGCCAAGGCCTGGAGCGCCCATGCGGTGACTTCCAGCGGTGTCATCCTCGCGCTGCTCGCGCTCCTTGCGCTGGTCGACAACAAGCCCCAGGCCTGCCTGCTGTGGCTGGGCGTGGCGCTGCTGGTAGACGGCCTCGACGGCACCCTGGCGCGCAAGTTCGACGTCAAGGCGGTGCTGCCGCACTTCGACGGCTCGACCCTGGACCTTGTGATCGACTACCTCACCTACGTCTTCATCCCCGCGATCTTCATCTATCGCTACGTGCCGCTGCCGGTGCACACCGAACTGCTGGCGGTGGGGGTGATCCTGGTGTCCTCGCTGTTCTGCTTCTGCAACGTCAACATGAAGAGCAAGGACAACTACTTCGTCGGCTTCCCGGCGGCGTGGAACGTGGTGGCGGTGTACTTCTTCGTGCTCGACCTGCATCCCTGGGTGAGCTTCGTCACCGTGCTGGTGCTTGCTGCGCTGACCCTGACCCGCATGAAGTTCCTGCACCCCTTCCGGGTGCGCCAGTTCATGCCGTTGAACATCGCCGTGACCTTCATCTGGATGCTCAGCAGTGCGCTGCTGATCCTCCAGCATCCGGTGGACCAACCCTGGCTGCTAGGCCTGTGGTTCGCCGCCTCCGCCTACTTCGTCGGCGTCTGCGTGTGGCGCACGGCCATGGAGTGGTTCCACTGATGCTCTTCTTGTAGGAGCGAGCGTGCTCGCGAACGGCTTCTCCGGCGTCGCCGGTGTTGGGCGGTTCGCGAGCAAGCTCGCTCCTACAGCCACCCCGTCATCCCCCGGGTTTCAAGCCTGCCGCCCCATCAGTCTCTGCCGGAAAGCCCCCGGCGTTTCCCCACATACCTGCTTGAACAAGCGCGCGAAGCTCGCCCGGTCGGCATAGCCGACATCGCTGGCGATGCGCTCCAGCGAACGTGCCGGATCACCCAGCGCCTCCTGCGCCGACGCAATGCGCAGGCGTTGCACGTAATCGTTCGGCGACATCCCAACCTGCTCGCGGAAGCGCCGTAACAGCGTGCGCGTGGAGCAGTGCACGCGCTGCGCCAGGCTGGCGAGGTCGAAGGGCTGCGCGTAATTGTCTTCCAACCAGAGCAGCAGCGGCTGCAGTGGTGAGCCGGCGGGCAGCGGGTCAGGCAGCAGCGGGGTGAAGCGCCGCTGGCGGCCGCGCCCATGTTCGAACACCAGGGTTGCCGCCGCGCGGCGGGCCAGGGCTGCACCGGCATGGCGCTCGATGAGGTACAGGCACAGGTCCAGGCCGGCTTGTGCGCCGCCGGAGCAGAGACAGCCGTTGTCGTCGGTGCAGAGGGCGTCGATGTCTAGCCGCACCTGGGGATAGCGTTGGCGGAACGCCGCTTCCAGCGCCCAGTGGGTGGTGGCGCGGCGTTCGTCCAGTACGCCGGCTTCTGCCAGCAGGAAGGCGCTGCTGCACAGGCTGCCCAACTGCACGCTGGCGGGCGCGCGGCGCAGCCAGTCGAGCAGCTGTTGATTGGCAGCGAAGGTGGTGTCGATATCCGCACCGGTGGCGGGAATCAGCAGCAGGTCGCAACGCTCGGCAATATCGAGCCCGCCTTCCACTTCCACGCGGCCGAAGGGCAACGCCACCGGCGCGCCATCTGCGCTGACCCGCAGCACCTCGAAGCGGCGCTCGCCGGCCAGGCGGTTGGCGAGGTGGAAGCTGTCCATGGCCAGGCCAAGGCTGGAGCACAGGGTTTGCGGGCAGACGAACAGGGCTATCCTGAACATGGCGTCTCGCTTTCTGCTGGCGGCTGAGATGGCGCTATTGATCATAATGTTGTCGATATTGCCAATCGTGTCCAGTCGATCCAGTCCCGATACTTCGACCACCCTTCCCGACGCGAGCCCCGCCATGGCCCACCCCAACGCCCAATTGATCGAACGTTTCTACCAGGCCTTCCAGCGTCGTGACGGCGAGGCCATGGTCGCCTGCTACAGCGCCGACGTGCAGTTCAGCGACCCGGTCTTCACCGACCTGCGCGGCGCCGAGGCCGGCGACATGTGGCGCATGCTCACCGCCCGCGCCCAGGACTTCTCGCTGACCTACGAGGGCGTCGAGGCCGACGCGACACGCGGTTCGGCACGCTGGGTGGCGTCCTACACCTTCACCCAGACGGGGCGGAAAGTGATCAATCACATCCAGGCACATTTCCATTTCCGCGACGGATTGATCTGTCAGCACGTGGACAGCTTCGACCTCTGGAAGTGGTCGCGCCAGGCCCTGGGCGCCAAGGGCGCCCTGCTGGGCTGGGCGCCGCCGGTGCAGCGGGCGATCCGCGCCCAGGCCGCGAAAAGCCTCGCGGCGTACCGCGCACAACGGGTGGGGAAGGCCTGATCGCGGGCTTTCGGGCTCGCCCGTGACGGCGGGATAGGCTTAAATGACAGGCGACTGAGAGCCGGACGCCGCCATGATCACACTTTTCCAGTTCCCGCCCGCCTTCAACGTACCCAATGTCAGCCCTTTCTGCCTGAAGCTGGAGACCTTCCTGCGCCTCGCCGGGCTGGAGTACCAGATCAAGCACGTGATGGACCCGCGCAAAGGGCCCAAGGGCAAGCTGCCGTTCATTATGCTGGACGGCAAGGCTGTCGCCGACACGGCGATCATCATGCGTACGCTGCAGCAGTATTACGAATTCGACCTCGATGCCGGCCTCGACGCCCGTGGTCGTGGCTGGGCGGTGTCGATCACTCGCCTGTGCGACGAGCACCTGGTGCCGTTGCTGGTGTACTTCCGCTGGCTGGACGAGCAGGGCTTCCGTCAGGTGAAGGACGTGATGTTGCGTAGCGTGCCCGCGCCGCTGCGGCCGCTGGTGGGTGCGATGCTGCAGCGCAAGATTCGCGGTGACCTCAAGGGCCGCGGGCTGCTGCGCCACAGCCGCGAGGAACTGCTGGGCTTCGCCCGCGACGATCTCGAAGCCCTGGACGGCATGCTCGGCGACCTGCCGTACTTCGGCGGCGCCCAGCCGTGCAGCGCCGATGCCGCGACCTACGGTGTGCTGGCCAACCTCGTCCTCAGCACCCTGGAAACCCCTCTCAACGATATGGCGCGCAGCTACGAGCGCCTGGTCGCTTACTGCGACCGTATGCAGGCGCGGGTGTGGGCGTCGTGACCGCCGCCGAGCCCAAGCCCTGGTTCGTCTACCTGGTGCGCGCCGAGAACGGCGCGCTGTATTGCGGTATCAGCGACGACGCGCAACGGCGCTTCGAAACCCATCGCACCGGCAAGGGCGCGCGCTTCTTCCATTCCAGCCCGGCCCAGGCGCTGGTCTATGTCGAGGCCTGCCCCGGCAAGGGCGATGCCCTGCGCCGCGAGCGCGCGATCAAGGCGCTGACCAAGAAGGCCAAGGAGCGCCTGGTGCTGGCCAATCCCTTCACCATCAGCGCCGTGGATGTCGTGCCATCCGAGGGATGAGGTAGGACTCATCCTACGTACGGGTTAAGCTGCCGGACCACCTTCCGGCCGCTGGAGCCCCCCATGTCCGAGCTGATCCTGCACCACTACCCGACTTCGCCCTTCGCCGAAAAGGCGCGTCTGATGCTGGGCTTCAAGCAGCTGTCCTGGCGCTCGGTAACCATCCCGCCGCTGATGCCCAAGCCGGACCTCATGGCCCTTACCGGTGGTTACCGCAAGACGCCGGTGCTGCAGGTCGGCGCCGACATCTACTGCGACACCGCGCTGATCGCCCGTCGACTGGAGCAGGAAAAGGCCGTGCCCGCGCTGTTCCCCGAGGGCCACGAGTTCACCTCGGCGAGCTTCGCCCTGTGGGCCGACTCGGTGATCTTCCAGCACGCCGTCAGCCTGGTGTTCCAGCCCGAATCCATCGCCATGCGCTTTGGCAAGCTGCCGCCGCAGTTCCTCCAGGCCTTCGTCGCCGACCGCAGCCGGCTGTTCAGCGGCGGCACCGCCAGCCGGTTGCCGGCCGAGCAGGCCAAGCATCAGTGGCCGGCTTTCATGGCGCGCGTCGAACAGCAACTGGCGCGAGAAGAAGGCGACTTCCTGTTCGGCGAGCCCTCCATCGCCGATTTCGCCCTGGCCCACTGCCTGTGGTTCCTCAAGGGCACGCCGGTCACCGCGCCGCTGGTGGACGACTACCCGTCGGTCGCCGCCTGGCTTGGCCGCGTGCTGGGCTTCGGCCACGGCGCGTCCAGCGAGATGAGCGCCGAGGACGCCATTGCCGTGGCCCGCGACAGCCAGCCAGCGGCACTGCCGGAGGAAACCCTCGTCGATCCCAACGGCTTCGAGGCCGGCCAGCGCGTGGCGATCGCCGCCACCGACTACGGTTGCGACCCGGTGGAAGGCGAATTGCTGCACGTCGGGCTGGAGAGCCTGGTCCTGCGTCGCGAAGATGAGCGCGCCGGCACGGTGCACGTACACTTCCCACGCATCGGCTTCAGCATCCGCCAGGCCTGAGTCCGGCCGGACCGGGACACTGCCGCGTCACCGGCGTACGCAGGCGCGGCAGGTTCTCGGCCATCTCGCGAAAGTGTTGCAGGCGCTCGTAGCAGAGCGCCATTTCCCCGCTGTTGCTGTTGTACCAGGCGTCCGGCGCGCCGCAGCTGACCAGGCGAATGTTCAGCGCGCGCGGCGGGCGGAACAGGCGGAAGACCTCGTCGACCATCAGTTGCAAGTGGTCGCCATCGCGCAGCAGGGCGATCAGCGGCCCGGCTTCCGCTGGACTCATCGACGGCGCGTCCCAGCTCAGGCGCCAGGCCGCGTGGTGCTGAATCGAGGACGCACGTCGCGTATGCCGGATCCATTCGAACGCCTTGCTCGCCTGGCGGAATTCCTGGTCGCAGTAGACCGCCCGCTCATAGGGCAGGCCGATCAGTGGCGGCAGCCAGTCCAGCCGTACCATGTCGCTGCCGTAGAGCAGGCAGGCGATGTTGTAGTAGCGCTGCTCGTCCAGCGGGTGGCTGTCCCACGCCAGTACCTGGTCCGGTGGCGGCTTGGGCGTCTGCCATTCCAGCCGCCAGTAGTCAGCGATGTCCAGCAGGCGCGCGTCCACCTCGTCACGCGGTAGTTTGGCGTAAAGGTGAAACAGCAGGATGAAGCCAAGCTGGTCCGCCGCATCTTCCTCGCGCCCGAGCACCGGCAGGTCGTACTCGGCGATCAGCACGTGCCCCATCTCGTGCATCACACTGAACTCGGCGTTGGCCAGCACGAAGCGCGCGACATTCGGTGTGAGTGGCTGCGGTGTGGGGTCGGCAAAAAGCAGGCGGGTACAGAACAGCAACAGCAGTGCGAAGCATGAGCAGTGCGGCCGGGGCAGCCCGGAGAGCGGAGACGCAGCGACAGGGAGAGCATGCAAGGCGGACATGGCGGCCACCGCGAGCGAGAGGCGCCTGATTTGACTCTAGCAGCCGCAACGCGGGGGCTGTGGGGTGCTTTGTCGGAAGACTGTGCGCAGGTCGCTTGAGGCGTCTGGCGCGGGAGTCTATCGTCCATCTCTCCTTGCACGACACTCATTGCCGAACACTCAATGCACGAGAAGGGACGCCGCGCATGCACGCCTACGATATCGAATTGCTGAAATATTCAACGCCTGCCGCCGGGGAGGAGCTCCAGGGCTGGTGCTTCGGCCTGCCGCCGGGTATTACGCCCGAACAATGGCCGCTGGACCCGGATACCGGTTACCCGCTGATGCACGGCTTCACCCTGCGCCTGCCCGAGGACTATCGGGTGCACGGGCCGGAGATCGTTGCGCTGAGTTTCTTCTCGCTGTCGCCGGACCAGAACGACGGCGGCCCGAACTCGGTCGATGGCATTGCCGAGCAGCTTGTCTCGCCGGGCGAACAGCCGCCGGCCGATCCAGATCTGCTGCCGTTCTGGCAAGCCGGCCGCGCCAGCCACCCGCGCCTGCACCGCATGGAGGATATTCTCGGCGGCGCCTATGCGGTGATCCTGCTGACCGAAGCGGAATTCAACGGTGCCGCCTGCCAGCCGCCACGACTGCCTGCGGGCAATCCGCTACTGGCGCAGACAGCCGCGCCGCAGTGGCTGGCATCGGGCTCGGCGAGCACCTTCGACACCACCATGAAGGAGGGCGACTACCTGTTCGGGCTGTTCGGCGGCATTCCCCAACCGGGACTGGAGACGCGCTACCTGCTGCGCTGGTCGCCGCGCGCCAGCGACCCCAACGCCGGGATCCAGCCCGACGAGTACGGTGGCACCGATTACCAGTTGTTCTACTACTGGGAGAACGATGACATTCATCGCGACAATTACCGGGAGCACGCCTGGAGCCAGGGCCACCAGCCCAACCATATCGGCGGCACCATGCGCCCGGTGCAGGGCATGCCGGACGTCAGCGCCTACTACATCGGTTTCGAGGAATACCTGGGCGGGTACAACTTCGGCACCGGCAACGCCCAGCTGGATTTCCGCGACATGAAGATCGACTGGGCCTGCTGATCAGACCCGCCCGCAGGAAGTGCCAGTTCCCGTACGCACAAAAAAGCCCGTCGCGAGACGGGCTTTTCGTTTCAACCGGGGCTCAGTCCTTGCGGCGCTTGAGCTGGTCCTGCAGCTGGGTCGGCAGACCGCGGATGATCAGCATGTCGCGGGCCTCGTCGTACTCCACCTTGCTGCCCAGCAGGTGCGCCTCGAAGCTGATCGACAGGCCTTCGGCACGGCCGGTGAAGCGGCGGAACTGGTTGAGGGTGCGCTTGTCCGCCGGGATCTCCGGCGACAGGCCGTAGTCCTTGTTGCGGATGTAGTCGTAGAAAGCGCGCGGCGCCTGGTCGTCCATCAGCTCGGAGAGCGCGTCCAGGGCCATCGGCTCGCCGATCTTGGCCTGGCTGGTGGCATAGTCCACCAGCACGTCGGTCTTCTCGCGGGCCTGTTCTTCGGGCAGGTCTTCGCTTTCCACGAAGTCGCTGAAGGCCTTGAGCAGGGTACGGGTCTCGCTCGGGCCGTCGACGCCCTCGGTGCAGCCGATGAAGTCGCGGAAATAGTCCGAGACCTTCTTGCCGCCCTTGCCCTTGATGAACGAGATGTACTGCTTGGACGTCTTGTTGTTCTGCCACTCGGAGATGTTGATCCGCGCGGCCATGTGCAGCTGGCCCAGGTCCAGGTGGCGCGAGGGGGTCACTTCCAGCGACTCGGTCACCGCCACGCCTTCGCTGTGGTGGAGCAGGGCGATGGACAGGTAGTCGGTCATGCCCTGCTGGTAATGGCAGAACAGTACGTGGCCGCCGGTGGACAGATTCGATTCTTCCATCAGCGATTTCAGGTGCTCCACTGCCTGCTTGGAGAAGGCGACGAAATCCTTGCCGCCATCCAGGTACTCGGTCAGCCAGCCGCTGAACGGGTAGGCGCCGGATTCGCCCTGGAACAGGCCCCAGGCCTTGTTCGGCTTGGCGTTGTAGCTCTCGTTGAGGTCGGCCATCAGGTTCTCGATGGCCTGGGAGTCGCCCAGCTCGGCGTCGCGCGCGTGCAGCGTGGCGGGGTTGCCGTCGGGCTTCTTGTCGATCAGGTGGACGATGGCGTGGCGAATCGGCATGGCGGACCCGGATGTTCAGTGCCGGCGGCGCCGCGCGCATCGATGCGGCGGCGGGGCGGGCGGATTGGAAAACGCCAGAGTTTACCCGACAAGCCGGCGCGATGCGCGACGCCGATCAGTCCGCCGTCGGCACCAGCCCCTCGTCACGCTCGCGCCGGTTGCGGCGCAGCTGGCGCAGGCGGCGGATCACGTAGTTCAGGTGCAGGTGCAGTTCGTACAGCTCGTTGTAGTACGACAGCGGCACCTCGACCTTGGCCAGCTCGGCCTCCAGCTGCTCCAGGCGCTCGATCTCGGTGCTCAGCTCGGCGCTGCCGGTGCGCTCGTCCAGGCGCCGGTCGATCTCGCGCAGGTAGCGGTACCAGCGGTAGATGCGTGCGCGGATGCGCCAGCGGTACAGCGGACCGATGGATTTCAACAGCGGAATCAGGATGGCGATGAAGGGGATCAGCAGGATGATGTAGCGGTCCGCCAGGGAGGCGATGCGGAACGGCAGGAAGCGCTGCAGCAGCGGCGGGCCGCTCTTGTAGTAGCGCTCGGCGTCTTCCTGCAGCGCCAGGGTGCGCGGCTCGGCGCTGGGGAAGGCGCCCGCCGCATCGAGCAGGCTGCCGCTCTTCATCACCGTGCGCGCCGCCTCGAGGATCAGCGGGGTGAGCGCCGGGTGGAAGTCGCCATTGACCACCAGCGTAGCAACCGGCGACAGGGTGGCCAGGTCCTGGTCCGGCACGTTCTGCGCCAGGTTCAGCAGGCCTTCGCTGACCTCCACGCGCTTGAGGAAGGGAATTCGCGCCTCATAGGCATGGGCGCGGCGAAAGCCGGTGAGCTTGAGGTCCGGGCTGGCGGCGAGGCGCTGGATCAACGGGTTCTCTGCCGGGCCGACGAAGAAGGCGGCGTCCAGCTCGCCGGCCAGCAACTGGTTGGCCACCGCATTGCCGCCGCGAGCCTGCCAGCCGGCGGGCAGCGGATCGGTGGGAATCTCGTTGGCCTCGAGGATGGCCTCGGTCACCGCCTGGGTGCCGCTGCCGGAACCACCGATGGCGACGCGCAGGGCGAGCAGGTCGGCCAGGCGATCGATCTTCGCCTCGCGACGCTGGAACAGCCACAGCGGCTCCTGGAATACCGCGCCGAGCGTCTGCAGGTGGGCGCGCTCTTCGGGTTCCAGCTGCAGTTCCTGGCCGCTTTGCACCAGCGCCAGGTCCACGCCGCTGTTGCCGTCCAGCAGCTTGCCGAGGTTCTCCCGCGAGCCTGCGGTGCGCACCAGGTGCAGGTCGAAGCCCTGTTTGGCCAGCTCCTCCTTCAGCCGCTGGCCGAACACTGCGTAGCCGCCACCCGGCGCGCCCGTGGCCAGGGTGGCGCTCATCGGCGGCGGCGGGGCGACGAAGTAGAAGACCGCGGCGACCAGTGCGGCCAGCACCGGCACCAGCCAGAGGTTGGCGCGCACCAGGATGGCGAGGTCCTTGAGCATGTTCAGAAGGCGTTGCATGGGGAGTCCTTGTGGCGGCGTTCCGTTCTGAAAAGATAGCCAGCCTGGGCGAGGGCGGCCGGCGAATCCGCCATCGGCAAGGCGCAAACCGCTATCATCGCAAGCCTCGAAACACGGCTGCGGACTTCAGGGCATGCGCATTCTCCACACCTCCGACTGGCACCTGGGCCAGCATTTCATGGGCAAGAGCCGCGAGGCCGAGCACCAGGCGTTCTGCGCCTGGCTGGTCGAACAGGTGCGCGAGCAGGCCGTGGACGCAGTGATCATCGCCGGCGACGTGTTCGACACCGGCGCGCCGCCCAGCTATGCCCGCGAGCAGTACAACCGCTTCATCGTCGAGCTGCGCGACACCGGCGCGCGACTGGTGGTGCTGGGCGGCAACCACGACTCGGTGGCGATGCTGGAGGAGTCCCGCGACCTGCTGGCCTGTCTGGATACCCAGGTGATCGCCGCCGTCGGCACCGACCTCGACCGCCAGTTGCTGGTGTTGCCGCAACGTGACGGCCAGCCCGGCGCCATCCTCTGCGCGATCCCCTTTATCCGCCCGCGCGACGTGCTCACCAGCCAAGCCGGACAGAGTGCGCAGGACAAGCAGCTGGCCCTGCAGCAGGCGATCCAGGCGCATTACCGCGAGCTGTTCGAGCGCGCCGAGGCGCAGCGCGAAAAACTCGGCCGGCATTTGCCGATCATTGCCACCGGCCATCTCACCACGGTGGGCGCCAGCGCCAGCGAATCGGTGCGGGAAATCTACGTCGGCACCCTGGAAGCCTTCCCGACCAGCGCCTTCCCGGCGGCGGACTATATCGCCCTCGGCCATATCCACCGGCCGCAGAAGGTCGGCGGCCTGGAGCACATCCGTTACTGCGGCTCGCCCATTGCGCTGAGCTTCGACGAAGCGACCCAGGGCAAGGAAGTGCTGCTGGTGGACCTGGATGACAGCGGCCTGCGCAGCGTCACCGCGCTGCCGGTGCCACGCTTCCAGCCGCTGAAGTCGGTGTCCGGCAGCCTCGCCGAACTGCCCGCCGAACTGGCCCGCGTCGCCCGCGAAGGCAGCGTGGAGCGGCCGGTCTGGCTGGAAGTCATGGTGCACACCGACGACTACCTGAGCGACATCCAGCTGCGCGTCGAGAAACTCTGCGAAGAACTGCCGGTGATCGTCCTGCGCACCCGCCGCGAGCGCGGTGCCGGGCAGGCAGCGTTGTTCAGCGAGGCCAAGGAAACCCTCGACGAACTCAGCCCCGAGGATGTGTTCCGCCAGCGCCTCGACGCCGAGGACCTGGAGGCGCCGCTGCGCGAGCGCCTGACCGGACTCTACCGCCAGGTCGTCGCTGACCTGCAGGAGGAGCGCCCATGAGGATCCTCAGCCTGCGCCTGAAGAACCTCAACTCGCTCAAGGGCGAGTGGAAGATCGACTTCACCGCCGAGCCTTTCGCCGGCAATGGCCTGTTCGCCATCACCGGGCCCACCGGGGCGGGCAAGACCACGCTGCTCGACGCCATCTGCCTCGCGCTTTACCACCGCACGCCGCGCATGAGCGTACTGTCGCAGAGCGGCAATGAGCTGATGACCCGCCACACCGCCGACTGCCTCGCCGAGGTGGAGTTCGAGGTGAAGGGCCAGCCTTACCGAGCCTTCTGGAGCCAGCGGCGCGCGCGCGACAAGGCCGAGGGCGCGTTGCAGGCGCCGAAGGTGGAACTGGTGCGCATCGACCGCACCACAGGTGAGGGGCGGATTCTCACCGACAAGATCAACGACAAGCTGAAGCAGACCGAGACGCTCACGGGCCTGGACTTCGAGCGCTTCACCAAATCCATGCTACTGGCGCAGGGCGGCTTTGCCGCTTTCCTCGAAGCCAACGCCAACCAGCGCGCGGAGCTGCTGGAAGAACTCACCGGCACGGAAATCTACGGGCTGATTTCCCAGCGTGTGTTCGAGCGCACGCGGGAGATGCGCAGCGTGCTCGATCAGCTCAAGGCGCGCTCCGAGGGGTTCGAACTGCTCAGCACCGAACAGCGCGGCGAACTGGAACAGCAGGGCCGTGACGCCGCCACGCAGGAAGCTGCCTTGCAGGCCCAGCATGCGGCCGTCCAGGCCCAACGCCGTTGGCGCGAAGACCTGACCCGCGCGCAGCAACAGGTGGAACAGGCCGGCGCGAAAGAGGCCAGCGCGCGCCAGGCGCTGGAGCAGGCACAAGCTGATCTGCAACGCCTGGCAGACAGCGAGCCCGCCGCGCGCCTGCAGCCGTTGCACCAGGCCTGGCGCAGCAGCCACGAGAGTGTCGAGCAATGCCGTACGGCGCGGGAAGACAACCGCTTGCAGCAGGCCGTCAGCCGTGAGGAAATCGCCCAGGCCCTGTGGGCAGCCAGCCAATACGCGCAGCAGGCACAGGTGGCGCGCGAGGACGAATACAAGGCCGTCAGCGAACAGCGGCAGGCGCTTCAGGCGCGTCTGGCGCAACATCCGCAGCGTGCCAGGCTGGGCGAGCTGCTCGGCGGTTGGCGCGCACAATTCTCCCAGCGCTCCCGTCTTGCGCAGGCCATTGCCGACCTGCAGCGGCAGGCACAGACGGCCGACCTGTCCTTGCAGGCAGCGACCGCACAGCGCGCGACGCTGCAAGGCAATGTCGCCTTCATGCAGCAGCAGCTCGAATCGGCTGGAGCGCAGGAAAGCCAGCATCAGCAGCAGCTCGATGCCCTGCTCGGTGGCGCCAGCGAAGGTGAATTGCGCGAGCGTGTGCAACACGCACAGCTGCAAAGCCGTGGGCTCGACCGCCTCGAGCAACTGGCCCAGGCCCGCGCCCAGGCCACTGCGCAGCTGGCGCGATGGCAGCCGGAGCTGGATACGCTGCGTCGGAAAAAAACCGAGCGCGACTCGGCCATCGTCGCGCTGCGTGAGCGTTATCAGGCGACCAAGCAGCGGGTCTCGGACAAGGAAAAACTCCTGCAGCAGGATCAGCGCATTCACCAGTTGGAGCACCTGCGCGCGCAATTGCAGCCCGGCGAGGCCTGCCCGTTGTGCGGCTCGCCGGAGCACCCGGCGGTGGCGGCCTACCAGGCGCTGGATGTGTCCTCTACTCAGCAGGCGCTGGAGCAGGCGCGCCAGCAATTGGCCGAGCTGGAAAGCCAGGGCATCGCCCTGCGTGGCGAGCTGGCCGAACTGGATGCGCAACTGCAGCAGGGGCAGCGTCAGCTGGACGAAGCCCAGGCTGCGTTGGCGCAGCACCAGCAGACGTGGCAGCAACAGTGTGAAGCGCAGGGGGTCGCGCTTGACGACGACCAGCAGCTCAGTGCCGAGCGCGAGCGCCATGAGGCCTCGCTGGCTGCCTTGCAGCAGCAACTGACGGTGCTGGAAGCGCTACGGACCCAGCTTCAGCAGGCGCAGCAGCAACGCCAGCGCGCAGAGCGCGATCACGCCGCGGCGGCGCAGCAGCTGGCGCTCTTCGACCAGCAACGGGCCCACGAACGCCAGCGCCAGGAAGAGCGCGCGCAGCAACTCGCGGTCCAGCGCACGGATCTGCAACAGCAGGACCAGGCACTCGCCGCCGCCCTGGGCGAACTGGGCTACGGCATGCCGGAAGACGGCGAGCAGTGGCTGGCCGAGCGCACGGCGCAATGGCAGCAATGGCAGCAGGACCAGCAGCGCAGTCAGGAACTGGCCGCCGCCGAGCGTGATGCCGAACAGGCTGCACGTACGGCGCAGCAGATCGCCGCGCACTGGCAGCAGCGCTGGCAGGCTGCCGGATTCGATACGCGTCAGGCGCTGGTGATGCAGGCAGCACCGCAACAGGCATTGGTGCAGGCAGAGGAGCAATTGGCCGCCGCCCAGCGCCAGGCCGATGCCTTGCAGGGGCGTGAGCAGTCCCTGGCCGAACGGCTGGAGCAGGAGCAGGCGCGCCTTGCGCAGCGCCAGTCGAGCTGGCAGCAGGCACTGGCCGCGAGCCCCTTCGCCGACGAGACGGCCTACCTCGCCGCGCTGCTGGACGATGCCCAGCGCAGCGAACTCAGCCAGCTGCGCCAGCGTCTGGAAACGGCGATCACCGAGGCCGTCACCCTGCGTGCGGCCGCCGCGCAGGACGTCGAGCGCCTGCAGGCCGAACCCCATGGCGAACTGCCGCTGGAAGAACTCGACCGGCAGTTGCAGGCGCTTGTCACGCAGCTGCGCGAACTCGGTCAGCGCCAGGGCGAGATTCGCGCCCAGCTGCAAGGCGACGACAGCCGTCGCGCCAGCCAGCAGAGCCTGTTCGCGGAAATCGCCCGGCAAGAGGAGGAACACGATCTCTGGCAGCGTCTCAACAGCCTGATCGGCGCCTCCGATGGCGCGCGCTACCGACGCTTCGCCCAGGGCCTGACCCTCGACCACCTGGTGCACCTCGCCAATCGCCAACTGCAACGCCTCCATGGTCGCTACCAGTTGGCGCGGCGCAGCGACGGCGAGCTGGAACTGGAAGTGGTGGACACCTGGCAGGGCGACACCGCGCGCGACTGCAAGACGCTGTCGGGCGGCGAGAGCTTCCTGGTCAGCCTGGCGCTGGCGCTGGCGCTGTCCGACCTCGTCAGCCACAAGACCAGCATCGACTCGCTGTTCCTCGATGAAGGCTTCGGCACCCTCGACGGCGAAACCCTGGAGGTCGCGCTGGATGCCCTCGACAGCCTCAACGCCAGCGGCAAGACCATCGGCGTGATCAGCCACGTCGAGGCGCTGAAGGAGCGTATCCCGGTGCAGCTCAAGGTGCACAAGGGCGTCGGCATGGGGTACAGCCAGCTCGACGCACGTTTCCGTTTCAACCCAGAGCGAATCGAGCAGGAGAAAGGCTGATGGACATGCCTGTGCGCCACTGCGAAAAGAACGATCTGGCCGACTGGGTCGACCTGCGCCTGCAACTCTGGCCAGGCGATCACGCGGAAGAGTTCTTCGAGGAGGCGCGCGATATTCTCGCGCATCCGCAACGCTTCGGTGCGTGGTTGGCGCGCGATGAAAAGGGCAGGGCTCTGGGCCTTGCGGAAGCCTCGGTGCGGCGCGATTACGTGAATGGCACGGAAGGGTCGCCCGTGCTGTTTCTCGAAGGCATCTACGTGCGTGAGGACGCCCGCCGGCAAGGCGTGGCGCGGGCTCTGGTACGCGCAGTACAGGCCTGGGGTGGTGCACGCGGCTGTGTGGATTTTGCTTCCGACGCGGCGCTGGACAACACCGCCAGCCATGCCTTGCATCGCGCCCTGGGTTTCGTCGAAACCGAGCGTGTCGTGTACTTCAGAAAGCCGCTCCACGATTGATCCATATCAGGCGGAACGCGAGTGCGGCAGTGCTGTCAACTTGCAATCGACGCCAGGCGAGATAGGCTCAAGACCGCGTAACTCAGCCAATCGCGCCCGAGTCGGCACCCACAGGTATCGTGATCTTTCGTAGAGGTGATTTGAGATGAAGCAATCCGCATCGGCTCCGAAGAAACCCGCAGCGGCCAAGCCCGCCGCGAAGCCGGCTGCCAAAGCGGCCAGCAAACCTGCCGCAAAACCTGCCGCCGCCAAACCGGCGGCTGCCAAGGCCGCTGCCGCCAGACCCACCGCAGCAAAAGCCGCCGCGGCAAAAGCCGCTCCGCGCCGCGCCCCTGCGCTGGCCACTCCGTCGGACCTGAGCAAGAATGCCACCCGCGATCTGTCGGCTGCGCTCAACCGCCTGCTGGCGGATGTCTTTGCGTTGTACCTGAAGACCAAGAATTTCCACTGGCATGTCAGCGGCCCGCACTTCCGCGACTATCACCTGCTGCTGGACGATCACGCCACCGAAATCTTCGCGATGACCGACGCCATCGCCGAGCGCACCCGAAAGATCGGCGGCAACAGCATTCGCTCCATTGGTCACATCGCCAAGCTCAAGCGCATCCTCGACAACGACGCCGAATTCGTCCAGCCGCTGGACATGCTCGCCGAGCTGCAGGAGGACAACAAAGCGCTGACCTCCTACATGCGCGAGGTCCATGACTTGTGTGACGAGTACCACGACATCGCCACCGCCAGCCTGATCGAGAACTGGATCGACGAGACCGAGCAGCGCACCTGGTTCCTCTTCGAGACCAGCCGCCGCGGGGACAACACCGGTCACTGATCGGTACGGTCAGTCCTCCATGACGCCGTGTCCCGAATGGGCCACGGCGTTTTTTCTTGCCTGCCGGCAGGTCCTGGATCGCCGCGCGCCGGACACCCATCGCGGACGGAGTCCGCTCCTACGCTCAGGGATGGCTCTGCCAGAAGGTGGAGAACTCCTCGAACGGATAGCGTGTGCCGTCGTAGGTGACGGTGGTGCGCACCGTCTTCGGCGCGCCGACGTCGTTGCCTTCCTGCTCGCGTTGTACCTTCGCGCTGACGATAAGGTCGGCATAGCCGTGATGGTTTTCCTGGCCGATCGACAAGGTGAGTTGCGATCGTTCGATCACGGTGCGCTCGTTGCTGCAGGTCTGGCCTTCCAGCGTCGTCCATTGCCGCAGGTAGGTGCGGAACACCGCCTTGAGCGTGTCGCCCTGCGGCGCGTACAGGCTGAAGTCGTCATAGGACCAGGCGTCCGGACAGCTTGCACCGCGCGCCACGCTGCCGATCACCAGGCCGAAGCCGCGCACCTCCGGTGACAGGCGATAGCGCGCGGTGTCGAGCCACAGGCTGGAGCTGTCGATTTCCACCATGGCGTCTTCGCCAATGCTGTCGTCGCTGCGCGTCACCAGCTTGCCGCTGCTGGTGTCGAGCTGGCCGACCAGCAGGTTCAGGTTGCGCTCGCCCGGCTCGGCCTGATCGCCAGCGGCGCGGTAGGCGACGGCTACCACCTGCAACTGCGGATCGTCCGGCCAGGGCTTGCAGGCGGCGGCGATCACCGGCCCTTCCGCTGCGGCCCCCGGCGCCTGCCAGCCTTGCTGGCCGAGCTGCCCGGCGAGGGTCTGCAAGGTGGCGTCATCGCAGGGTTGCGCGGTGCGCTCCGCCGCGCCGGCGCTGCCGGCAAGGGCGAGCAGCGCGGCGCAGGTCCATTTCCTTATGGGATACATCGGGTGCTCCTTGGGTTCATCGAGGAGGATCAGCGGCCTTCGCTGTCCTTCCACTTGGTCATCAGGGTGTTCGATCCCAGGCTCTCGTCGAGCAGCTTCTTCGCTGTCTCCACTCCGGCCACCGGCAGCCCGGCGGGGTCGAGCAGGCCGATCTGCACCAGCACGCTGGCCTGGTCCCAGTAGATGTGCTCGTGGCACAGCTTGTCGCCACGGAAGCGGATCACGCCGAGCATGGGGATCTCCACATACCTGCCGGTGGGCGGCACGCCGGGGAGCATCCAGTCGATTTCGCTGGTATGGGTGAAGCACATGACGAACTCGTCCACTACCTGCAGCGCACCGACGGTGCGGGAGATCGGCACCAGCTTCATGTCCGGCGGATTGCCGTGGACGAAGTGGTTGCGGTAGAAGCGCGCCAGTTCGTCCTGGCCGACCCCGCCGGTCATGGTGGGGATATGGTTGACGTAGGGCTGGGCGACCATGGTTGCCATGGTGGCGGGCACGTCGCGGGCGGCGAATTCGTGATGGATGTGGTCTTCCCACAGCTGCGACAGGTCGAAGTCCGGGCCTATCTCGCGCTTGAGTGCGCCGATGCTGCGCTCATGGGCCATCAGTGCGGCGGGCTTGTCGAAGTGCATGCCGCCCGGGCGGGCGAAGGCGTGGTCGACGCCGGGGTAGCTGTAGATTTCCGCCTTCGGCAGCTTGCCGAGGACTTCGCCGATGGCCGCGCGGGCGTTGGCGTCGCAGTACACGTCCTGCTCGGCGAAGTGCAGCACCAGGCGGCCCTTGATGTTCGCTGCCTCGTCGAGCATCTGTTCGATGCCCATGCCGTAGTAGCCCACGGAGCATGCAGCGTCGGTGCGCGCGGCGGTGAGGTAGGCGAGCTTGCCGCCCAGGCAGAAGCCGACGTAGCCGATGCCGCGATCCTCGACTTCCGGGAGGGCGCGCAGGGCATCCATGGCAGCGGCAATGTCGTCTACGCCCTTGTCCACGTCGAAGCGTTGGAACAGGCCGATGGCCTGGCCGAATTCGGCCTCGCTGTAGCCCAGTTCGAGGTTGGGTTGCAGGCGCCAGAACAGGTCGGGCACCAGGGCGACGTAGCCTTCCTCGGCATAGCTGTCGGCGATGCTGCGCATGTTGGCGTTGACGCCGAAGATCTCCTGGCCGATCACCACGCCGGGGCCGTGCCCGCTGGCCGGTACCGCGAGATAACCGTTGAAGCTGCCACTGCCGTCACGCGCGGCGATGCTGATGCTCTTGCCCATGTTCCCTTCTCTCCCAGGCTCGTTGTTGTGTTGTTCTGGCGGCATAGGGTGCGTGCTGGCGGACCGCCTGCCAAGTGGCGAATGCGACTGATCGATAGCGGGCCTAGGTCCGTCTGCACATCACGCTGCCTAATGGAAACTCCGGCACGGCGGCGCTACCATCCGTGCCCTCGTCATAACGGACTGCCCGGGAAGGTGCTCATGGAGAAGGGAAAAATGCTGCCACGCGTTGCTGTGGCGCTGATGCTGGCTTCGATGATGGGCTGCGCCAGCGCACCGACCGAGCAAGGGCCACGACTAGTGCCCCGCTATATGGTGGCACCGAACTATCCTGAGGACCTGCGCCCGACGGGAATTGCGGGCTCGGTGAAGGTGCAGTTCGATGTCGAGGCGAGCGGCGAAGTCACCCATGTTCGTATTCTCGACGCGGGCCATCCGGCGTTCGCCAAAGTGGCGGAGGAGCGGGTGAAATTCTGGCGCTTCCAGCCTTGGACGCCGACAGCCGAGTATCCCGCGCCGCGCACCGCCAGCCGAACCCTCTACTTCGACCCCAAGTCCGTGGAAAGCGGAATCGATGCGGTACCCGCCACTGAGACGGAGAAAGCCGCCGTGTCGATGGAGCGAACGATTCACGCACTGGTCGGTCAGCCTTGCAGCGCTATCAATCGCGAAGTTGCGGCGTTCCGCCAGGCTTCCCCCGACAAGCCGATGGACGAGATGGACACGTTCAAGCTCACGGGCGGTGCAGTCTTCCTGGCCTCCCTCAGTGGAAAGATGGGCGTGGAAGAAGCGCAGATCATGAACCGCAGGTTCGATGCCGCCCTGCCTCGCGTCGTGGAGCGCTGCCAGCAACAGCCCGAAGCGGTCTACGGAAAGGTGCTCGGCGAGGAAATGCGTCGCGCGCGTGTTGACAGCGCCCGCTCCTGAGCCCAAAAACAGGGCTGGACCTGCGAGGAATTTCTCCATGCTGATGCGCGCCCAAACCTCCTGCCTGCTGATCATCGACATCCAGGAGCGCCTGTTCCCGGCCATCCACGACAACGAGGCGGTGCTGGAACACAGCGCCTGGCTGCTGGCCATCGCACGGCGCCTGGGCGTGCCGGTTCTGGCCACCGAGCAGTATCCGAAGGGCCTCGGTCCGACGCTGCCGGCGCTGCGCGACGAGCTGACCGAGGGCGAATTGCTGGAGAAAATCGCTTTCTCTGCCGTCACCGACCCCGGACTGTTGCAGATGGCTGGCGGCGATAGCCGGCAATTCGTGGTGTGTGGCACCGAGGGGCACGTCTGCGTGTTGCAGACGGTGCTCGGGCTGCTCGCCGAGGATCGCCAGGTCTATGTGGTGGACGAGGCCGTCGGCTCGCGCCGCCCGCAGGACAAGGCGCTGGCGCTGGAGCGTATGCGTCAGGCCGGGGCGGTGATCGTCTCGCGGGAGATGGTCGCCTTCGAATGGATGGAGCGCGCCGGAACGGAAGTCTTCCGCGAGATCAGCAAGCAGTTCATCCGCTGATCGGTCTGTGAGTCCACCCTCAACGGGTGACGAACAGGCGGTCGCCGAGAAAGTCGAGGAACACCCGTAGCTTCAGCGGCATGCGCCGACCCGCCGGCCACAAGGCGTGGAAACTGCCCTGGTGCATGGTGTGTTCGCTCAGCACCTGCACCAGGCGGCCATCGCTCAGCGCGCTGCGCACCGCAAAGTCGGGCAGGCAGGCGATGCCCATGCCCTGGCTGGCGACGTTGATCAGCATGTCGGCGGTGTTGCAGATCAGCCCGCCGTCGAGGCGCGGTTCCGTTTCGCCCGGTGCGAGGTTCAACGGCCAACGCTGCACCAGCCCGCTGCTGGGGTAGCGGTAATGCAGGCACAGATGCTGGTTGAGGTCCGCCGGGCGCCGGGGCGTACCGTACTGGCGCAGGTAGGTCGGGGCGGCCACCAGCAGCAGGCTGAAGTCGCCCAGCTTGCGCGCCTTGAGCCGCGAGTCGCGCAGCTCGCCGCCGCGCACCACGAGATCGAAGCCCTCGTCGATGACGTCCACCAGGCGGTCGGTGAAATCGATATCCAGCTGGATGCGCGGGTAGCAGCGGAGGAACTCCGGCAGCACCTGGGGCAGCAGCCCGGCCACCAGCGGCATGCTGATCTTCAGTCGGCCACGGGCCTGCTGGGTGGACAGCGCCAGCTCCTGCTCTGCTGCTTCCAGCTCGTCGAGGATGCGCCGGCAACGCTTGAGAAACAGTTGGCCTTCGTTGGAGAGGCTGAGGCTGCGTGTGCTGCGATGGAACAGGCGCACGCCCAGGCGTTCCTCCAGGCGGGCGATGCTCTTGCCCACCGCCGAGGCGGAAAGACCGAGCAGGCGCGCGGCCTGGGCGAAGCTCAGAGTCTCGGCGACCTGGAGGAACACGCGAAGGCCGTTGAGGCTGTCCATGTGCATGCGTCCGTTTGGGCGGGCGGCCATTGTGCCGCGTCGCGAACCTTCGATTGCGGACGCTGATGTCCGTTTTGTTCGGAATCCTAGCCTGTTTTTCCGCAATGCCGGGTTGAGTAGCGTTCGGCGGGTCTTCTTCGGATCATTGCGGACCCACCATGAACCCTTCCCACGACACTTCCGAAAACCAGCCCGCCACGTCGCGCTGGCTGCTGTTGCTCGCGGCCAGCCTGACGGCGGTGCTGATTCCTCTCTGCTTCACCGGCCCTGCCGTGGTGTTGCCAGCCATCGCCCTTGAACTGGGCGGCTCGGCCGTGGCGCTGAACTGGATCGTCAACGGTTACGTGCTGGCCTACGGCGCGGCGATGATGGCGGCCGGCAGCCTGGCGGACGTGTACGGGCGCAAGCGTGTCTGGCTGGTCGGCCTGGCGCTGTTCTGCGTCACTACGCTGGCGATTCCGCTGGCCGGTTCGGTGGCGACCATCGATGTGCTGCGCCTGCTACAGGGCGCGGGTGGTTCGGCGGCCTTCGCCGCCGCCATGGCGGCGCTGGCACAAGAGTTTGACGGACCGATCCGCACGCGCGTGTTCAGCCTGCTGGGCACCACCTTCGGCGTCGGCCTCGCATTCGGCCCGCTACTCGCCGGCTGGCTCACCGATGGGCCGGGCTGGCGCTGGGTGTTCCTGGTGCCAGCGGTTTGCGCGCTGGCTTCGGTGCCTGTGGTGGTGCGCCATTGCCGCGAGACGCGGGACCCGCAGGCGCATGGCTTGGACTGGCCCGGCGCCCTGAGCTTTACCGCTGCGCTCAGCCTGTTTACCTACGGTCTGTTGCTGGCGCCGGAACAGGGCTGGAGCAGCGTTGCAGTCATTGTCACGCTGGTAGCGAGCGCCCTGCTGTTGGCGGCGTTCATCGTCATCGAGCGGCGTGTGGAGCGCCCATTGCTGGACCTGTCGCTGTTCAGCCAATGGCGCTTCGTCGGCGTGCAGTTGCTGGGCGCGTCGCCGGCGTTCGCCTACGTGGTCTTGATCGTGCTGCTGCCAGGGCGTTTCATCGGTATCGAGGGGCAGGGCGCACTCCAGGCAGGCTGGACCATGCTGGCGTTGTCGGCGCCGCTGCTGGTGGTGCCCATTGTTGCGGCATTGCTGGCGAAGCATTTCAGTGCAGGCAGCTTGTCGGCGGTGGGCCTGTTGATCGTAGCGAGCGGGCTGCTCTGGCTTGCACGCAGCCTGGAGGCGGGCATAGCGCCGGATGCGCCGTTGCTGGTAATCGGCATTGGTATCGGCTTGCCCTGGGGGCTGATGGACGGGCTGGCGGTGAGCGTGGTGGAGCGCGAGCGCGCAGGCATGGCCACCGGCATCTTCAACACGGTGCGGGTGTCCGCCGACGCGGTGGCCATCGCGGTGGTCGGTGCGTTGTTGGCGACCTTGATCGCGGCGCAGCTGGAGCCGCTGGGGTTGCCCACAGCGGATCGGCTGATGAGCGCCAACCAGCTGGCCATCGGCAACCTGGCGGCGGTGGTCGAGCAACTGCCGCAGCTGGCGCCCGAGCAATTGCGCAGCGATTACGTGGCGGTGTTCAGCCGAGTGCTGCAGTTGCTCGCGGGCGTGACCTTCATCGTTGCCGGGCTGGTGTTCTTGTTGCTGGGCCGGGAGCGCATACCGGCCATGGCAGCCGAAGTCTGATAGCGGCGCTTATCCGCCCAGCTCTCGACGACGGCGCATAACGCGTGCCGCGTTATGCGCCCTACGGTTGGGCTCGGCGGTGTTCCGGTTCGAGGAAGGTCCAGGCGACGAAGCGGCTCTGCTTCTGGCCCTGGGCCATGTCCACGGTGCGAATGCTGATGGCGCCGGCCTTCTTCAGGGCGCGGCGGAAGTCGTCGAGGTTGCCGGCCTTGGACACCAGCGAGCTGAACCAGCGCACCTGCCGGCCGACTTCGGCGCTTTCCACCGCGAGCTTGCGGAGGAAGGCGATCTCGCCGCCCTCGCACCACAGCTCGTTGCTCTGCCCGCCGAAGTTCAGCTTGGGCAACTGGCGCGACGGGTCGAGCTTGCCGAGGTTCTTCCATTTGCGCCGGCTGCCGCTGCTGGCTTCCTCCGGCGAGGAATGGAAGGGCGGGTTGCACAGGGTGGCGTCGAAGCGTTCGTCCGCGCTCAGAAGGCCGCGGAAGATATGCGTCGGCTCGTGCTGCTGGCGCAGTTCGATGGCCTCGACCAGGCCCGGGTTGCCGTTGACAATGGCGTGCGCGGAGGCCAGCGCGGCGGGTTCGATGTCCGAACCGAGGAAGCGCCAGCCGTAGTCGCGGTGGCCGATCAGCGGGTAGATGCAGTTGGCGCCGACGCCGATGTCCAGCACGCGCACCTCCGGCCCGCGCGGCACGCTGCCGCCGTTGTCCTCGGCGAGCAGGTCGGCGAGGTAGTGCACGTAGTCCGCGCGGCCGGGGATCGGCGGGCAGAGGAAGCCGGCGGGAATGTCCCATTGGCCGATGCCATACTGCGCCTTCAGCAGCGCGCGGTTGAACAGGCGCACCGCCTCGGGGTTGGCGAAGTCGATGCTCGGCTTGCCGTAGGGGTTGGTGATGACGAAGCGGCCCAGCTCCGGGCAGCCCTCGATTAGTGCCGGGAAGTCGTAGTGCCCCTGGTGGCGGTTGCGTGGGTGCAGCAGGTTCGGCCGCTTGGCGGCGGGGTCGCGCAGGGGCTGGGCAGGCTTTGCCTGGGCGGCGGGGCGTTTGGGCGGTCTGGATGCTTTCGACATGAGGGCGCGCGGGACAGGGAAGCGGTGGGCGATTTTCCCACAGATGGGCGCGTCAGCCGAGCAGCACGTTGCCCAGGCGCTCGAACAGAAGGCAGCAGAGCAGCAGCGGGATCGGCAGGCCAAGCAGGGTGCCGAGCATCTACGGCCGGAAGCCGATGCCCGAGGGGGCGAGGCTGTAGTTCAGCCCGCCCAGGCGGTGATCGGTCAGCTCTCGGCGCAGGGCGTCGATACAGAACGCCTCATGCAGCCCGCTGGCACGGTAGAGCAGTACCAGCAGCACGGCGAAGGTCAGCAGGGTCAGTGGCGCGATCGCCACAGGGCGGGACGGCAAGCATGCGGGCGGGCTCAGGGGTACTGCAGGATGTCCTTGATCCTGGGCAGGTGCGCGGCGATCCAGCGTGGATCGATGGCGCCCCAGTCACGGATGCGGTAGTGGCCGGCGTTGTTGCGTTCGCCGTCGTGCTGTTCGAAGGCGCAGTCGATGTCCAGGTCGGCCAGCGCGGCCAGGGTGTCCTGGGCCGTGCGCCGGGGCATGCCGGTGGCTGCCATCAATGCCGGGACGCTGGTGGCGGCGCCGCTGTCGATCAGCCAGGCCACATAGAGACGGCGGTAGAAACTGCTTTTGGTCTTGCTCACTTCCATCGAGATGATTCCTTTTTGCGGACGGCTACAGCGGCAGCAGCCAGGGTACCAGCACAACGCTGACGATCATCACCAGAATCGTGAAGGGTACGCCAACCTTGACGAAATCGGCGAAGCGATAGCGACCCGGCCCCAGCACAAGGGTGTTCACCGGCGAGGAAATCGGCGTCATGAAGGCAGCCGACGCGGCCAGCGCGACGATCATCGCGAAGGCTTCCGGCGATGCGCCCAGGGCCTTGGCCGTGGCGATGGCTACCGGCGCCATGAGCACGGCTGTGGCGGTGTTGGAGATGAACAGGCCGATCACTGCCGTGAGCACGAACAGGCTGGCGAGGATGGCATAGGGCCCTGCATTGCCGAGCGCGCCGACCAGGCCGCTGACTGCCAGGCTGATACCGCCGGTCTTCTGTAACGCCAGGGCGAAAGGCAGCATGCCGACGATCAGCAGCAGGCTCTGCCAGTGGATGGCGCGATAGGCGCTGTCCATGTCGATGCAGCGGAACGCGCCCATCAACAGGCAGGCGATCAGTGCCGCCATGACGTTGGGCACCAGACCGCTGACCATCAGGATCACCATCACCGCCAGGCTGAACAGTGCGTGCGGCGCCTGGCTGGCGGCGGGAGCGGCCTCGTCCACCTCGGCGGGCAGGCTGAGCACCAGAAAGTCCCGTCCGCGCGCCTGCAGCTGGCGAATCTCCTTCCAGCCGCCAATCACCAGCAGGGTGTCGCCGACCTTCAGCTTGGCCTCCAGCAGGCCTTCCACCAGGGCCTCGCGGTTGCGCCGCAGGCCGACCACGTTGAGGCCGAACTGACTGCGAAACTCCAGATCCAGCACGCTCTTGCCCAACAAAGTGGATTCCGGCGGCAGGGTGACTTCGGCCATGCCCACCTCATGGGCACGCTCGGTGAAGTAGTCGCCCTGCAGGCTCAGCGGCTCCAGGCCGAATTCGTGATACATGCCCAGCAGGTCGCTGCGGTCCCCGTAGATGTCCACCAGCAGCACATCGCCAGCCTGCAGCATGATGCTGGCGCCGGGGCTGAGGATCTTCAGACGGAAGTGCACCATGCGCTCGATGGCCACCACGTTGGTACCGGCGCGGGCGCGCAGTTCGACATCGCCCAGGCTCATGCCCACCAGTTGCGAATCGGCGCGGATACGCAGGCGACGCTCGCGCCCGGCCAGTTGATAGTCGCGGATCAGATCGCTCAGGGTGCGGCGCTTGGCGCTCTGCTTGTCGTCGCCATCGTCATCGCCCAGCCAGCGGCGTGCCACCAGCATGTAGCCGATGCCGAGCACCAGCACCACCAGGCCGAAGGGCGTGAAGCTGAAGAAGCCGAAGCCCTTCGAGCCCTCGCGCACCAGCTCGCTGTGGATCACTACGTTGGGCGCGGTGGCAACCAGGGTGAGCATGCCGCTGATCAGCCCGGCGAAGCTCAGTGGCATCATCAGCCGGCGCGGCGACACATGCAGGCGTGAGGCGATGCTCAGCACCACGGGAATGAAGATGGCGACCACGCCGGTGGAACTCATCACCGAGCCGAGCCCGGCCACGGCGAGCATCAACAGCACCAGCAGGCGTGTTTCGCTGGCGCCGGCGCGGCGCGTCAGCCACTCGCCGATTCGATAGGCCACGCCGGTGCGCACCAGGCCCTCGCCGATGACGAACAGCGCGGCGATCAGGATGACGTTGGGGTCGGCGAAGCCGGCCAGCGATTCCTGCACGCTGAGGATGCCCGACAGCGGCAGGGCGACCATCACCAGCAGGGCGACCACGTCCATCCGTGGCCGGTTGATGACGAACAGCCCGACCGCGGTGGCCAGCAGGGCGAGGACCCAGATCAGTTGCAGACTCATGCGCTTCCCTAGCAGATGTTCGGCTCGCCATTGTGCCCGTTGTGGCGGGCACGTTGCGTTGATCCGATGCAGCTTAGCGAAGCCTCACGCCCCAGGTCACGGCAGCCGGGCGACCGGGGTGATCTGCTTCGGGTCGGTGCGCAGCTCGATCAGGGACGGCTTGCCGCTGGCCTGGGCGCGCGCGAAGGCGGCGGCGAAATCCTCGGTGCGTTCGACCCGCTCGCCATGGGCGCCGAAGGCCTGGGCCAGGGCGACGAAGTCGGGGTTGCGCAGCTCGGTCCCGCTGATGCGGCCGGGGTATTCGCGCTCCTGGTGCATGCGGATGGTGCCGAGCATGCCGTTGTTGACCACGATGACAGTCAGCGCGGCGCCATATTGCACGGCGGTGGCCAGTTCCTGCGGGTACATCATGAAACAGCCGTCACCGGCGAAGCACACCACGCTGCGCTGCGGATCGCGCAGCTTGGCGGCGATGGCGGCGGGGAAGCCGTAGCCCATGGCGCCATTGGTGGGGGCCAGTTGGCTGCGCGGCGAGCGATAGCGGTAGAAGCGGTGCACCCAGACGGCGTAGTTGCCGGCGCCGTTGCTGATCACCGCGTCGTCCGGCAGCGTCTCGTTCAGGTGCTGGATGACCTGGGCGAGGTCCACGCCCTGCGGCGGTTCCGCGGTCGGCGGCGTGATGTAGCTGAGGTAATCGGCGCGGGCAGCGGCGGTCCATTCGGCCCAGGGCGTCCCGGAGAGGGGCGCGAGGTTGGCGAGGGCGGCGGCGATCTCCGGCATGCCGGCCTGGATACTCTGGTCCGCCTGGTAGACGCGGCCCAGTTCGCTGGCATCGGGGTAGACGTGGATCATGCCCTGTACCGGGCGCGGGCTCTGGACCAGGGTGTAGCCGGCGGTTGGCGTTTCGCTCAGGCGCGACCCCAGCACGACCAGCAGATCGGCCTCCTGCACGCGGTCGGTCAGCTTGGGCGAGGCGCCGAAGCCGAGCTGGCCGGCGTACTGCTCGTCGCGGTTGTCGATCAGGTCCTGGCGTCGGAACGAAGCCACCAGCGGCAGGCGGTTGGTGCGGGCGAAGGCGCGAACCTGCGCGCACGCCTCCTGGGTCCAGCCAGTGCCGCCGACGATCAGCAGCGGGCGCTTGGCCCGGCTCAGGCGCTCACGCAGTTCGGCCAACGAGTCGGCGCTTGGCGTAGCTCGGGTAATCGGTGTCGGCTTCATGTCTGCGACCTGCGCGGAGCCGAACAGCGCTTCCTCCGGCAGCCCGATGACCACCGGGCCGGGGCGTCCGGACTGGGCGACACGGAAGGCGCGGGCAACGATCTCGGGAAGGCGGCGGATGTCCTCGACTTCGGTGGCCCACTTGGCCAGGCCGCCGAACATCTGCCGGTAATCCACTTCCTGGAAGGCTTCGCGGCCCTTGAAGGCGCTTTCCACCTGGCCGATGAACAGGATCATCGGCGTCGAGTCCTGCATCGCCGTGTGCACGCCGTTGGCTGCGTGGGTCGCACCCGGCCCGCGGGTGACGAAGCAGATTCCGGGGCGGCCGGTGAGCTTGCCGTAGGCGTCCGCCATGTTCGACGCGGCGCCTTCGTGGCGGGTGACGATGGTCCGGATACCCGACGCGTCGTGCAGTGCATCGAGTACCGGCAGGTAGCTTTCGCCGGGGATGCAGTAGACGGTGTCAACCGCGTGGAGCTGCAGGGCATCGACGAGGATCTGGCCGCCGTTGCGGGCTGGAGAGTCTGGCATGGCTGTTCGCTTGAGGGGGATGGGTGCCGCTGATCTTCAGCCAAGCAGCGCTGCCTTCCAAGCGACGATTCTTCCGGAGGTCATTCCGGCAAGGAATGGCGGTGCAGCCGGTAGAGCCTGGTTGTCGGCGAAAAGTCACTGGCCGATCCTACGAGGGCACGGCACTATCTTCCTGCCATTCAGGAGGGCGTAGTCAATGAACGGATTCGATCTGGAACCCTGTGTCGCGGCTGGCAGCATCGCGGACGTCGCGCACATCGAGCGGCTCTGCGACATCGGCAGATTTCAGGATGCCTACGAACAGGCCTTGCGGCTGGGGCCGCTGGAGGAGTGGCGGGGGCCACAGGCCCTGGCGTTGGCCGCGCGGCTGCTGCGGCACCTGGGGGCGCAGCGGCTGGCACGGGTTTTCGCCTGGCGCGCCTGGCGTGCCGACCGTCGCAGCTATGCTGGCTGCCTGGTGCATGGGCGAGAGCTGTTGTCGCGGCGCGGTCACTATTTCGTCTGGCGCTGGCTTCATCAGCTGGCTCCGCTCCATGGCACTGTCGATGAGGAGGCGGAATGGTTGTCTTTCATCGCGCTGCTGGCTGCGCATCTGCGTGACTTCACTCGCTCCCGCGAGACCATGGAACGCGCGCTGGAACTGAGCCCGGGGCAAGCCTGGCTGCACGTCGAGCAGGCCTATTGCCTGGAGCAGGAGGATCGCTACGCCGAGGCGCTGCAGGCCTGCGAGCGTGTGCTGGAGACCTGGCCGGATTACCGGGCGGCCCAACAACAGGCCGCTGCCATGGAAATGCTGCTCGGCCGCGACGCCGAGGCCATCGAGCGCTTGCAGGGCGCGGCTGGGAACACACAGAGCGCGGCGTTGTTATCGCAGCTGGGCGGGTGGCTGATCGAGCATCAACGCCTCGACGAGGCCGAGCAGACCCTGCGCCGAGCCGAAGCCTGCGCCAGCCTCAACGACGTGGGACTCAAGCGCTGGTATGCCGCGCGCTACTGCGACATCGCCTGCCTGCGCGGTGACTATGAAAGCGGCCGGCTGTATGCAGAACAGGCCGGCCCCGGCTTCTACCAGGGGATTGCCGAGAAACTGCAGGCGCCCCAGGGACAGCGCCGCTTGCTGCCGGTGTCTTTCGTTCGACAGCATCACGTCACTTGCGGCCCCGCGACATTGACGGCGATTGCACGGTTCTGGGGACGAGGCGTCGAACATCTGCAGGTCGCGGAGGAGATCTGCTACGACGGCACACCCCATTTCGCAGAGCGCAACTGGGCCGAGCGCAATGGCTGGCTGGCGCGTGAGTTCACTGTCGACTGGAACAGTTGCGTTGCGCTCATCGATCGCGGCATCCCGTTCACCCTCACCACGCAGACTACCGGCAGCGGACACCTGCAGGCAGTCATCGGTTATGACGCCCCCCGTGGCACCTTGTTGCTGCGCGACCCATCACAGCGCGATTACAACGAACTGCTCGCCGAATCCTTCTTTGCCGAACGCAAGGCTTTCGGTCCGCGCGGCATGCTGATGCTGCCGGTCGAAGAGTCAGCGCGCCTGGAGGGGCTGGAGCTTCCTGACACGGTGCAGTGGGATGCCTATTACGCCGTGATCGGCGCCCTGGAAGTGCATCATCGGGAACAGGCGCGGGAAGGTCTCGCCAGGATGCTGCTGTACTGGCCCGATGACCGCCTGACTGCGCAGGCCGAACGAGCCCTGGCCGGGTACGATGGCAGCGAGGCGGGCCGCCTGGCGGCTACCGAAAAATTGCTGAGGATGTTTCCTGAGGACGCCAACCTGAAGTTGTCCAAGGCATCGTCGCTGGAGCAGTTGGCGACCCGCGCGGAGCAGCAGGAGTGGTATTCGCAGATCGCCGAGCATAGCGCGGACGTCTGGGTGCTGGTGCGCTATGCGCATTTCCTCGCCGAGGACGGCAGCCGCCAGGCGCAGGCGCAGGCGCTTTTCCAGCGTGCCCTGTATGGTCATCCGACGCTGGCGACGGCCTGGCAGGGGCTTGCCTCGCTGCTCTGGGGCGAGGGCCGGCAGGAGGAGGCCACCGAGCTGTATCGGGTTGCCGCCTGCCTCGACGAATTCAATGAAGGCCACGCGTTGGCCTACTTCCGTGCCAGCCGCTGGTTGCGTCAGGGCGAAGTGGCGCTGGAATTCCTCCGGCAACGGGCTGAACGCCTGGGAAATCGCAACAGCGGGCCGGTGATCAGTCTGTGCCAGCTGCTAGATGAACTGGAGCGTGTGCAGGAGATGTTCACGTTGCTGGAGCGGGGGCTCGCGCGACTGCCCGAGGACCCCGAAATGCTGCTGTACGCCTCGGATGCCTATGGGCGCTACGGCCGGCTGGAGGAAGCCGAGGCCTGCCTGCGCCGGGCCGAGTCGCGCTGCCAGCGCGGGCGCTGGGTGCGCGCCCACGCCTGGCACCTGCAGCGCAGCGGCGCCGACCATGAGCTGGCCTTGCGGGAGGTGGGCGAGGCGCTCGAGCAGGAGCCGCTCAACCTGGGCCTGCAACGTCTGTACGCCGATCTGCTGCAGAAGCGCCAGGGACGGGCGGCGGCGCTCGCGCACCTGGCTGACCTCGTGGCGCGTTACCCCCATCACTGCGGGGTAGCGGAGATGCACTACGGATGGCTTTCGAGCGAGCCCCTGGTCGACAAGGAGCGAGCGTTGCGCCATCTGCTGGCGATCAACCCGGCCTATCCCTGGGCGCTGCGCGAACTGGCGGTCAACCTGGCCAACCAGGCGCGCGGCGATGAGGCGCTGGAGCTGGCCGAGGCCGCGCTTGGATTGGAACCGCGCTCGTCCAACGGGGCTTCGACCATGGCCTTCGTGCGCCTGCGGCGCGGCGAGCGCGAGATGGCGCGGGAATACCTGCGGCTGGCGCTGGAGCGCTCGATCGACAACGACTACGCCATCGAGACACTGGTGGAACTGGCCACCAGCCGGGAAGAAAGCCTGGAGGCGCTGGCCCTGGTGGCCGACCAGCTCAAGCGGCAGGTGACCTTCGGCGACGGCCTGCTGGGCTACCAGCGCGTCGCGCAGCCGTTGCTCGAAGCGGAGGGGGTTCTGCAGACGCTGCAGGAGGCGCTGGCGCAGCGCCCCGACCTGTGGCAAGCCTGGCTGGCGGTCGCGATCCAGCAACGCGCGTGCGGCCAGCAGGAGGCCGCCAGCAGCCTGCTGAACAGCGCCATCGAGCGCTTCCCTCTGCTGCCGCGCCTTTACCTGGAGCTGGCCCAGCTGCACCTTGTCGCGAAGGACTTTGCCGCGTGTCGCGAGGTGCTGGAGAAGAGCTTCGCCATCAACCTCGTCTGGGTCCCGGCCATTCGCACCTACCTGGAATCGCTGCTGGAGGAAAATGCCGAGCTGGCGCCGGGGCTGGCACTGCTCAAGCGTGCGCTGCTGCGCGAGCCGGAGAATACTGCCTTGCGGGTCTGGCAGGCCTATCTGCTGGGGCGCGTCGAGCGCTTCGTCAAGCAGCGCGAGGCTCTGGAAAGGGCCCTGAAGGAGGAGCCGGATAACCAGTGGGCGTGGACTCAGCTACGAGAGCTGGACGAGCGCGAGCGCACGCCGGAAGCGGCCGTCACGCTGGCCAGGCAACTGGTGGAGCTGCGCGCCGGTGACCCGGCCGCCTGGCAGGCCTTGGCCGAACTCAGCCAGGGCGACGAGCGTGGCGCGGCCTGGCGTGAAGCCTTGCGCCTGGCGCCTTTCGGCTGGGCAGCAGGAGAGGGCTATCTGAAATGGCTGATCGAGCAGCGCCGCTTCGAGGAGGTGGGCCAGTGGCTCGATGGGCCGCCCTGGCAGGGCAACGCGCCGGTGGAGTTCGAAGTGTACCGCGCTCGCGCCCAGCGCGCCGCGGGGCGGAACCGGGAGGCGGTGGGCGTGCTGAGGCAACTGCTGGCGCGGGCGGAGAACTTCTTCGAAGGCTGGCGCCAACTGGCCGACTATCACGATGAGGATGGCGAGGCCGCGCCTTATGTCGAAGCCGCCCGGCAGATGGTCGCATTGCGCCCGCAACTGGCGATGGCCCATGGTTTCCTGGGGCATGCGCTGGTCGCCGCCGCGCAGCCTACCCAGGCGGAGGCCTCCTTCGAACGCGCCCTGCAGCTGGATGCCAACTACCCGTTCGCCTGGTTCCAACTGTTCGACCTGCGCCTGGATCGCCAGGCGACTATTGCCTGCGAGGAAATGCTGCATGCCATGGCCGTCCACACGACGGGGCCGGCCCTCTATCTACGGATGGTGCGCCTCGGGGTGGCCGAGGACCGTTTCGCCGCGCACCTTCGCGACGGCCTGAAGCGCCTCGCGCAGAGTGACGAGGACGCCGGGGAAGTCTGGGGCCGGGCCGAAGATTCGGTGATGGGGGCCAGGCGCGAACATGTCCTGGTGCAGGAGGTGGAGCAATGCCTGGAGCAGGGCAGCGCCAATTCGGTGGCCGCCCGCGCCTGGCTGCGGCGCCAGGCTGGAGCGCTGGTGCCGGGAGGGCTGCTGAGGGCGTTCAAGCGCATGCTGCCCAAGGACCGCCAGGGGAACCTCGCCGTGGCGATGTTGGGCCTGCTGGCCGACCGCCCTGCTGACAGTGCGGTGCTGCGCAGCACCTGCTACCTGCTGCGCGAGACGATGAAAAGAGACATGCGGATCTGGTCCCATGCCAGCTACGCGCTCTCCAACCATGGCGAGTGGTACACCCTGACCAGCATGCTGGGCGACTGGCGCGAGCGCAGCGATGCACCGGCCTGGGCGCTGGACAATCTTTCCCTGGGCCTGCGCGAGCTGGGCAGGGACGAGGAGGCCGGTGAGGCCTCCCGGCGCGCCCTGGCCCTGGATGACGGCAACCTGGAGGCCCGGTTGTGGTTGGCTGTCGATCACGCGATCAGCGATAACCTGGGCGAGTTGGCCAGCGGCCTGGCGGCAATCCCCGTGGAATCGCTGCGGCCTTACTACGCCTGCCTGTGGCACCTGGCGGAGGGCTACCGCGAGGCGCGTGAAAGTGGGCATGCGCGTCATGCGCAAGGGCAATTCGAATTGGCGCGCCGGCAGGCGGCAGCCAGCCGCAGCCAGGCGGCCTATCGTCGGCTGCGCCGCCGACTGGCCGCGGCGCTGGCACGGCGTCAGCGCTCTTGGCTGGAACGCCTGTGGTGGCGGATTCAGCTGCACTGAGTCGCTGTCAACGACATCAGCAGGCGGCGCCGGCGGCCATCCAGGGCAGCCGGGCCGCTCTGCGACGCAGGGCGCGACGACGAACCGCGCTGGCGTTTTTCGCAGGTTGTCTATGGTTCATGCATGGGCGCAGACGCGTCCGCAGGACGATTTTGCTGCAAAAGGAGAATCTTTCATGGACCACCTCTCGTCCCGAGTGCTACTCGCCGGCCTCTTTGCCACCTCCAGCCTGCCCCTGTATGCCGCCCTGCCTTCGGCGCCGGGGTACATCGATGACAGCGGCTACAGCGCCACCGCCAAGACGCGCATCCTCCCGGCGATGTTCGAGCAGAAGCTCACCAGCACGAAGTACATCGCCAAGGCCGACAACTCGCTGATCACCCTGGCCGAATCCACCGGCTTCAGGCAGACCTCCGACTACCACCAGACCCGTGCCTGGCTGCAGAAGCTATCCGATGCCTCCGGCGGCGCCATCGCCCTGAGCGACCTGCCGGAGAACAGCGCCACCGGCGAGCCGATGCTGCTTGTGACCGCCAGCCGCGAGGCGGACAAGTCGCCGGCCGGGCTGAACAAGTCCGGCAAGCCGACGATCTTCGTCGAGGCTGAAATCCACCCGGGCGAGGCCAACGGCAAGGACGCCATGTTCATGCTACTGCGCGACATGACCACCGGCGACAAGCCGCTGGCCGGCGTGCTGGACAAGGTCAACATCCTCTTCATCCCCACCGTGAACATCGACGGCGACCTGCGGCGCAGCCCCTACGGGCGGATCAACCAGAACGGCCCAGAGGTCACCGGCTGGCGGGTCAACGGCCTGAACTACAACCTCAACCGCGACTTCACCAAGCTCGACAGCGCGGAAATCCGCAACGTTGCCTGGGTGTTCAACCAGTACGACCTGAGCTTTTTCGCCGACACCCATTCCACCGACGGCGCCATGTACCCCTACGACAGCTCCTACTGCCACAACGGCAATGGCTGGTCGCCGGCCTCCAGCCAGTGGATGGACAGCGTCATGCGCGGCCCGGTGTACAAGGCGCTGGAGGGCGACGGGCATGTGGTGCACGAGTGCATCAGCTTCAACGACAACCAGGACCCGACCCAGGGCTACTACCCGTACCGCACGGACCTGGCGCGTTTCTCCAACCAGTACGGCGACATCCGCAACGTGCCCTCGATCCTGATCGAGCAGCACGCGCTGCACCCCTATGAAACCCAGGTGCTGGGCAACTACGTGATGCTCAAGGCGATGTTCCAGGTGATCGGCGATAACGCCGATTCGCTGAAGCAGGCGATCACCAAGGATCGCGAACGGCTGGCGACGCAGCAGCAGGTGACGCTCACCTGGAAGCCGGGCGAGGCGCAGCACACGCCGTTCACCGTGGGCGACTACCGCTACGAGGAATCGCCCATCACCGGCAAGAAGACCATTGTCTGGAGCAACAAGCCCAAGCAGCTGAACGTGCCGATCACCGACAACTCGGTGCCGGACCTGGTGGTGAAGCGGCCGAAGCAATACGTGGTGCCGGTGCAGTGGAGCGAGGTGATCGCGCGCCTGAAGTCCCACGGCATCCAGATGAAGACCCTCGACAAGGCCACGCCCATCGAGGTGACGCTGTACCGCATGGACGACATCAAGTTGGCCGGCGGATTCGAGCCGGATCGCGCTGCCACCAACGAGATTCCCGGCTACGAGGGGCATCTGCTGGTCAGTGGCGTCGGCAAGCCGTTCCAGCGCCTGCAGACCTACCCGGCGGGCTCGGTGGTGATCGACACCGACCAGCCGCTGGGCGTGCTGGCGGTCAACCTGCTGACGGCGGAAAGCCCTGACTCGTTCTGGTCCTGGGGCTTCTTCAATTCGACCCTGGTGGTGGCCGAGGAGCCGGAGGAATACGTGATGGAGCCGATGGCGCGCAAGATGCTCGCCGAGGACCCGAAGCTGAAAGCCGAGTTCGAGCAGAAGCTCAAGGACGACAAGGCCTTCGCCAAGGACGCCCAGGCACGCCTGCAGTGGTTCTACCAGCGCACGCCGTTCTATGACGTGAATGCCTACGTGTACCCGGTGGGGGCGGTGTACTGACGAGCGCCGCGGGATGACGCGCTATGCGGAGGGAGGCGGTCTCTCTGGGGCGTCTGTGTCCGCGCGTCCCCCTCACCCCAGCCCTCTCCCTCAGGGAGAGGGGGCAGTCCGTGCCGGCTGATACTGTGGTTTCAACCTCCACCGAACGGTCCCCTCTCCCGCTTGCGGGAGAGAGTCAGGGAGAGGGGATCTTGATCTGCAAAAAACACAAGGCCCGCATTGGCGGGCCTTGTGGTGGGGCTTACAGGCTGGCGATCTTCTCGCGCTGCTGGATCAGGTTGGTCACGGCCTGCTCGGCTTCAGCCAGCTTGGCGCGTTCCTTCTCGATCACTTCCGGCGGAGCCTTGGCGACGAAGCCTTCGTTGGACAGCTTGCCGCCCACGCGTTTGACTTCGCCTTCCAGACGCTGGATTTCCTTGTCCAGCCGCGCCATTTCGGCGGCCTTGTCGATCAGGCCGGCCATCGGCACCAGTACCTGCAGGTCGCCGACCAGCGCGGTGGCGGACATCGGCGGCTCTTCGCCTTCGTCCAGCACGCGGATGGTCTCGAGCTTGGCCAGCTTCATCAGCAGCGGCTCGTTGTCGGCCAGGCGGCGGTGGTCCTCGGGCGAGGCGTTGTTCAGCACCAGGTCGATGCGCTTGGCCATGGAGATGTTCATCTCGCCACGGATCTGGCGGATGCCCAGCATCAGGGCCTTGACCCACTCGATGTCGCCCTCGGCGGCGGCGTCGATCTTCGCCTCGTCGGCAATCGGCCAGGGTTGCAGCATCAGTGTGTCACCGGATTTGCCGGCGGCGGTCTTGATGCGCTGCCAGATTTCCTCGGTGATGAACGGCATGAACGGGTGCGCCAGGCGCAGTGCGGTTTCCAGCACGCGCGCCAGGGTGCGACGGGTGCCGCGCTGGCGCTCGAGCGGCGCGTTCTCGTCCCACAGCACCGGTTTGACCAGCTCCAGGTACCAGGCGCAGTACTCGTCCCAGATGAACTCGTAGAGGGCCTGGGTCGCCAGGTCGAAGCGGAAGGCGTCCAGTTGGCGCGCCACTTCGATCTCGGTGCGCTGCAGGGCGGAGATGATCCAGCGGTCAACCGAGGACAGCTCGACCGGCTCGCCATTCACGCCGGTGTCCTTGCCATCGGTGTTCTCGATGACGAAGTTGGCGGCGTTCCACAGCTTGTTGCAGAAGTTGCGGTAGCCCTCGACGCGGCCCATGTCGAACTTGATGTCGCGACCGGTGGAGGCCAGCGAGCAGAAGGTGAAGCGCAGGGCGTCGGTGCCGTAGCTGGCGATGCCTTCGGGGAACTCGGCCTTGGTCTGCTTGGCGATCTTCTCGGCGAGCTTGGGCTGCATCATGCCGCTGGTGCGTTTTTCCAGCAGTTCGTCGAGGGTGATGCCGTCGACGATGTCCAGCGGGTCGAGCACGTTGCCCTTGGACTTGGACATCTTCTGGCCCTGGCCGTCGCGCACCAGACCGTGGACGTAGACGGTCTTGAACGGGATCTGCGCGCTGCCATCGCCATTCTTGATCAGGTGCATGGTCAGCATGATCATGCGCGCCACCCAGAAGAAGATGATGTCGAAGCCGGTCACCAGTACGTCGGTGGGGTGGAAGGTCTTCAGGTAGTCGGTCTGTTCCGGCCAGCCGAGGGTGGAGAAGGTCCACAGGCCCGAGCTGAACCAGGTGTCGAGGACGTCTTCGTCCTGGCGCAGGTTGGCGTCGCCCAGGTTGTGCTTGGCGCGCACGTCGGCCTCGTTGCGGCCGACGTAGACATTGCCGGCATCGTCGTACCAGGCCGGGATGCGGTGGCCCCACCACAGCTGGCGGCTGATGCACCAGTCCTGGATGTCACGCATCCAGCTGAAGTACATGTTCTCGTACTGCTTGGGCACGAACTGGATGCGGCCGTCCTCCACGGCGGCGATGGCGGGCTCGGCCAGCGGCTTGGTGGAGACGTACCACTGGTCGGTCAGCCAGGGCTCGATGACGGTGCCGGAGCGGTCGCCCTTGGGCACTTTCAGCGCGTGGTCGTCGATCTTCTCGAGCAGGCCGGCGGCCTCGAAGTCGGCGACGATCTGCTTGCGCGCGACGAAGCGGTCAAGGCCGGCGTAGGCGGCCGGCAGGCTGGCGTCCAGTTCGGTGTTGACGCTGCCGTCGAGCTTGAACACCTGGGCGGTGGCGAGGATCGCCGCGTCCTTGTCGAAGATGTTGATCAGCGGCAGGTCGTGGCGCTTGCCGACTTCGTAGTCGTTGAAGTCGTGGGCGGGGGTGATCTTCACGCAGCCGGTGCCGAACTCGCGGTCGACGTAGTCGTCGGCGATGATCGGGATGCGCCGGCCCACCAGCGGCAGGTCGATGAAGGTGCCGATCAGCGCGGCGTAGCGCTCGTCTTCCGGGTGCACGGCGACGGCGCTGTCACCCAGCATGGTTTCCGGACGGGTGGTGGCGACGATCAGGTGGTCCTTGCCGTCGGCGGTCTTGTTGCCGTCGGCCAGCGGGTAGCGCAGGTGCCAGAGGTGGCCCTTCTCGTCGTGGTTCTCCACTTCCAGGTCGGAAATGGCGGTGTGGAACTTGGTGTCCCAGTTGACCAGGCGCTTGCCGCGATAGATCAGGCCGTCCTCGTGCAGGCGCACGAAGGCTTCCTTCACGGCGTTGGACAGGCCGTCGTCCATGGTGAAGCGCTCGCGCGACCAGTCCACGGAGGAACCCAGGCGACGAATCTGGCGGGTGATGGTGCCGCCGGACTGGTCCTTCCACTCCCAGACCTTCTCCAGGAACTTCTCGCGGCCCAGGTCATGACGGGCGATACCCTGGGCGGCCAACTGGCGCTCCACCACCATCTGGGTGGCGATGCCGGCGTGGTCGGTGCCCGGCTGCCACAGGGTATTGCGGCCCTGCATGCGGCGGTAGCGGATCAGCGCGTCCATGATGGCGTTGTTGAAGCCGTGGCCCATGTGCAGGCTGCCGGTGACGTTCGGCGGCGGGATCATGATGGTGTACGGCTCGCCGGAGCCTTGCGGGGCGAAGTAGTTCTCTTTCTCCCACAGGGGGTACCAGTGGGATTCGATGGCGTGGGGCTGGTAGGTCTTGTCCATGAGCGCGGCGGGACCCTGATAAGGCTAGACGGAAAACCGCTGAGTATAACGGGAGGCGGGGCTCACAGGCCACCAGTGCGGGTTGGGCGGGCCTGCTTTTACAGGCGTTGCTGTGGGCGTAGGAGCGGACTCCGTCCGCGTTTGCCCTCCGGCCGCTCGGCTGGGGCCTTGTAGGAGCGGGCCATGCCCGCGATCCGCCGGCAGGGCCGGCGCGTGCCCCTGTGATATTGCAGGGGCAGCACCTGTCAGGATGCGGCGGGCCTCGGCTTGGGCATTCCTGCGCCGCTTCGGTGTGCGCGCGAGCTTCTTGTTTCGCTCCTCGGCGAGTCACTTTTTCCAGACGCCGAAGAAGTAACCAAGAAGGCTTGCCCCGACATCCGGTTTTTCGCTTAGGCGAAAAATTCCCTCGCTCCAGCGAAGTTTCAGGGGCACGCTGCGAAGGGCCATCCCTGGCCCATCGCAGCTCTCGCGGCATCCATGCCGCTCAACCCCTGAAACTCCGCTTCCACTCGGCCTCCTGAACGGGGCCGTTCGGAGTGCGTGGGGATTTCTCTGGAAGCCTTTAAAAAGCCAGCGTCAGAGACGGGGTGGGGCAGGGCTCTTCGTAGGAGCGAGCTTGCTCGCGAACAACCCCCCGCTGCGAAGCCCGGTTCGCGAGCAAGCTCGCCCCTACAGATAAGGGGGGCGTAGGAGCGGACCTTGTCCGCGATTGGCGCGAGGCCGCGCGGCGGTTCAGGGCTTGCGCTGCGCCAACAGCCGTTGCATCCGTGCCTCCAGGCGGCGCTGCAGCTCGGCTTCGATCTGCGGGGCGAAGTCGTCGAGGACGTCCTGCAGGATGAGCTGGGCCGCGGCGCGCAGTTCCAGGTCGAGGCGGTTCAGCTCGCTGGCCGTTGACGATACGGTTGGCGCGGCCGGCGACACGGCTGCCGGGGTGGGCGGCTGGGGGGCGGGCGCGACCACGTCGGAGAGCAGCGGGATGTTGTCCGGCTCGAAGGATTCGGTGAGCAGGGGCGGCTCGGCGCCCGATTCGTCCAGCAGGTCCTGGATCTTCTTCAGGTCTTCCAGCAGGTGGTCGGGGTCGTGCGGGGGCTTGCGGTTGTCCATGGTCTTGGCTGAGACGCTCTCAAGGGCGCGGCAGGCGGTGGTCCTGCAAAGGATAGCCCTGCTCGCGGTAGCGACGGAAATTCTCCCGCGCGGCCTGACGAGTCGCCGGTTCCTCGATCACCAGCTCGGCAACCCGGTTGAAGCGGTCGACAAAGGTGGGAATGGCCAGGGTCAGGTTGATCAGCAGGTCCCGGTGGCTTTCCGGCGGCTCGCCGAGGGCGAGCACGATCGGCGAGTCGGCATCTTCTTCCACCGCGTTGTGTGGGATGAAGGTTTCGCCCCGGAAGTTCCACAGCCGGGCATCGATTGCCTCGCGCTGTGCCTCGCTTTCGCACAGCACGAAGATGCGCATGCCTTGCCGCCAGGCCTTTTCGGCGAGGCGGCAGGCGATGGTCAGGCGTGCGTCGGGATCGGCGCTGGGGATGACGTAGAAGTCGACCCGGGTCATGCGTTCGATCCCTTCGGCAGATTGCACGGTGCCATTACTTAGCGCGGTCCAGCAGGTACTGGGTCAGCAGCGGGACCGGACGGCCAGTGGCGCCCTTGTCCTTGCCGCCGCTGATCCACGCGGTGCCGGCGATGTCCAGGTGCGCCCAGTGGAACTTCTTCGCGAAGCGCGACAGGAAGCAGCCGGCGGTGATGGTGCCGGCCTTGGGCCCGCCGATGTTGGCGATGTCGGCGAAGGGGCTGTCGAGCTGCTCCTGGTATTCGTCGAACAGCGGCAGTTGCCAGGCGCGGTCGTCGGCGACTTCACCGGCCTTGAGCAGTTGCTTGATCAGCGCGTCGTTGTTGCCCATCAGGCCCGAGGTGTTGGAGCCCAGGGCGACGATGCAGGCGCCGGTGAGCGTGGCGATGTCCACCACCGATTGCGGCTTGAAGCGCTCGACGTAGGTCAGTGCGTCGCACAGCACCAGGCGGCCTTCGGCGTCGGTATTGAGGATTTCGACGGTCTGGCCGCTCATGGTGGTGACGATGTCGCCCGGACGGGTCGCGCCGCCGCTGGGCATGTTCTCGGCGCAGGCCATCACGCCCACCAGGTTGATCGGCAGCTGCAGTTCCAGCACGGCGCGGAAGGTGCCGAACACGGAAGCCGCGCCGCACATGTCGAACTTCATCTCGTCCATGCCCAGGCCGGGCTTGAGGCTGATGCCACCGGTGTCGAAGGTGATGCCCTTGCCGACCAGTACGTGCGGGGCCTCGTCCTTCGTCTTCGCGCCGTTGTACTGCAGCACGATCAGGCGCGGCGGCTGGTCACTGCCCTGGGCGACGGCGAGGAAGGAACCCATGCCCAGCTCGCGCAATTTCTTCTCGTCGAGCACTTCGACCTTGAGGCCTTTGAACTCCTTGCCCAGCGCCTTGGCCTGTTCACCCAGGAAGGTGGGATGGCACAGGTTCGGCGGCAGGTTGCCCAGGTCGCGGGTCAGGGCCATGCCGTTGGCGATGGCCTGGGCTTCCCTGGCGCCCTGCTCGACGGCGGCGGCATCGGCCTTGTCGGCGAGCAGGGTGATTTTCCTGAGCTTCGGCGCTTCGGCCTTCTGGCTCTTGAAGCGGTCGAAGACGTAGGTGCCGTCGGCCAGGGTTTCTACCTGCAGACGGGCCTTGCCGTGGGCATTGCGGCCTTTCACCGCCAGGTCGCCCAAGGCCAGGACAGCGTCTGCGCCGCCCAGGTTCTTCAGATTGTTGAGGACGGCGGAAACCAGTTTGCGGTAGGCGCGGTCGGAGAGTTCGCGCTCCTTGCCGGCGCCGACCAGCAGGACACGCTCGGCCTTAATGTTGGGTAAATCTTGCAGCAGTAGAGTCTGGCCCACCTTGCCTGCCAGATCGCCACGCTTGAGCAGCTTGGCGATGGCACCGCCGGTGGCCTCGTCGACGGCCTGGGCGGTAGCGCCGAGCTTGCGGCCTTCGCCCACGGCGATGACCAGGGTGGCGGTCTTGAGAGTTTCCGGACGTACGCTTTTTACAAGGAATTCCATGGCTGAGTGTCCCCGGGACAAAGAGCAGAATGGTCTGCGAATGAAGATGGACTGCGCAGTGACAGGCCTGGCGAATCGCAGGATAATGCCGGCTATTTGCGCTGGGTCGCGTCCGCGCGCACCCGGCAATGCTTCACGGCGGCTAGTTTGAGCGTAGCCGCCTGAGCGTGACAACCCTGGAGTGTCCGGTTTGATTGTCTTCCGTTACCTGTCCCGTGAAGTGCTGATCACCATGAGCGCGGTGAGCGCCGTGCTGCTGGTCATCATCATGAGCGGCCGTTTCATCAAGTACCTGGCGCAGGCGGCCCAAGGCCTGCTCGATCCGGGTTCGCTGTTCATGATCATGGGCGTGCGCCTGCCGGGCTTTTTGCAGCTGATCCTGCCGCTGGGCCTGTTCCTCGGCATCCTGCTGGCGTATGGCCGCCTGTATCTGGACAGCGAGATGACCGTGCTGACCGCCACCGGCATGAGCCAGCAGCGCCTGCTGGCCATCACCCTGGCGCCGGCGCTGTTCATCGCCCTGCTGGTGGCCTGGCTGAGCCTGTGGCTGGCGCCGCAGGGCATCACCCAGATGCAGCTGCTGCTGAACAAGCAGGACGCGATGACCGAGTTCGACACCCTGGCGCCGGGGCGCTTCCAGTCGATGCGCGACGGTACGCGGGTGACCTATACCGAAACCCTGGCCAACGAACGCACTGAACTGGGCGGCGTGTTCATTTCGGACAAGAACCGCCCGCGCAATGGCAAGGACGGCGGCACTTCGGTGCTGGTCGGCACAACCGGCGTGCAGGAAATCCATGCCGACGGCAGCCGCTACCTGATCCTCAAGGACGGCTATCGCTACGACGGCACGCCCGGCCAGGCCGATTACCGCGAGATCAAGTACGACACCTATGCTGCGCTCCTGCCCAAGCCGGAAGTGAGCAGCGAGATCGATGACCGCGACGCCATCCCGACCTCTCAATTGCTCGGCAGCGATGACCCGCGCATGCAATCCGAATTGCAATGGCGCGTGTCCATCCCGCTGCTGGTGTTCGTGGTGACCGTGCTGGCGGTGCCGCTGTCGCGCGTCAATCCGCGCCAGGGCCGCTTCCTCAAGCTGCTGCCGGCGGTGCTGCTGTACATGGCTTACCTGGCGCTGCTGATTGCCGGCCGCGGCATGCTCGACAAGGGCCGGATTCCCATGGCCCTCGGCCTGTGGTGGATCCACGGGATATTCCTGGCCATCGGCCTGTTGCTGCTGTACTGGGAGCCGCTGCGCCTGAAGCTGGCCGCCAAGCGAGCGAAGTCGGGCGGGGAGCTGAAGCATGCGTAAGCTGGATCGTTACATCGGCACGACTGTCTTCGTTTCCATTCTCGCGGTGCTCGGGGTGATCCTCGGGCTGGCCGAGCTGTTCGCCTTCGTCGACCAGTTGGGGCAGATCGATGACAGCTATACCCTCACCGAAGCCCTCAAGTTCGTCCTGTTGACCGCGCCGAGCCGTGGCTACGACATGCTCCCCATGGCTGCGCTGATCGGCTGCCTGGTGGGCCTGGGTACCCTGGCCAGTAACAGCGAGCTGACCATCATGCGCGCCGCCGGCGTGTCGCTGCAGCGCATCGTCTGGGCGGTGATGAAGCCGATGCTGGTGCTGATGTTCGCCGGCATCCTGGTCGGCGAATACGTGATTCCCTACACCGAAACCGCTGCCCAGAGCGGCCGCGCCCTGGCCCAGAGCGGCAACGGCTCGCAAAGCTCGAAGTCGGGCCTGTGGCACCGCCAGGGGCATGAGTTCATCCACATCAACGTGGTGCGGCCGGACGGCGTGCTGCTGGGCGTGACCCGCTACAACTTCGACGACAACCGCCGTCTGCAGACCGCGAGCTTCGCCCGCCAGGCCGTCTTCGAAAACAACCAGTGGCAGTTGCAGGATGTGACCACCACCGTGCTGCACGCCGCGGAAAAACGCAGCGAGGTCGTGAACCGGCAGAGCGAGACCTGGAACATCCAGCTCAGCCCGCAACTGCTCAATACCGTCGTGATGGAACCGGAGGCACTGTCGATCACGGGTCTGTGGAGCTATATCCATTACCTGCAGGAGCAGGGCCTGAGCTCCAACCGCTACTGGCTGGCGTTCTGGACCAAGATTCTGCAGCCGTTGGTGACCGCGGCTCTGGTGCTGATGGCGATCTCGTTCATCTTCGGCCCGCTGCGCAGCGTGACCCTCGGGCAGCGCGTGTTCACCGGGGTGCTGGTGGGCTTCACCTTCCGCATCGCCCAGGACCTGCTCGGCCCGTCCAGCCAGGTGTTCAACTTCCCGCCGCTGCTGGCGGTGCTGGTGCCGGCGGCGATCTGTGCGTTGCTCGGCACCCTGCTGCTGAAGCGGGCAGGCTGATCCCTTCGTGGGATGGATCCTGCAGTCATGAAAAAGCCGGCAATCGCCGGCTTTTTTATTGCCTGAGGTTCAGCCGCGGCCCTGCGTTGCCTTGCGCACCGCCTTGGGGATCTGGATCACCACGCTTTCCGAATAGCGGTCGTGCCAGGTGCGCCTGTCCTTGTCCCAGAGCATCCAGAGGAAGCCTAGGCCGGCGCAACCCCAGGAGGCGATGGCGATGACGAAACGCAACAGCGCCTGCATCAGCGTGATGCGCGTTCCGTTGGCGTTCTGCACGCGCACGCCCCAGACCTGCATGCCCAGGGTCTGGCCGCTGTAGGTCCAGAACTTCGCGAAGAAGGCGAACACGCTGATGAACAGCAGGCTGGAGAGCAGCGGGTCACCGGTCAGCGCGCCCTGGTCGGCCAGCAGCCGGAGCTTTTCGCTGCCGTAGATCAGGCGCAGGAACACTTGCTGATAGATCAGTGTCACCACCATCAGCAAGGCCACACAGAGCAGGAAGTCGTAGAACATCGCGGCGAAGCGGCGGAGGAGCGTGGCGGGCGGGAAGTCTCCCTGGGGCTTGAGCTGCTGCGGCTTGGGCATGAGTGTCTTCTGTAGCGATCAGGTGGAAGAGGGCGGGGATTATACGGGTTCCGCCGTCCGGCGCTCTGTGGCCGGGGCTGTTCTAAGCTCAAACCATGTCGCTGCCCGCCGGGGAGTGGCAATGCGTCGCAGGTCGCGGCGCCGTCGCGCAAGGAACAAGGATGCCGCTACACAGCTATGCCCGGCGCAGGCTGCTGCCCCGTCTGGTCTTCGCCGTTTCCATGGCGCTGCTGCCGCTTCTGTTGGGCAGCGCCATCCTTTATTGGCAGAGCCTGCGAACCCTGTCCGTGGAAGCGCGGACCGCCGCCAACGAGGCGGTGCGGCTGTTCGATGTCATGCTGAACAACGCGGCGGGCGCCGCACGCGTGGCCTTGCTGCATGTGGATGAGGGTTGCGACGACGCGACCCTGGTGTTGCGCGAGCAGGTGGCCGTGGTGCCTTTCGTCCGCTCGGTCAACCTGACCCGCAATGACAACATCTATTGCACGTCCCTGTTTGGTGACTTCCAGGCACCGCTGGACATTGACCTGTATGTTGCGGGTCAGCTACGCATGATGGCGGGCAATGAGGTGACGCCCGATTACGCGCTGCTGATCCTGCGCCTCGCGCAGGGGCGATTTGCCGCGCTGGCGACCGTGGATGGCCGCTACCTGAGCAACACCCTGCAACTGGTCGACCAGCGCAGCGACCTGCAGTTGCAGGTTGGCCGACAGTGGATGGACGAGCAGGGCCGCGTGTTGGACGGTATTCCCGCGCCGCTGCCGCTGGGGCATGTCGAGCTGGCCTCCGAGCGTTTTCCGTACAAGGTGATCGGTGGCTTCCCCGCGGGGGCGCAATGGAAGCATATCCGCGAGGATTCGCTGCCCTTGGTTGCGCTGATGCTGATGCTGGGCGGGGTATCCGGGATGGCCTGCTACTGGCTGTGGGGACGCTCGGCGACGCCAAGCCTGGAACTGGAGCGGGCCTTGCTCGCTGGCGAATTCGTGCCGTACCTGCAACCGCTGGTCGATGCCCGGGACGGCCGGTGGGTCGGCGCGGAAGTGCTGATGCGCTGGGTCCACCCACGTGAAGGCATGGTCGGCCCTGATCTGTTCATCCCCATGGCCGAACGATCCGGCCTTATCGTCTCGATGACCCGACAGCTGTTCCGCCAGGTCGCCGACGGGTTGGCGCCGCACGGGCATCTGCTGGGCAAGGGCTTTCACCTGAGCTTCAACATCAGCGCCCGGCACTGCACCGAAACTGGGTTGTTCGAGGATTGCCGGGCCTTCCAGGCGCGCTTTCTGCCTCATCGCCCGGAACTGACCCTTGAACTCACCGAGCGCGAGCTGATCGTTTCCAGCGAAGTGACCGACGAATTGTTCGCCAAGCTCCACGGGTTGGGCGTCAAGCTCGCCATCGATGATTTCGGCACCGGCAATTCAAGCCTGGCCTACCTCCACCGCTTCAAGGTGGATGCGCTGAAGATCGACAAGAGCTTCGTGGCGATGATCGGAGTGGACGCGCTGTCATCCCATGTCCTGGACAGCATCGTCGAACTGTGCGGCAAGCTGGACCTGATGATCATTGCCGAAGGTGTCGAGACCGAGCAGCAGCGGCAGTACCTGGCCGCTCGTGGGGTGAGGGTGCTGCAGGGGTACCTTTTTGACCGACCGATGCCCTTGGCCAGGTTCGTAGGCCTGCTGCAGGAGCGGCGCAGCCCGCCCTGAAACGAACTGCCTGGGCGGATCGGCCATGACGATTTTTTCGCCTGCCTTTCGACCTGGAAAAAATAATTTCCGGTCTTCATCGTTCTTATCCGCGAAGAACTTGACTCGATAGCTCGCTCATGAATACCGCTGAAGAATTTCCCGGATTATTGAAATTCACGTCGGTTTTCGAGTTTTCTGCGTTTTTTTATTGTGATCGACGCAATTGCGCTCGGCATTTAATACAGACGCCTGAACTTCGTTTGACGCTTTTTTCACAAATTATTTATGTGATTTTTATAATTGGTACGGAAGTTCGAAAAGATGAGGTCGGGAGAGTTGTTCGGCGTTGATTCTGTTGCTGGACTGCTTGAGAAGTGGCCCTTGTCGCGTATGTGAAGTTTCGTTCTAATGCCGCGTATTTTCTGACGCTCCGGGCCTTTTCAGGCGTTGGAATAGCAGCACTTTCTGGTTAGCTATTTACTTATATTGCGGTCCCGCTGGCGACGATTGGTATTGAATTACCGGGTCGGCGGGGTGGCGATTCGCCATTTAACTAATAGAGTCTTTGAAAAAGGACCGTTAAAAGAGAGTCTGGATAATGCCGGTTAGTTCCCGTGGTTTTACCCTGATCGAATTGATGGTAGTCGCGGCGATAGTGGCAATCCTGGCCGCCATCGCTTATCCGAGCTACCAGCAGTACGTCATCCGGGGCAAGCGCTCAGCGGCCCAGGCCCAGATGATGGATATCGCCAATCGGCAGCAGCAGTACCTGCTTGCCAACCGCGCCTATGCCAGCAAGACGCAGTTGGAGAGTGGCGGCTACGCACTGCCCAGCGAAGTGTCGAGCAATTACAGCTATGACATCACCGTCGGCTCCGGCACGCCGCCGACCTTCACCATTACCTTCACCCCGAGTGGCTCCCAGGCCAGCGACGGCAACCTGACTCTAGGCAGCGACGGCAGCAGGTCGCCGTCGGGCAAGTGGTGACCGACATGGCGACCTTCCGGCGGCAACGAGGTTTGACCCTGATCGAACTGCTGATCAGCATCCTGATCATCTCGCTGGGCCTGCTCGGCCTCGCCAAGCTGCAGATGCGCATGCAACTGTCGGATATGGAGTCCTACCAGCGCGCCCAGGCGTTGCTGCTGCTCAACGACATCTCCAGCCGGATGTTGGCCAACGCCAACAACGCGGCCAACTACGTGACCGGGACCACTTCACCGGTTGGCTCGGGCATGACCTGTCCGACCACCACAGCCACGCGCCAGCAGTCGGATCTGGCGGACTGGTGCAACAGCCTCCAGGGCGCTGCCGAGGTTGGTGGCGGCAACGTCAAGGCCGGTGCGATGCTGGGCGGCCGTGGTTGCATCCAGTCGCTGGGCAGCAACCAGTACATGATCACGGTGGCTTGGCAGGGTATGAGCCCTGTTTCGGCACCGCCCACCAGCGTGTCCTGTGGCAGTGGCAGCTACAACGGCACAGGCTGCGCCAATGACCTGTGCCGGCGTGTGGTCACCACCGTCGTGCGGGTGGCCACGCTATGAGGCGCGCAACCCGGCAGCAGGGTTTCACCCTGGTCGAGCTGATGGTCGCAGCCACCGTCAGTCTGCTGATCATGGCGGGCGTCCTGACGCTTTACCTGAACCTGCGGCGGGCCAACGACGACATGGCCAAGACCAACTCGCTGATCGAGAACGGTCGCTTCGCGATCGGGCTGCTGCAGGAAGACTTCGCCCATGCCGGTTTCTGGAACGGCTACGTGCCGCAGTTCGATGACCTCACGGCCAGCGACATCCCTGCCGACGTGCCCACGGCCCTCGCGCCAGTGTGCTCTGAGTTCTCTACCTGGACGCCGCAGGACAAGGTCAACGCCGTGGGAATCGTCGTGCAAACCTATTCGGCGGTGCCCAGCGGCTGTTCATCGATCATCACCAACCTCGCCGCCAATTCCGATGTGGTAGTGATCCGCCATGCCGAAACCTGCTCGCCGGGAGTAGGCAATTGCGCGGCGGAGGTCAGTGGCAAGGTGTATTTCCAGTCCTCGTTCTGCGACTCGGAAACCGCCAATGCCTTCGTTCTGGGCACCAGCGGTTTCCTGCTGCACAAGCGGGACTGCACGACCCTGGCCGAGCGGCGCAAGTTCATCACCAACGTCTATTACGTGCGCACCTATGCCGTGACGAGTGGCGACGGCATTCCCACCCTGATGCGCGCACAGTTCGATTCGCCCGACGGCACCGCTCCCAGCGTGCTCCAGCCAGCGCTGCCGCTGATCGAGGGGGTGGAGGCGTTCCGCGTCGAGTTGGGGCTGGACAACCTGAGCGATGCCGGCGCCGCGGTGAACTATGCACAGGCCGTGTCCTGGGCCGACATCACCACCAAGACCTCGCCCACCAACCGGGGCGACGGGATACCCGACGGCAACTTCGTGCATTGCGGTTCCACCTCCTGCACAGCCGCCGAACTGATCAACGTCGTCCAGGCGCGGCTCTATGTTCTCGCCCGTGCGCGCACCACGACCCCCGGATACAGCTCCGACAAGACCTTTGCCTTGGGCGGGGCCACGCTTGGCCCCTACACCGATGGCTACAAACGGCACCTGTTCACCTCCAGCGCCACGCTGGTGAACGTTTCCCGGCGGAGGCAGACGCCATGAAGATGAACGGCAAGCGGGTCGGCCAGCGCGGCGCGACCCTGGTGGTTGCCCTGGTGATGTTGCTGATGCTGATGCTGATGGTGGGCAGCGCCTACACCCTCAGCGGCACCAATCTCCAGGCGGTGGGCAACATGCAGTTCCGCAACGAGGCGATCGCCTCGGCCAATATCGGCATCGAGCGGGTACTGGGGTCGGCGTTTACTACTGCGCCACAGGCGGAACAGCTCAATGTCGATATCAACAATGACGGCACTACCGACTATCAGGTCTCGATGGCTGTCCCGGTCTGCCTGAGCGCCAAGCAGAGTTCGGTTGCCTCGCTCTGCGGCCAGCAGACTCAGCCCATGTGCAGCCAGGACTGGAATACCGTCTGGGAACTCAATGCCACGGTCACCGATGCGGTGAGCGGGGCGGCGGTCAAGGTGCGGTCGGGTGTGCGAGTACAACTGACCAATACGCAGAAGCTTGCAGTGTGCGGAGTATGACGATGAAAGCTCAACGCAATCTCAGGCTGTTCCGACGCGCCTTTGCACTCTGCGCGCTCTTCGCTTGCTCCATGGCCGTGTTCGCCGAGGATATCGACCTGTTCGTCGGCACGCCGCCCAATTCCGCGGATGCGCCCAACGTACTTATCATCCTGGACAATACCGCCAACTGGAATACGCCATTCACCAACGAAAAAGCCGCTCTGGTCTCGGTGATCAATGGCCTGGCGGCCAGCAAGTTCCGTGTCGGCCTGATGATGTACACCGAGTCCGGCGGGGGCAACAAGGGCAACGATGGCGCCTATGTACGGGCAGCGATCCGTCTGCTTGATGCGACGAACAAGCCCAAATACCAGGCTCTGGTCAATGCTCTGGATGTTGGGGCCGACAAATCCAACGGCGGCAAGGCTGCCAAGGCAATGGAGGAAGCTTGGCTGTATTACTCGGCCAGTGCTCCCTATGCCGGCAACCAGAAAGAGAAAACCGACTACACCGGTAACACTGCTGGCGGTACGGCTTCCAATGCCATCTATGCCTTGAGCGGCAACGCTCTACCTTCGAAAGCGGGGAGTCCTTATGCGAATCCCATTGTTGCAGGCTGTGCGAAGAACTTCATTATCTACATCAGCAACGGTGCGGCACAGGACAATAACAACGACTTGACCCAGGCCACCGATGCGCTGAGCGCGGCGGGCGGTAATACGACGGCCATACCCATTTCACCCAGCGGCTCCCAGGATAACGTGGCGGATGAGTGGTCGCGCTTCATGAAGAAGAGCTCGCTCGCGATTACCACCTACACCGTGGATATCAACAAGGTGGCTACCGGGCAGGGCCCCGGCTGGACCGCCCTGCTCAAGAGCATGGCCAACGTCAGCAGCGGCAAGTACTTCGACGTGAGCTCCAACGGCAGCGAGATCGCCGATGCGCTGAACGCCATTTTCTCCGAGATCCAGGCCACCAACAGTGTGTTCGCTTCGGTCACCCTGCCGGTCAGCGTCAATACCCAGAGCACCTACCTGAACCAGGTGTTCGTCGGGATGTTCCGGCCCGACACCGATTCCTTCCCCCGTTGGGCTGGCAACCTCAAGCAATACAAGCTGGGTATGGTCGGAGGCGCGCTGAAGACTGTGGATGCCGACGACCGCAGCGCCATCAACAGCAGCACCGGGTTCATCACCGAATGCGCTCGCAGCTTCTGGACACCCAACTCGACTGACAACTACTGGCAGTTCAAACCTCAGGGTGGCTGCCTGACCATCTCCGGAGCCGACGCTTCGAACTATCCGGACGGCAACATCGTCGAGAAAGGCGCCCAGGCCTACCGCCTGCGCCAGGGCGGCACGCGAACCGTCAAGACCTGCAGCGCCACCGATTGCACCGCCTTGACCAACTTCGATACCAGCAACGGAACCGCCATCGGGCTGTTGGGCACCGCGAACACCACGGAGCGCGACCTCCTGATCAACTGGGCTCGTGGAGACGACAGCCAGGACGAAAATACCAACTCCAACCTGACCGAGGTACGCCCCTCCGTGCATGGCGATGTGGTGCACTCGCGGCCGGCGGCCATCAATTACGGTACTGCAGCGTCACCCCAGGTCGTGGTCTATTACGGCGGTAACGATGGGATGCTGCGGGCCATCAATGGCAACCGCACCAGCTCCATTGGTTCAGTCCCCGCCGGTAGCGAACTCTGGTCGTTCATGCCGCCGGAGTTCTACCCCAACATCAAGCGGCTGCGTGACAACAGCGTCACCATTGCATTCCCTGGCCATACCACCGGTACGCCAACGCCGCAGCCCAAGTCCTATGGCATGGACGGATCGATCACCACCGTGCGTCAAGGCACCAGCACCTGGATCTACGCGGCGATGCGCCGTGGCGGCCGTGCGCTGTATGCCTTCAATGTGAGCTCACCGGCCAGCCCGTCCCTGAAATGGAAGATCGGTTGCCCCAACCTGACCAACGACACCGGTTGCACTTCCGGCTTCAGTGATATCGGCCAGACCTGGGCCACCCCGACGGCCTTCAAGGCTGCCGGTTATGGCGGCGGCAATTCCACGATCCTGGCCATGGGGGGGGGCTACGACAACTGCGAGGATGGCGATCCCAATACCTGCACCAGCTCGTCCAAGGGCAACCGGATCTACATCATTGATGCCGATACCGGAGCAGTGCTGAAAACCTTCACCACTGATCGCGGGGTTGTCGGCGATGTGACCATGGTGACCAATAGTGCCGGTCAGGCGGTCTATGGCTACGCTGCCGATCTGGGCGGCAACGTCTATCGGATATCCGGGGTGGACGCCGCCAGCGCCATCGGCACTACGGCGCCGACCAACTGGACCATGACCAGGATTGCCGCGCTGGGCTGCAACACCGCGTCCAGCTGTACCGCCAACCGCAAGTTCCTCTACGGGCCGGAGGTGGCCTTCACCAATGGGCAGTATCTGCTCCTGCTGGGATCGGGGGATCGCGAAAAGCCGCTACTCAGCTATACCTCCGCCTCCAGCGTCGCAAACCGCTTCTACGCCCTGCGGGACAACCCGAGCGCTTCGACCTGGCTGACCTCGGAGAATGCCACCTGCGGCGCCAACGTCATCTGCAACGCGTCCCTGCTGGGAATTACCGGTACCGCTACGCCCAGCAATTCCGACCTCGCCTCGCATCCCAAGGGCTGGTACCTGGGATTGGCGTCTACCGAGCAGGTGGTGACTTCCGCCCTGCTGCTGTTCGACACCATCACCTTCAGTACCCATGCCCCACAGGTTGCAAACAGCACCAGCTGCGTCGGCCTGGGTACGGCACGCAATTACAACATCAACTACCTGAATGCATCGGCCACCGGCGACCGCTTTGAAGTGATCGCGGGGGGTGGGCTGCCGCCCTCGCCGGTGGCGGGGATCGTCCAGCTCGATGACGGCACGCAAAAACCCTTCATCATTGGCGGCGGCACCTGTGCCACCGACTCGTCGCTGCAAGGCTGCGAAGCGGTACCGCCTGCTTCAGGTACCCGGCCGAAATCCTGGGTGTTCTGGGATATCGAGAAGTAGGAGGGCAGGGCATGAAAAACATCCCCCGGCGTGAAGCATCCGGCTTCACCCTGCTGGAGCTGATGGTGACCCTGGCGGTGGCGGCGATCCTGATCGGTATCGCCGTGCCGTCGCTCAGCGATGCCACGCTCGCCGGTAAGCTCAGTGCCAGTGCGAATGACCTGGTGGCTGGCGTGGCGATGGGGCGCAGCGAAGCGATCAAGCGCAATTCGGTGACCAGCCTGTGCGTGTCCAGCAATGGCAGCAGTTGCGGTTCCGGCGGCTGGGATCAGGGGTGGATCGTGATTGCCGGCTCCACCGTGATCCAGAAGCACCCGGCGGCGCCGACCGGGTTCAAGGTCACCTCGAGCGTGACCAGGATCGACTTCCAGCCAAGCGGCGTGGGTAATACCCAGGCCAGCCTCACCGTCTGCCGCTCGGCCCCGAGCGCCGGCGCCCAGGAGCGGGTGGTGAACGTCAGCGCCACCGGCCGCGCCTACGTCAGCAAGACCACCACCGGAACCTGCACCTGACGCAGCCGGATCGCAGACAACAAAAAACCGGCCCGAGGGCCGGTTTTTCGTGGGTTTCGACAATTCATTCGAACTGCCGGAACTATGTGGTGGTGCCCCGGGAGGGACTCGAACTTATCGCTTAAAGGCAGGTGGTATATGGCTTTTTTTGAGCGGTCACCAGATTGGTGCCCCCAATTGTGCCCCCAAAGAGAATTGTGCCCTGGCTACTGAGGTTCGGGAGCGGTTGAAAGCTCAGTTTCGCGCTCCTCTCGGAAATCGTTAGGACGGACTTCTGAGAGGCATGGTTCATGGGGAGTTATCGCCGCCCTGGACTCGAGGCGCTTGCGAATGTTGCGCGCGCACATGGCGCTGTAGAAGTCCTCGCCGAGGAGGCGCGCGAGGAAAATTAGGGCGACGAAAGCCAGGAGCCCAAGTGGCATTCCATATGGCATCGGCATAGTGAAGGAGAGGTACGCGAAGAAGAAAATGCCGGCCAGAATGCAGTAAGAGAGCGATACGAGGCCGATCGCGGCACCTACCCAGTCGAGCCGAGTGATTCGTATGCTAGGTGTGGTGTCTCGCGGACCTTGCTCAATGTGCTTCGCCAGCCAACGTAGCTGCGTGCGATCCCACAGCCCCAACGAAGCAATTCCTATCAGAAAATCCATCTTCTGCTTGCCGGCCGTAACGCCCGAGGCGACACGGAAAGCTTCGAGTTCGATGGCGTCATCCAGGTACTGGGCGAGTGGGCGGTGATCTTTTTTAACGCTGGCCCGCAGCTCATTGAGCCGCTTAAAGCGCTTCTGTACGAAATTCTTGTCGTGAAAGTCGAAGGCAGAGCCAAGCGTCGAGATGGTTTTGGCGAACACCAACGCGGCTATTACCAGCACGCTGTAGCCGCTGCCTAAAACACTCTGCGCCTGTTGAAGTAACGCTTCCATACACGGACTCCCTTTCTTCCCTGAGGGTGCTGCTTCTCTAGGGCCGCATCGTACCGCATCAGGGCTCATAAACTCCGGACGAACACGGCCTGTGCTGGCGACCGTTTCCGGTTGGCTTAGAGCCTCGCGCCCAGTCATTGCGCGGGTTTCGCTTCAAACCGGAACCGGAAACGGCTTGCCCAGGAAAAGCTGGTATGTAGTCCGAAGTCGGGGCTCGAATTACCCTCAGCGCTTTCAGATCTCCTAGGGGCCCCTGCCTTCTGTTGGTGACAGCTACCGACCCAAAGCGGACGTTTAGGTAGGACGCCATCCGGCCTCAATGTAGTTCCCGCCACTTGGCTGGCGGGGACGCTCCCGTCTGGGACTACATGAAGTAAGGCTTGTCGCCATCGCTCCCGGGTTTATTCACGCCCAGATTCGCGCCAACATGCAGGCCGGGGTTCCGGATCAGATCGATGACCAGGTCACCCACGCTCCTGCGCGACACCACCGTGCCCTTGAACGGCTCACCCTTGCCGGTGGTTTCGTAGTCCACTTCGTCCTCGTCGGTCAGCCACGCTGGGCGCAGGATGGTGAAATCCAGCCCTGAGGCTTCGATGGCATCAGCGGCGCGCCTGTAGTACTTGAGCGGCTCGCCGATGACTTCGTGATTCCACTGGCCAAACCTGCCGGGGATTTCGTCGTAGATGCCCAGTGAAAGGACAAAGATCAGGCGCTTGACGTTACTGATGTGCATGGCCTCGATCACGCTGCGTGCCTGCTCCTCCAGATCGTCGCCGCTGAGGTTCGCATAGACGATGTCCTGGCCAGCCATGACCTCGCGTAGCAGTTCCTGATCCAGCACGTTGCCGATAACCACTCGAGCATTATCAGCCTCCGCTCCGGAAAGCTTCCTAGGGTCGCGCAGCAGTAAGGTCTGCTGCACTTCGCTCAGTTGCCCAAGCCCTCGTACGACCCACGAGGCGATCTGCCCAGTGGCGCCGAGGATGAGTACATTTTTCATGAGGCGCTCCGCGTCTGCGATTTGTGTGGACTACAGGTATTCCTTGAAGAAGGGCGCGACCTGAGCCATGGCCAGGGCCACAGGTTCTGGCTTGTCGTACAGGTCGTAGTGCGACCAGCCTTCGGCGACGAAAATCTGCTTGGCTGCAGACGCCGCCCGACCATAAATCTCCCAGCCGTCGCGGTAGGCGCCAAAGGCGCCGGGCTTGTCACCGATAACAACAAGCAGCGGTTGGGTCAGCAGCGTTTCGGCATGGGCGAATGCATCCCAGGCCATCGCTGCACTGTTGAAGGAGAACAGGCCACTGGTGGCACCATGCGGTTGCTGGCCGCGTACGGATTTGTAGTACTCGGTGGCCTCCAGCACGTCGATGTCTGTCAGGCCGGCCTGTTTCCCTGCTTCCACCGACTCCGGTAGGTAGTCGATCACATGGCGTGCCGCGCCCTGGACTTCGGCGGTGCGCTGGGCGGCCATTGCTTTCAGGGTGCCGAGCGGATCGAACTGGCTGAAACCTTCGCGGATCAGCCGTCCGAAGTTGACGCCGGTAATCGAGACGAGGGCTTTGATGCGATGGTCAGTGATCGCTGCGTTGATGGTGTAGGCACCGCCACCGCAGATGCCGATGGCGCCAATGCGTTGCACATCCACATAGGGTTGGGCGACCAGGAAGTCGATAGCGAAGCGGATGTCGGAAACGCGGATGGCCGGGTCTTCGATAAAGCGCGGTTCGCCACCACTGGCGCCCTGGAAGCTGGCATCGAAGGCGAGTACGACGAAGCCCTGTTCGGCCAGTTGCTGGCCGTAGACGTTGCCTGAGGTTTGTTCCTTGCAACTGCCAATGGGATGAGTGCTGACAATCGCGGGGTATTTCTTGCTCTCATCGAAATTCGGCGGCAGGTACAGGTCGGCGGCCGAGTCCCAGCCCAGGTTGCGGTAGGTGACGTGCTTGATGGTGGTCATGCTGCATGCTCCGAGTAGCTGAAAGGCTTACAGGCGGCTCTGGAAGAATCCGGCCAACACCGACACGGCTTCGTCGACATAGGGTTGCTTGTCATAGAGCGACATGTGGTTGGCGCCCTCGATCAGGTGCATGTGCTTGTCGCCGGAGGCCGCACGGGCGAGCAGGTCATCGCTCATCCATTTGCTGCCGGCCTGGGTGCCCGCAACGATCTGCAACGGTTGGGTCAGGAAGGCTTCGGCCTTGTGGTAGGCGTCGTAGGTGATGATCTGCGGCAGGCTGCGGGTGGTCATGAAGCCCGGTGCATTGGGATGTTCGCAGCGCGGGGTGTGGTAGTACTCCCAGGCTTCGCGAAGTTCTTCGTTGGGGGCATCTTCTTCGCGCATCGGTGCCAGGGGCAGGGTGGCCAGCTCCTTGCCTTGTGCATCCTGGGTGCGGGCCTGGGAACCATGCTCGATGTACGGCAGGGCCTCGGCATCCTTGACGGTGTTCTCCCAGCCATTGCGGAACATCTGGCCGATGTTCACGGCGCTGACCGTACCGACTGCCTTGATGCGGCGGTCATTGATCGCGGCGTTGGCGGTGTAGCCGGCGCCTGCGCAGATGCCCATTGCGCCGATTCGGTTGACGTCAACGTACGTAAGGGTCGTCAGGTGGTCGATCACGGCGCTGATGTCTTCGGTGCGGATGTAGGGGTTCTCCAGCTGGCGCGGCATGCCGGTGCTTTCACCCTGGAAGGACGCATCGAAGGCGACTGCCAGGAAGCCCTGTTCGGCCAGTTTGCGGGCGTACAGGCCGGAAGCCTGCTCCTTGACGCCACCGCCCGGGTGGGCGACGACGATGGTGGGGTACTGTTTGTTCTGGTCGAAACCGGCAGGCAGATGGAGATCAGCGGCGAGCGTGATGCCATGACCATCGAGGGTTTGAATGCGGATGTGTTGCATGAGCCTGGCTCCTGGGAGTGAGCAACAGGGCGTTGCTCGATGGATTCATGCTAGGCCCAGTTTTGTTTTGGAAAAACGTGCCAAAATCGACATGACTCGTAAGTAAGGCTGAACAATATGTCGATCAATCCTGCGCTGCTTCCCGGCCTGGCCTGGTTCGTCCACATCGCCCGCCATCGCAGCTTCACCAAGGCCGCGACGGAGATGGAAATTTCCCGGGCGGCACTCTCTCAGCACCTCAAAGGCCTTGAGCAGCAGCTCAATGTCCGGTTGTTGCATCGCACGACACGGGACATGTCGCTGACCGAGGAGGGCCGGCGCCTGTTCGAGGCGGTAGCGCCCGCGTTGAAGATGATCGACACAGCCGTTGCCGAGCTCAGTGAAGTGACGTCTGCGCCAACGGGTCTGATTCGAGTCAACTCCTCTCGCATCGCCGCACGAACACTGCTGGAGCCCCACCTGGGGGAATTCCTTTCCCGCTATCCCGGATTGCGGCTGGAACTGGTGCTCAACGACGGCTTCGCCAACATCATTGCCGACGGAGCCGATGTAGGGATTCGGCTGGGCGAGAGCTTGGACGAACACATGGTGGCCGTGCCGATCACGCCGCGAATCGAGATGGCGATCGTCGGATCACCGGCGTACTTCAAGCGCCATGGCATCCCGCAGACACCGGCCGATCTTGTGCAGCACAATTGCCTCGCCTACCGCTTCACCAGCAGCGGGACGCTGGATCGCTGGGCTTTCACTTCGCCGGAGGACGAGGCAATCACTCAGGTGTTCGAGCCAAGGGGCAGCGTCGTCTTCAACGACGACGAGAGCATGCTCAAGGCTGCGATTCAAGGGGTAGGGCTGATCAAGTACCTGGACGTCTGCGTCCGCGAGCAACTGACATCCGGAGAACTGGTGCGCGTGCTGCAGCCCTGGTGCCAGTCCTTCCCCGGCTTCTACCTGTATGCCCCCACGCGCGCCCAGATGCCGGCCAAGGTGCGGGCGCTGATCGACTTCCTCGTAGAAAAGCGTGGGGCCTTGGGCTGAATCGGGCAGGGCTGCTCAATGTCCGCTAGTGGCCGGTTGCGGGCACTGGGCAGGAGACAAGGAAAGCAGTTGTGGAATTCAAGGCCTAGGTTGGTGTATCGATCGCCTGGAGGCCTCGTCGTTATGGAGTTTCAGGCGAACGACGAAACAACAACCAACCTGGGAAAAACCTCGTACATGGTGGGAAACCGGGGCTCGAATTACCCTCAGCGTTTCCAGATTCCCTAGGGGCCCCCGGTGGTTTGAGGCACGTTATCCCCATCGTCCTGGGCGGACTGGGGAGCTCCACAAATTGTGGCAACCTGGTGTCAGAGCCGACTTCCTCAAGCTGAGGAAGTCGATGGCTCAGATCTGATCCATGCCAGACCGAGAGCCCTTCGGGCCTTCCCACCACCGCCACAACGCCTGAGCTATGCCTTCTCCCCTTGTCGTTGTGCCCGCTAAGCCTTTCCCCCAGCTAAAAGACTGTGGCGGCCTGCGCGCGAGCAACGGCCTTCAGCCTTTACTAGAGAAATTCCCGAGCCGCTCTAAAAGCCACAGTCGGCAAGGGTGGAGGGGGGATTTAGATAAACGTCTGTCTCGCATATATCTGACGCTCTACAGCTGTTGGCTGGAGTGTCTGACGCCAGGGACCTGGAATGCTGCGTGCCTATTCCATCCGTGTCACGGTAGCCGCGTGACTGAAGCGACGATGACCGCGGGGTGCGGCCAGAGATGCGAGCAGATCTGCTCATACCTACGCCGCGCTGCCCCAGTGAAAGGTGGTCCAGTTCTGGGCCTTCTAAACCTAACTTCTCAATCCCATACTTGGCCCGCCATCAGTTAGTGAGGCTCGAATTATCCTCATGCGATTGGACGTCGATAGAGGTCCCATCCCAGTTATTGCCTCCGGGCCTCCAAGTTAGGCGCCCGATTCTCTAACGTTGGCCGCTGCTCGTTGTGGTGAGTATGTAAAGCGCTAGCTCTGCCAAGCAATTTCCACGATGCCCTGGCGGGTAATGCCGCAGAGACATTTTGACGTTTTCACCACAACTGCGAGATTCATCTAGACGGCGGCGGATATCCGCGTGATGCCAACAGTAGAACTCAGTCAAGGTGCGATTAGCTGCCACCCAGAAACTGGGTTGATAGGCACCTATTCCGCCTGTTTTCCACGCCTGTAACTGCCCCTGACGGACGCTGATTGATCCGGCTTCGATCACTTTTGCCTCGATCCCTACAGGGCTTTCCTTCCCTACGAGATAGAACCAGAGGTCGGGAACGTCCGGATCGATCAAAGCGGCCCCAACTTGACCCGCGTGATGTTTGGCCGCGCCGCCATCAACGCAGATGAATAAATCCCTGCCCATATCAATAAATGGCGCCAGATAATGAAAAAGCTGCGCTACGAACCTATTTTCTTGCTTCATCTTAATATCGTTGTCCCTTGCCTTTAGGTGAGTTTCTTAACCACCCCAAAGATCCGTCATCCCTTCTATTTCGCCGATCCGATAGACAGTTGCTTCATGCCAGTAGGAATTAATCAGCATGGGCCTAATTGATCCGCCAATGAATGGTGAGGTATTGAACTCGCACCATTCGCGAGTCAACGATTTCCATTTTAAGTGAAGCTTCGAGAAAGTCCTTCTTCGATCTGGGCTCTGAATGCTTCGGATTTTCCGAATTAGCTTCGCCATTCGTTTCTTGCTGGATAGATAGTCATCCCAGGCTGCCATATTGAGTTCATACTGAGTGAGCGGCCTATCTTTCCAAGCGGTCGCCCAAATTATCGAGTTAATCGCTTCAACCATCAGCGACGTGGAGTCAAGAATCTCTAGTGCGGCGTCAAACCCAATCTCAAATTTGGAGGCGGATTCGTGGGCAATTATGTGCCGAAATTTGAAGCCTTTTTCTACCCCGCGCCATACCTCGTCAATCCTGTCGCCTATTATTGGCGGCTTATCCTCTAGTTGTTGCCTTTCCCAGTACGGGTTGCCGGCAATTCTCGCAAGTTGCTTTAGCTTTTGGCCAAGCAGGTGCGAAAGCGGGGTCTCTAGATGAGATATGGAGCTGAATGGTAAGTTTATTGATATCAAGTCCCCGAGTGTGACGGTTTTGCTCTCTAGGTGAGGGAGAAAACTGAGGGCGCTTGTTTTTTCTGATCCCAGTTCCAAGCCTCTCTCAAGGTATTCTCCTCCGGAGTTTATAATGCTTGAAATTGAACTTCTAAAGTATGTCTCTAAGCACGCAATTGTCGCGACTGGAAAGTGTCGAAAAAGCTCCTTGTCAGCCGCCTCGGAACCAAGCCCGAGCAATGATTTTTTAAGTGTTTCCAAGCGGGTTGTAATTTCGTAGTCAATGCCATCACTAAATTCCTGGTGATGCCGAGATCGCTTTTCCAGAATGTGTTGGACGACATTCTTTTGTGAGGGTTTCGCCATTTTTTATCCGGAAGCTTCTTAAAAGAAAAACCCGGCTATGCCGGGCTTAATTTTCCTTTGCAACCAACTTCGAACTACCTACATCTAAGCGCCCGTCAACTACGAATCCACGAAGACGGCGTAGCCTGCGATAGTAGGCGAGAAGGAGACGCAGCTGTGACAGGGGGCTTTCTTCCAGTTCCGCCAGCATTTTACTCCCGTTCGGCCATGCCATTAGCAGGAGAAATCTCTGAACAAACCCAGACAGAGACGCTTTCACTTCCTGGGTGAGCTTCTGCCTTATATTTCGCTGCTCCGATTCAAAGCCAGAAATCCCACTTGACTTAAAATATTTGTAAACTTGATTGTAAAATTCTTCCGTCAATTTAAATGTTATTGGGTTTGTTATTCTGTCAATCGAAAGCTGCACTTCTAGAGCTAGTTCGGGCAGGAGATTCAACTTTATGTGGCCTGGAGAGTTGAATCTGAGTTCGGCGACACGCGGGCGGTGCACCGAGGGAATAACCGAACTTAGTCCGTCAAACATCCAAACGGAGGACATTCCTCCAGTCCAGTTATTTGCGTGGCTAGAGATTTTTAGCTGAACAGCTTCGCGATCAAGATATTCAAAGCCATAATGGAATGAATATAGCTGAACAAAGTTTTTCTGTATTGCGGATAAATCCTCAATATAGAGATCTTCGCCATCGAGCCCGAGCATATAATCTTCAGTGCTGTCCGACGCCAAGCGCCTAGCTGCGTCGGTGGCAATTGCGTCATTAAGGAATGAATTTTCCTTGGGACGGTACTCCTCGGGAAAAAGTGTCCAGTTGGTCACCTGAAATGCTGAGCGCTTATAGGTGCTGCCTACATTAAATACTATAATTTCTTTTGATCGAGAGAATACTTCTCGTAGAGTTATGTGTTCCCGCAAGTAGTCACGCAGTGAATCTCGTGAAATAGGCACTATCGCCCACCGGTGCTGTCTCTCGGTGCGATCAATCCAAACATATAGGACGTCCTCACCGCGCTCGCTCCGATACAGACTGATCAGAGGGCCGTTGAAATCTACCAAGTCGGCATTCCAAGTATGTCCGGGTATGCTGCCAGACTTGATTGGGGTCCCGTTTATTCTTGTAAATCCCATTAAAGTGGCCCCTGCAAAGTCATTATCGAGACCATGTTTACATGCTTAAATGGATGGAAGTCGAAATGTCCAGTATTAGGGTTGGCTTTTGTGCAGAGTCCATCTGTGTCTGAAATGTCTACTTTGGCGATATGGTCGCCTGCATCCTTTCTGAAGTTGGGGAATGACTCATCAAGATATTTAAAAGCAGCCCGGCACTTCGCTTCAGTCTCGTACATTGAGAGCCCCCAAGCGGAGCATCTCTTTGCCGCATTTGCATTTCGAAAGCGATTCGGATTTTTCGCCGCGACAGGCGACGCGCTTAGCTGGCATAGCGGGTTCCAGACAAAGCGCCAAGCGGTTAGTCCTTTAGCGACTGCACTGTGTGGCGGGCAGGTGATTCCCTCATTATTGAGTGCAGTGATTTCGATTTCGTAAGTGAAGGGCATCCATATCCTCCTTTTTTGGCTGCGGAGCTTAGTTTTGAAGCAGCCTCACGTAAATGTCCTTTGGTCCGACGAACGCGGTGCTTTGGTGATGTCGCAGGTGGCATTCTGCCTCTCCCCCCTCGAAAGACTCCACTCCGACTTTAGGTGAGTTCTAGCGCACATTCGTAGCTTGAGAGTCTCTGAGCGGGAATAACGCAGCCTCATGTACAGCTCACAACCCCTACCTGAATCGCTGAATGCGGCGTGCTAGAGGGGCTAGAGCGCTTTTCAGCGAGACTGGGACCTGTACATCGTTTTTCAAAAAATGCTCACCCTGCACAGTCTCCACAGGAGGCTGAAAGCTAGATAGATCGTAGCCTCCAGGCATTTTCTGCGTTGCCTGTGGTGGAGCATCCTAAAAATCGAAAACTTCTGTCTTACCGCGCGGCTCGACGCCTCCCCCGTGGGGCCGGGAGGTAGGCCAGGGTCCCTAGCGACTACAGGAAGGACATGGTCAAATTCGCGGCAAGCAGAGATCGCCATAGCTGCTAGTCACGAAATAGGGAAATGGGGAGCTATTCAATGCTTAGGCCGGCTAAATTCTTCGCCGCATCTGTACTCGCGCTAGCCGTTGTTTCCGCCGCAGTACCGGGCTACAAAGCCGTTGCGTCCGTAGATCTGGCATACAAGCAGGCAGTGGAGATCGCTCAGGTCCTAGATCATGGGGGACCCACACTGAAGCCGATGCAAAAGGAGAAAGACCTCCCTGATATTCCAGTGGGGAAGTTCATCTTCGCCTTCGTGACGGGGGCGGATTGCGTATTGAATAAGGTCAAAAGGCAGCCCCCTGATCCTTGGGGCACGTTGCAGAAGCAGCTTGGAAGCTTCGAATGGGGCCGAGTTGCAAGCATCTATCCGCCTGACTTGAACATCATTCCAATCGTAATCAAGGTGCCTGAGGCTGTGTGGGAGCTACCGGATCTTATAGATCTGCTGAAAAGGCACTCCCTCTTTTACTCCGTCGATGACGGTTCAGGGTATTTCTCCAATACCAACACATTCTTCGGAAGCTCGAAAGGTTGAAATGCCTAGCGCCGCCCCTGCCCTTCAGAGGCAGGGGCGGCTCTCGTCGCCCCTTTAAGCTGTACCTTTCACCAAATCTCCTAGGGTCACCTCATCGGAAGCTTCCACCACCTCCGAGCGGGTGAGAGTCTCGCGGTCCTGAGTGCCGAACAGGGGGATGTGCAGCTTCGTCAGGTGCGCGCCCCAGCCACCGTTGATCCGATCCGCTGCAACCAGGTGAGCACCGATGCCGGCCAAGATCTTGGCTGCAGTGTTCCACTCCTCGGCGTACTTGCTCCACAGCGCTTCCGACAGCGCAGCCTTGGCCACCTGTTCGCGCTGCCTGGAGTCGACGGCCTGCTGCTTCATGTTGGCCACCTCGGCTTCCATGGTCTCGATGGTGCGGCGCTTCACTCGGATGGTGGCCTCGGTCGCCAGCGCCAGCTCCACAGCTTTCTCCAGTTGCGTACGTGCAGCTTTCTCGGCCTTGGCGTCCTCTGCCTGCGCGAGCGCCTGGCCTGCAGCTTGCTCAGCCGATTCCGCCGCGGACTGCGCTGTGGCAATTTCCTCTTCGATGCCCTGGCTTCGCGTTGCGGCCTGTTCGATTCGAGCTTGCAGCGAGGCCTGCAGGCGCTGTTCGGTTTTGATCTGCTCCATCGCCTGGGCAATGGCGGCACCCGCCGACTCGGCTTTCTCGACCAGCTCCAGGCTACGCTCGGTCTCCTGCACTAGCCCGCGCAGAGTGTTGATGCGCGCCCTGGTATTCGATAGCTCTTCCATCACCTCGTAGCTGCCGTTGTCGATGTGATGCAAGGTCGTGCGCACGACCTTCTTTCGCAGTTCCGCCAGCTTGGTTTCCAGGCCGGGGGCTCGTGCCTCCAGTTGCTCGATCTCTTCCAGGTAGTCATCGCGCTGTTGGAGCAGTTGTTCAGTGCGGTTGGACAGCGGGTGTTTCTGCGTTGCAGCTTTCATGTGACCTCCATAGGTCAAAGTAAGCGCCAGCCCTGCGGCCAGCGCAGGGTTGGTGTTACTCAGTGATCTCGGCGCCGGGCCAGCGCCAGCGCGCTTCAATCAGTGCCTCTTCGAATGTCAGTGGCGGCGTGATCATCGTGCACAGCGGCTTGCCGCCCTGCGTGATCGCCCAGTGCATGCGACGCGTTTTGCCATCCATTGAGCCCAGCTCTGCGAGCAGTTCGAGGCGGTGCCGGCGCACGTACTGGCGGACCTCTTCGGTGAGCCGGCTACCAGGTGAAATGCTGACCTTGTTGCCGCTGATACGGGCGGCGAAACCGCGTTCGGTGAGGAAGTCGAGAGCAGACATCAGAACTCCTCCCGGTCGGTTTCATCGTGGGAAGTCGCCTTTGCCTTGCCTGCTCCTTTCCTTGGAGGGGGTGTTTTATCCGTAACATCGTCACAACCCGCGCCAGCCGTGGCTTCTGGCGATTTTTTATCCGTCACGGATGGGGGCTGTGTGACGCTTCCAGATTGGCTGGAAGCCGCGCCGTTACTGGTTTGTGCCGATGTGACGCTTGTGACGGGGGTACTAGGGGAAAGGTATCGACCAAAAGCGTCACGGAACTGCTCGAGGGAGTAGCCCTTTTTCGTCATGACGCCGACACGGACGGTGCCCGATTTCACGCCGAAATCGGCCAGCTTTGCGGACAGCTGACGGGGCGACATTGCCTTGCCTCTGTTCCACGTCGACCAGGGTGCTTCCTCATCCGCGATGAGGTATTCGAGCAACTCGGCGCTGAATAGCTTCGTGGCCTTCTTGGCATCGAATGCAGCCTTCACGTCCCCCAGCAACTCGACACCCACACTGGGCGCTTCGCCTTCCAGGCCATGCAATGCGATTGCGGCGGTGCGGGCCGACTTCGGCCAGTGTTCGCCAGCTTGGTCGGCGATCGCCAACAGCGGCTCCCAGGAGTCGTTGGCGCGATCGTTCAGGCCTTCGATGGGCTTCGGGCGTGCCTTGCCGATCGCCTCGGAGTTGTCCTGTGCAAAGCGCGCCAGACGCGAGCGCAGTTGCTCCCACAATGCCGGGTCGGAGTGACGCAGGTTCTCCACGCTTTCGCCCGGAGTGCGTCGACGCAGGCGCAGGGGCACGCTCCGATCAGCCAGCGTGTCGGCGATGCGGCCGATGCCACAGAGAGCCTTCGCGCCCCACACGCTGAACGGGGTGGGTATGTGGTCGTCGCCCACGCAGCGGATGACCACTGCGCTATCCCGAGTGAATCCGGCATTGAGGATGCCGCGGGCGTCTTCGTGTGCAGCAAGGAAGGCGTCCACCTCATCGATCAGCAGCGTTGGCGACCACAGTTCGATGGAGCGGAACAGCGCTGCCGGCCCGATGTTCGAGACCTGTAGCGGGCGGTTGACCAGCTTGCCCAAGGCGGTGAGCAGGACAGACTTACCGCAGCGTTTCTCCGGAGCCGTGATGTTGGCGATCGGTGCGATCTGGACCACGTCGACCAACCAGGTGAAGGTGGCCCACAGTGCGGCTGCGCGGAGCGTCTCCTTCTCCGCGATGACATGTCGGGCGAGCGCCTGGGTGACGTCATCCAGCAGCTCAGCGCCATCTACCGGCTTCGACCAAGGCTCCACGTCAGCAAAGATGCTTTGCCCTGCAGCAGCTCCCGCTTCCGACTCAGCCGAGACGGTCAGGCGATCGAACTCCGCCATGCTCAGCATCTTGGTTTCCTTCACCTGTATGCGCAGGCGGGCGAAGGCTGCCGGGTCTTTGCTGCGCATCGAACGCAGCTCCTCGAGCACGGCCGGCGCGTACAAGGCGCCAGCGTCTTCGGAGAGGTTGTGGATGGCCTCCTGGATCGGGCTCTTGGCCTTCAAGGCGATGGGGCTACTCATGCGCCAGCCCTCCACACGTGCAGATCGTTGAAGTCGGTGAGCGATGGCGGCGCGTCGTCCGGCCACTCGGGGAAGGTCACCAGCGCGCCAGCAGCCAGTGCTGCAGCGGTGGCCGCAGTACGCCCCGGATTGCCGGGCGTGTTGCGGTCGTCGTCACCGGCAATCACCAACTGCACCTGGTCGCCGTAGCGGGCCTTCAGCGCCAGCGCCACGGGCATCAGGTTGCCGGCGTTCATCGCGCAGGCGACGGCCATGCCGGTGCTTTCGTGGATGGTTGCGCCAGTGGCCCAGCCTTCGCAGATGTACAGCGGCTTGCCGGTGCTGATCTGGCCGAGCGGCGAGTAGCAGCCAGTGACTCGCCCGCCGAAGAGAAAACGCTTGCGGCCGGTGGCGCTGATCATCTGCAGGTTGACCAGTTCGCCGGAGTGGTAGAGCGGCACTAGCAGCTCACCGGCCCGTTGTCGCAGCGCGTAGGGGCGAATGTGCTTGCTGGTGAGGTAGGGGTGAGCAGGATCGGCGCGGCGGGCACTTTCCCACCAACGGTGGGAAAGCTCTGCCGCGGCCTGCTGGCGTTGTTGCTGTTCGGCCTGACGCTGTGCGCGGGCTTGCTCGATGCGCTGCCGGCTCTCCTCAATCTCAGCGGCGGACAGTTCGCCAGCGCTGCTCCAGTGATGCACCTGGCTGCTCTTCCATGTACCGAAGGCGCCAGCCGCTACCCCATCCACGAACAGCACGTACCAGCCATTGCGGCTGCCGGCGCGATCCCCGGGCACGTGGAAGCGGTGAATGCTGCCGTCGCCCTCAGGCAGCCAATCCAACTGCCCGAAGATACCCTGCAGCGCTTCGCGGAAAGCGTGCTCCACTTTCTGCAGGCAAGCCGATCCCGTCAGCGCTACGCGGCGCTGTTGAAAAGTCGTCATGGGTTTACTCCTTGGTCAGGCTGTTGAATGCCTGGGCAGTGGGAGTGGGCGCCTGCAGCATGGCGCTCAGTTCATCGCGTGCTCGCAGTCGGGCCTGGGTCATCGCCTCACAGGTCTGCGCGACACCAAACACCGTTCCTCCGTACACGCTCAGCACGCTCTCGGGACAGACGCCCCGCAACTTGCTCGCAGCCTTCTTCGCTTCACGGCGCTTGGCGAAGGGACCACACACACCGAAGGGCAGGACGGGGCGCCGCTCATCGAGGACGAAGAAGTAACCAACGGCCTGGCTGCGCTTGGGGGCGAATGCCTTCATGCCGCACCTCCCTGCGCCAGCACCTTGGATGGGCCTGAGGTGAGCACGTCGCGTGCATCGTGAGCAGCGCCCACATGGCGATGGCGCCAGCAGAAGTTGGAGGACAGCACCTGGACGTTTTCCAGGTGGGCACCGAGCTCCATGCTGATTGGAGACTGCCAGCCACCCACAGCAGGGATGACGACTAGGCGGATCAGGTTGGCCAAGTGCTCGAACTCCGCGCGAGCGGCGTTCATGTAGGCCATGTCCATATCGCTGAGGCGAGCGTCGCCTACCAGTTCGATGAAGCCGAGGCGGTTAACTTGCTGCATGGTCCACCCCCTGCGCTTCGAGCGCGCGGACTTTGGCCATGGCGGCGTTGTAGCGAGCGAGACGAACAGAGAGGGAGGAATCAGCACGGAGTGCAGCCAGGGCAATTGCCCGGAGAGCTGCGGCACGTGCAAACGGATTGCTGGTGCGCATAGGTGAAGCTCCTTGGGTAATGGAGCTGCCACCGTTCGCCGCGACGCGAAGGGAGGTGGCAACTGTACGCAGGTTCGCGGACCGGCACCCAAGGAAGCCGGCACACCCGAAGGTGTCCCACGCACAGCCGCCACCATAGAGCGACATTGCGAGCACAAAAAAAGCGCCAGCAATGAGGTGATGGGCGCTTGTGCGCCTTAGGTAGTTCGGGCCGCGACGCCCGGACACGGGATTTACCGTGACGGGCAAACCATACCCCCGGAGGGAGGTGAGTGCAAGGGCGTCCATTACGCCGCTCCTTCGAGGCGAGCGCCCCGAATCGTCGCGACATAGGACAGCAGCCCGTCCTTGCGTTCCTGGTAGGTCTTGCCTTGGCCCAGGAGCAGGACGTTGCGCACCTCCATCAGAGTGATCAGCGCCAGCTCGCCTTCGCTCAGTTGGTCTCGATCACGCCCCGAGAACACGCCGGCCACAACTTCGTTGATCAGTCTGGCCTCGTTCATGAAGTGGTGTGCCTTCGGTTGTCGGCCCGCTGCCTCCAGGGTTACTGCGAGAGCGGCGCACATGCCGCGGTAGCTTGTGGCGGATTGCTGACGTACCTGCTCCCATTTGGAGTTGTCGCTTCGCAGAAGAGCGTCCATCTGCATGTCGCACCAGACGGCGAAATCAGGCGAGAGCCAGCGTGCGAAGGCGACGGCCAGTTTCGGGTGGAGCCACGTCCCGCCACCATTGTTGGTCGATCCCCGTTTGGTGATAACCAACCCCGCGCAGTTGCTCAATTCGGGGCGGAAACCCGAATTGCCGCCGGAGACTTTCGAGCTGGATCGCCTCTTGATTAGCCGGGGCTCAAAAGGAATGCTCAGGCGCTTGGCGAGTGCGCGTGCATACGCTTCAGTCTCATGAAGGCGTAGCCAGTCTCTGGGTTCTTGGCCAAACAGCGAGGCCGCGGTAGTGGCGTTGATCCAGCCATCCGAGGTGAAGCTGACGGCCTGGCCTTCAAATTCCGCGGGGATGATCCGAGCGATCATGCGACCGCCCTCCCTTCGTCCTGGGGCAGGATGCCGATGTAGTACAGCGCTACTCGCTGATGCTTGCGGCCGTGCTCGTCGGTCTTGGTGATCAGGTGGGTCTTGATCGGATAGCCGCGGTCGCGGAGCTCCTGGATGCGCGCAGCGGGATGGAGGATGTTGAGTTCGGTTCGCGCGCTCAAGGTGTCGATGGGGCTTTCCTGGACCCGAGCCAAGAGGCGAGCGCGTTGCGCTTCGGTCGCGCTGTCGGAGGTCTGCATTTAGACAGCCTCCCCGCGGCTTTCCGCGATGCGTGCCTCGCACCACTGGATGACTTCGCCCTCGATCCACACCGCGGACTTGGGGCCGAGCATGATCTGTTGGGGGAATTTTCCAGCGCCGATCCGACGGTAGATTTCAGAGGTCGAGAGAGTGGTAAGGGATTTGACGGACGCCAGTTTGATGAAGCGGTTCGTGGGTTTAGAGCCGCTACGGGAAGGGTTGAAGGTGCTGGTCATTAATTGTGCCTCCTAGAGCGTTGTGAGTAACGACGGAGGCAAAATAGGCGGCAGCTATAGCGTGACGGTAGACCGCTCTGCTTGCAGACTGTACACCGTGCCTGCTGGCTGTACAGTCTGCTGGCAGACTGTAAATGTCACGGCTGATTGTGCATTTCCTGAAGCTGGCGCTCATAGGTGGCCAGCCATTCGTAAAGTGTCCGGTACTTAATACCTTTCAACTCCCCCATGATCCTGGCGTAGTCCGAGCGGCTCTCGTACTCAAATTTGTGCTCCTGCCAGTCCGCGAGAATCTCTGCTTTGAGGGCGTTCATCCCTTGATGGCGCTTCTTGGCTTTTTGAGAGGCCATCTTGCTGATCTCTTTCGATATCTGCTTTTGGCCGATTTTTAGATTTATTTCGAAGAGGTCTGCTGATATCGCTAAGACGAGATCCAGTTTTCCCTTCTGATGTGCATGCGCGAGGGCGCTCAGTTGATAAACAGCGAGTGCTTCTAGCGCCGCGAGGTCGTCTTCTTCAAATTCTGGGTCTCTGAAAATCTCTCCGGAAATTGCGGCGAAATACCGTCCTTCCTTTTCCGCGATTCTCGCAAAATGATGAGCCGACGTAGATCGATCCAAGAAGTACTGCATTGGTATCAAGCTATCTTCCACGGCTTCTTGAATGGCTTCTGAGTTTTTTGCTGAACCGTCCAGCGTAATGCCGAATCGCTGAGCCACTCTCTCTACCGCTTCAATTACTGCCTCATCAAGCGCTGGCGGGATGTTGCTAATTCCCCCGGGCCATACGACTTCCTCGAAGCGTAAGAACAAAATCGATCGGTTAAATGTACTCACGCTCCGCTGTCTCCTGATCGGTCCGCACTAACTGTGCTGTGCAATGAATCTGCCCAAGCCTGCATCATCTCGCGTCGCTGCTCGAGGTAGGTTGCGTGGTTGTAAGTGTCCCGCATCTCGTCCTTGTCACCGTGCGCCAGCTGCTTTTCGATCCAGTCCCGGTTGTAGCCACGGCTGTTCAGCTCGGTGCTGAGCAGGTGTCGGAAGCCGTGGCCGGTTTGCCGATCCTTGTACCCGGCTTCGCTCAGCGCCTTGTTGATGGTGTTCTCGCTCATCGGGCGCTTGGTGTTGTTCCTACCGGCGAAGACCAGCTCGTATTCACCGGTGACTTCGTGGAGCTCCTTGAGGATGGCGACAGCCTGGCGGGGGAGGGGGACGATGTGGGGGCGGCGTGCCTTCATCCGTTCCTTCGGGATCGTCCAGGTAGCCTTCTTCAGGTCGAACTCGCTCCAGGGCGCCATGCGGAGTTCACCAGGTCGAACTGCTGTGAGCACCAGCAAATGGATTGCGTGCTTGGTCAGCAAGTTGATGCGTGCCTCATCGATTCGCTGCAGTAGCTGGGGAAGCTCCTGGAATGAAACGTGGGGGTGATGCCTGAGCGTAGGGGCATGAGCAGCGACCACGTCCAGGTCCGTGGCGGGATTCAGCTCGATCACTCCCTTGGCCAACCCGTAGCGGAAGATCTGGCTAAGCCACTGACGCGACTTCTTGGCGACGTTGAATGCACCGCGCGCCTCGATGCTTCGAACCAGCGCCACCAGGTCCGGCCGGGTGATTGCCTTGAATGGTGTCTTGCCGAGCGCCGGAATCAGATCCGACTCAAGGTAGGCCATGGTTTTGTCGGCTGTGGATTTTGCCCACCGCGGGCGACGGTACTCATGCCACTCGCGAGCTATTACCTCAAAGGTTAGGCTGTCGATAATCTCGGCCTCTCTCTGCGCCTTTCGCTCTAGGGATGGGTCTTTGCCCTCAGCTAGTTGCTGACGTGCATCGTCGCGCTTCTTGCGCGCCTGCAGCAGGGTGACCGTTGGATAGGTGCCGAGCGCCAGCCCTTTCTCAGTTCCCCGCACCCGGTACTTGAGCCGCCACAGCTTCGAACCGTTGGGATTGATCAGCAGGTAGAGGCCCTGAGCGTCGCTGAGCTTGTACGGCTTTTCCTTCGGCTTGGCTGCCTTGATGGCGCTATCAGTCAGAGGCATCGGAGCCTCCCGTGGGGACTGCGTGAAGGAAGGCGCGGATGGCTGCCGTCTGGGCTGGATTGAGATTGAGGATTTGCGCCGGTGTTTCGATGGTGAGTGCGCCATCCAGCGACATCACCAAGCGGAAGGCCTTCGCCCTTGCGCGCTGATTCTGTTGCTCAGCCTTCGCCTCTTTCCGCACTGCGCTCGGATCGGTGCCGGCTTTCAGCATTGTGCGAGCTTCATCGCGAGCCTGGCGTGCCTGCTCCAAGGAGACTGCCGGAAAGGCGCCCAGGGAGATCCTGTTTTCCTTGCCGCCGAACCGGTACTTGAGACGCCACAGTTTCGAGCCGTGGGGGTCCACCTCCAGGAAGAGGCCGGCGCCGGCACTTATCTTGTAGGGGCGGTCTTTGGGCTGCAGGGCTGAGAGGCCCGAGTCGTCTAGGGTTGCGCTCATTCTGGGGGAATCGTCCGTGACCGAACTCAGATTCCCCCATATATGCCCCCAAATCGATGGGCTTACAAGGGTTTGGTTGGGAATCGCAGGCAACAAAAAACCGGCCAGAGGGCCGGTTCTTCGTGGGTTTCGGGATTTCTTGGGAAGTCCTGAAACTATGTGGTGGTGCCCCGGGAGAGACTCGAACTCTCACTCTGTCGCCAGAAACGGATTTTGAATCCGCCGCGTCTACCATTCCGCCACCGAGGCAATGGCGCGGCAGTATAGGGAGGCGCTCGGCGTCGGTCAATCGGCTCGATTGGTCAGAAATTGGCAATTCCAGTAAGATGTGCGCCCCTTCCAGATAGCTCTCGCCATGCGTGTCGCTGACTTTCATTTCGACCTGCCCGAGGCGCTGATCGCCCGCCATCCGCTTCCAGAGCGCCGCTCCAGCCGTCTGCTGGTGCTGGACGGTCCGAGCGGCGAGCTCAGCCATCGGCAATTCGCTGACATCCTCGGCTTCCTCAAGCCGGGTGACCTGATGGTGTTCAACAACACCCGGGTGATCCCTGCCCGCCTGTTCGGCCAGAAGGCCTCCGGCGGCAAGCTGGAAATCCTCGTGGAGCGCGTGCTGGACAGCCACCGCGTGCTGGCCCACGTGCGCTCCAGCAAATCCCCCAAGCCGGGTTCGAAGATCCTCATCGACGGCGGTGGCGAGGCGGAAATGCTGCAGCGCCACGACGCGCTGTTCGAACTGGGCTTCAGCGAGGACGTACTGCCGCTGCTGGAACGCGTCGGCCACATGCCGCTGCCGCCTTATATAGACCGTCCGGACGAAGACGCCGACCGCGAGCGTTACCAGACCGTCTATGCAGAACGCGCCGGCGCCGTGGCCGCGCCGACTGCCGGCCTGCATTTCGACGAGGCGCTGCTGGAATCGATCCGCGCCAAGGGCGTGGAAACGGCCTTCGTCACCCTGCACGTCGGCGCCGGCACCTTCCAGCCGGTACGCGTGGAGCGCATCGAAGACCACCACATGCACAATGAGTGGCTGGAGGTCAGCCAGGACGTGGTCGACGCTGTGGCCGCCTGCAGGGCGCGCGGTGGGCGTGTGGTCGCTGTCGGCACCACCAGCGTGCGTTCGCTGGAAAGCGCCGCCCGTGACGGCGTGCTCAAGCCGTTCAGCGGCGACACCGACATCTTCATTTTCCCCGGGCGGCCGTTCCACGTGGTCGATGCCCTGGTCACCAATTTCCACCTGCCGGAGTCCACGCTGCTGATGCTGGTCTCCGCCTTCGCCGGCTATCCGGAGACCATGGCTGCCTATGCGGCGGCAGTGGAGCAGGGCTATCGCTTCTTCAGCTACGGCGACGCGATGTTCATTACCCGCAACCCCGCGCCGCGCGGCCCCGAGGACTGATCCATGAGTTTCATGACATTCGAACTGCTGGCCACCGAGGGCAGGGCCCGTCGCGGTCGCCTGACCTTCCCTCGCGGCGTGGTGGAAACCCCGGCGTTCATGCCGGTGGGCACCTACGGCACCGTGAAGGGCATGCTTCCGCACGACATCGAGGGCATCGGCGCGCAGATCATCCTCGGCAATACCTTCCACCTGTGGCAGCGCCCGGGCACCGAGGTGATCCAGAAGCACGGCGACCTGCATGACTTCATGCAGTGGAAGGGGCCGATCCTCACCGACTCGGGCGGTTTCCAGGTGTTCAGCCTGGGCGCGCTGCGCAAGATCAAGGAGGAGGGCGTGTACTTCGCCTCGCCGGTAGATGGCGCCAAGGTCTTCATGGGCCCGGAAGAGTCCATGGCCGTGCAGCGTGCGCTGGGCTCTGACATCGTGATGATCTTCGACGAGTGCACCCCGTACCCGGCCGAATTCGACGTGGCCAAACGCTCCATGGAGCTGTCGCTGCGCTGGGCCAAGCGCTCGAAGATCGCCCACGGTGATAGCCCGTCCGCGCTGTTCGGTATCGTCCAGGGTGGCATGCATGAAGAGCTGCGCATGCGCTCGCTGGAAGGCCTGCAGGAGATCGGCTTCGACGGCCTGGCCATCGGCGGCTTGTCGGTGGGCGAGCCCAAGGAAGAAATGATCCGCGTGCTGGACTTCCTGCCGCGGCACATGCCCACTGACAAACCTCGTTACCTGATGGGTGTGGGCAAACCCGAGGACCTCGTGGAAGGTGTGCGCCGGGGCGTCGACATGTTCGACTGCGTCATGCCCACCCGCAATGCGCGCAATGGCCACCTTTTCGTTGACACCGGGGTGATCAAGATCCGTAACGCGGTTCACAAACATGACGAATCGCCGCTGGACCCGACCTGCGATTGCTACACCTGCAAGCACTTCTCCCGCGCCTACCTCTACCACCTGGACAAGTGCGGCGAAATGCTCGGCAGCATGCTCAATACCATCCATAACTTGCGGCATTATCAGCGGCTTATGGCTGGTTTGCGCGAGGCAATCCAACAGGGTACATTGGCGAACTTTGTCGACGCCTTCTACGCCAAGCGCGGCCTTCCCACGCCGCCGCTGGCGGACTGACCTTTCTTATCGAAAAAGCTTTTGAGACAGGAGTTTCCAATGAGTTTTCTGATTCCCGCTGCCTACGCTGACGCCGCAGCTCCCGCCGCTGCTGCAGGCCCGGCCGGCACCGGCTTCGAGTGGATTTTCCTGGTCGGTTTCCTGGTCATCTTCTACCTGATGATCTGGCGTCCCCAGGCCAAGCGTTCGAAAGAGCACAAGAACCTGCTGTCCGGCCTGCAGAAGGGCGATGAAGTCGTCACTTCCGCCGGCATCGCCGGCAAGGTGACCAAGGTCGCCGAGGACTTCGTCGTCGTCGAGGTTTCCGACAACGTCGAGCTGAAGTTCCAGAAGGCCGCGATCGCCGCGACCCTGCCGAAAGGCACCCTGAAGGCGATCTGATTCTCCACATAGAAACCCAACCGACGGGGCGCAAGATGCGCCCCGCGTCATAACGGGCGGTGTCATGCTCAACAAGTATCCCCTGTGGAAGTATCTGCTGATCCTGGCGGTCCTGGCCGTCGGTTTCATCTATTCCGCACCCAACCTCTATCCTGACGACCCGGCCGTCCAGATCAGCGGCGCGAGCACCGCGCTGCAGGTCACCCAGGCCGACGTCGACAAGGCCAGCAAAGCGCTCGCCGATGCCGGCATCGCCGTCAAGGCAGGCTCGCTGGGCAAGAACAGCGGCCTGATCCGCCTGGCCAAGCAGGAAGACCAGCTGCCGGCCAAGGACATCGTCCGCCGCGCGCTGGGTGACGACTACGTCGTCGCCCTGAACCTGGCCCAGACCACTCCGAACTGGCTGCGCAATATCGCCGCGCACCCGATGAAGCTGGGCCTGGACCTGTCCGGTGGTGTGCACTTCCTGCTGGAAGTGGACATGGACAAGGCTGTTGACGCTCGCCTGAAGGTCTACGAGAACGAGATCAAGAGCGCCCTGCGTAAAGAGCGCGTGCGCTACCGCAGCCTGCCCGTGCAGGACGGTGGTATCCAGTTGGGCTTCACCGAAGATGCCGACCTGGACAAGGCCAAGTCGATCATCGCCAAGGATTTCCGCGATTTCGAAGCCACCCAGAGCGAGCGCAATGGCCTGCAGGTCCTGCGCCTGGCCATGACCGCCACCAAGCTGGCGGAAATCCGTGAATACTCGATCAAGCAGAACCTGACCACCGTCCGCAATCGGGTGAACGAGCTGGGCGTGTCCGAGCCGCTGGTGCAGCGTCAGGGCGCCAACCGCATCGTCGTCGAACTGCCGGGCGTGCAGGACACCGCCGAAGCCAAGCGCATCCTCGGCAAGACCGCCAACCTGGAGTTCCGCCTGGCCGCCGAGCCGGACGCGATCAAGTCCTCCACCGAGACTTTCGAGTTCCGCGAGCCGCGTCGTCCGCCGGCGACCCTGGAACGTGGCGTGATCATCACCGGTGACCAGGTCACCGACGCCAGCGCCAGCTTCGACGAAAACGGCCGTCCGCAGGTGAACATCCGCCTGGATGGCCACGGCGGCGAGCTGATGAACCGCGCAACCCGCAACAATGTCGGCCGCAGCATGGCCGTCGTGTTCATCGAGCAGAAGCCGATCACCCGCTACACCAAGCAGGTGGTCGACGGCGTCGAGCAGGAAGTCGCCGTTCCTGCGTTCAAGGAGGAGAAGCAGATCATCAGCCTGGCGACCATCCAGTCGCCGCTGGGCAACCAGTTCCGTATCACCGGCCTGGACGCCCCGGGCGAGTCCTCGGAACTGGCCCTGCTGCTGCGTGCTGGCGGCCTGGCTGCGCCGATGTACTTCGCCGAGGAGCGCACCATCGGCCCGAGCCTGGGTGCGGACAACATCGCCAAGGGTATCGACGCCTCCCTGTGGGGCATGGTCTTCGTTTCCCTGTTCATCATCGTCATCTACCGCTTCTTCGGCGTGATCGCCACCGTGGCCCTGGGCTTCAACATGGTCATGCTGGTAGCGCTGATGTCGATCCTCGGTGCGACCCTGACCCTGCCGGGTATCGCGGGTATCGTGCTGACCATGGGTATGGCGGTGGACGCCAACGTGCTGATCTTCTCGCGGATACGCGAGGAACTGGCGGCGGGCATGTCGACGCAGCGGGCAATCCATGAGGGCTTCAATCGTGCCTTCACCGCGATCATCGACGCCAACCTGACCTCGCTGCTGGTCGGCGGCATCCTCTACGCCATGGGCACCGGCCCGGTGAAGGGCTTCGCCGTGACCATGTCCCTGGGTATTCTCACCTCGATGTTCACTGCCATTCTGGTCACCCGTGCAATGGTGAACCTGATCTACGGCGGCCGCGACGTTAAGAAGCTGTGGATCTAAGGGGCCAGCCATGAATATCAAGATCGGTACTATCAACTTCATGGGCGTGCGCAACATTGCGTTCGCCGCGACCCTGATCCTGACCCTGATCGCCCTTGGCAGTTGGGTCTTCAAGGGCATCAACTTCGGCCTGGACTTTACCGGCGGTACGTCGATCAAGCTGAACTACGAGCAGCCTGCCGACCTCTCCAAGGTGCGTGAGCAACTGGTCGCGGCCGGTTACAGCGAGGCTGTGGTTCAAAGCTTCGGTGATACCCGCGACGTGCTGGTGCGTATGCCCAGCGAAGATCCGGAGCTGGGCAAGAAGGTCGCCACGGCGCTGCAGCAGGCCGATGCATCCAACCCGGCCAAGGTGAACGGCGTCGAGTACGTCGGCCCGCAGGTGGGTGAAGAGCTGCGCGACCAGGGCGGCCTCGGCATGCTCCTGGCGCTGGGCGGTATCCTGCTGTACGTGGGCTTCCGTTTCCAGTGGAAGTTCGCCCTGGGGGCCATCCTCTCGCTGATCCACGACGCGATCATCGTGATGGGCGTGCTGTCGTTCTTCCAGATCACCTTCGACCTGACCGTGCTCGCCGCGGTGCTGGCGGTTGTGGGGTATTCGCTGAACGACACCATCGTGATCTTCGACCGGGTGCGGGAGAACTTCCGCGTGCTGCGCAAGGCCAGCCTGATCGAGAACATCAACATCTCGACCAGCCAGACCCTGCTGCGGACCATTGCCACCTCGGTGTCGACCCTGCTGGCCATCGCCGCTCTGCTGTTCTTCGGCGGCGACAACCTGTTCGGCTTCTCCATTGCCCTGTTCGTCGGCGTGATGGCGGGTACCTACTCGTCGATCTACATCGCCAACGTGGTGCTGATCTGGCTGAACCTGTCCAGCGAGGACCTGATTCCTCCGCCGAGCAAGGAAGTCGACGAGCGCCCGTAATAGAGCGTTTCCGGCCTTTCAGAGAAAACTCCCGCCTCGGCGGGAGTTTTCGTTTGCAGGGGGTGTGTCACGAAGCGGCCGGAACTTTCTGACAAAAAAGCTGCTCCAAGGCAAGGTAAAGGGCTAGGCCCGAATGAGAAGAAAGACCAGGAGAACCCTATGAACAAGTCGTTGCTAATCGGTACCGTGCTGGGCGCTGTAGGCGTGACTGCCGGTGGCGCCGTGGCTACCTACAGTCTGGTGGACCGTGCGCCGCAATACGCCGAGGTGCTCGCCGTTCAACCGGTCAAGGAAACCATCAAGAATCCGCGCCAGGTCTGCAAGGACGTGGCAGTAACCCACCAGCGTCCGGTCAAGGACACCCACCAGATCGCCGGTACGGCGATCGGCGCTATCGCTGGCGGCCTGCTGGGCAACCAGATCGGTGGCGGCAACGGCAAGAAGATCGCTACCGTCGCGGGCGCCATCGGCGGCGGCTACGCGGGCAACAAGGTGCAGGAAGGCATGCAGGAGCGTGACACCTACACCACCACCGAAACTCGCTGCAGCACCGTCAACGACACCAGTGAGAAGGTCGTCGGCTACGACGTGAAATACCTGCTCGATGGCAAGGCCGGCCAGGTCCGCATGGACCGTGATCCGGGCTCGCAGATTCCGGTCGACAAGAGCGGCCGACTGATCCTGGGTCAGCAATAAGCAGTCGCCAGGTGTGGAACGAAAAGGGCGCCCGATGGGCGCCTTTTTCTTTGGTCCTTCAGGAAGTGCTTTCTCGCGGACACAAAAAACCCGGCGTTGCCGGGCTTTTTTCTTGCGTCACTCAGGCTCAGCGCTTGAGCGAGGCCGGCAGGTGCGGCTGGATGCTGGTCAGCAGGGCCTTGAAGCACTTGGTGTTGCCGGCAACGATCTGGCCCTTCTCGAGGAATTCGTGACCACCGGTGAAGTCGCTCACCAGGCCGCCTGCTTCCTGGATCAGCAGGGCACCCGCTGCCATGTCCCACTCGGACAGGCCGAATTCCCAGAAGGCGTCGTAACGACCGGCGGCGACATAGGCCAGGTCCAGGCTGGCGGCGCCGGCGCGGCGGATGCCGGCGGTCTGGCCGACCAGGCTGCGGAACATGCCCAGGTAGGCGTCCAGGTTGTCCATTTGGCTGTCGCGGAACGGGAAGCCGGTGCCGAGCAGGGCGCCTTCCAGGCTCTTGCGGTTGCTGACGCGCAGGCGGCGTCCGTTCAGCGCGGCGCCACGGCCGCGGCTGGCGGTGAATTCTTCCTGGCGGATCGGGTCGAGGACCACGGCGTGCTCGAGGCGGCCGCGGTACTTGCAGGCGATGCTGACGGCGTAGTGCGGAACGCCGTGGATGAAGTTGGTGGTGCCGTCCAGCGGGTCGATGATCCACAGGTAGTCGGCGCCTTCGCCGCTGCCTTCCAGCACGCCACCCTCTTCGCCCATGATCCCGTGGTTCGGGTAGGCCTTGCGCAGGGCGGTGACGATGGAGAGCTCGGCCGCGCGATCGACTTCGGTGACGTAGTCGTTGGCTTCTTTCTCGTTGACCGACAGGGTATCCAGGCGTTCGATGGAGCGGAAGATCAGTTCACCGGCGCTGCGAGCGGCGCGCAGGGCGATATTCAGCATAGGCTGCATGGAGAGGTCACCTGGGTCGTTAAAGAAAGCCGGACATTCTAGCAGAAAGCGCCAGCGTTCATAGAGCGACCTGTCGCCTGCGTGGCGCAAGACCCACTGCTGCGGTAGGATTCCCTCCCTTTTTCGCTTTTGTGTGGAGTCGCGCGTTGCTCGACAAAATTCGCGTGGTGCTGGTCAACACCAGCCATCCCGGCAATATCGGCGGTACGGCCCGTGCGATGAAGAACATGGGTTTGTCGCGCCTGGTGCTGGTCGATCCGATGGACTTCCCCAGTGGTGAGGCGCGTGCGCGTGCTTCCGGTGCCGATGACATTCTCGACGCGGCCGTGGTCGTTCCCACCCTTGAGGATGCCCTGGCGGGCTGCAGTCTGGTGCTCGGCACCAGCGCCCGCGATCGCCGCATCCCCTGGCCGCTGCTCGATCCTCGCGAATGCGCCACCACCAGCCTGGAGCACGTCCAGCAGGGTGGCGAGGTCGCTTTGGTGTTCGGTCGCGAATACGCCGGCCTGACCAACGAAGAGCTGCAGCGATGTCAGTTCCACGTGCATATCCCGGCCAATCCCGAGTTCAGCTCGCTGAACCTGGCGACGGCAGTGCAGGTGCTGGTCTACGAGGTGCGCATGGCCTGGTTGGCCGTTCAGGGGCAGCCGACCAAGCAGGAGAAGGTCGAGTCCACGGCGATGCTCAACAGCGTACCGGTGACGTCGGATGAACTGGAGCGCTTCTACGCGCACCTGGAATCGACCCTGGTGGACATCCAGTTCCTTGACCCGCAGAAGCCGCGCCACCTGATGTCGCGCCTGCGCCGCCTGTATGGCCGCGCCGGTGTCAGCAAGCTGGAGATGAATATCCTGCGGGGTATTCTCACCGAGACACAGAAAGCTGCCCGTGGGGAGCTTTCCAAGCGGAGTGATGAAGATGTTTGAGCGTGTACGCGAAGATATCCAGAGCGTATTCCATCGTGATCCAGCGGCGCGCAACGCTTTTGAGGTGCTCACCTGCTACCCGGGGCTGCACGCTGTCTGGCTGCATCGCCTGGCCCATGGTCTGTGGACGTCCGGCTGGAAGTGGCTGGCGCGCATGGTGTCGAACTTCGGTCGCTGGATGACCGGCATCGAGATCCATCCGGGCGCGAAGATCGGTCGCCGCTTCTTCATCGATCATGGCCTGGGCATCGTCATCGGCGAGACCGCCGAGATCGGCGACGACGTAACCATCTACCAGGGCGTGACCCTGGGCGGCACCAGCTGGAACAAGGGCAAGCGCCACCCGTCCCTGGCCGATGGCGTGGTGGTGGGAGCGGGCGCCAAGGTGCTCGGTCCGTTCACCGTCGGTGCCGGCGCCAAGGTCGGCTCCAATGCCGTGGTGACCAAGGAGGTGCCGCCAGGCGCTACCGTCGTGGGCATTCCCGGGCGGATCATTGTCAAGGACGATGCCGATCAGGCCGCCAAGCGCCAGGCCATGGCCGAGAAGCTCGGGTTCGATGCCTACGGCGTCAGTCAGGACATGCCCGACCCGGTGGCCCGCGCCATTGGCCAATTGCTCGACCACTTGCAGGCGGTCGATGGTCGTCTCGAGGGTATGTGCAAGGCTCTGACAGCCCTGGGTAGCGATTACTGTGCGAAAGATCTTCCGGTTCTGCGGGAAGAGGACTTCGCTGGAGTCAAGGACGAGGAGAGCAGCAAGTCGGCGCAGTGATGCGCCGGCCCTTGCATTGCTGCTACAATACGCCGCCGTTCGCTGGCTAATTCCGACTAAAGTAATAGGTCTTATAGTTGACTTAAATAGTCGGAAAAGAGCATACTCCCGCCATACCAGCGATTCTTCCGGATTTCCCCATGCGATTGACCACCAAAGGCCGCTATGCCGTCACCGCCATGCTCGATCTGGCGTTGCACGCCCAGCGTGGCCCGGTTTCTCTCGCCGATATCTCCGAGCGCCAGGGTATCTCCCTGTCCTACCTGGAACAGCTGTTCGCCAAGTTGCGCCGTGGCAACCTGGTGGTCAGCGTGCGTGGTCCGGGCGGCGGCTACCAGTTGTCCCGCGACATGACCGGTATCCACGTCGCCCAGGTGATCGATGCGGTCAACGAGTCGGTCGATGCCACCCGCTGTCAGGGTCAGGGCGACTGCCACTCCGGCGATACCTGCCTGACCCACCACCTGTGGTGCGACCTCAGCCAGCAGATTCACGAGTTCCTCAGCGGCATCAGCCTGGCCGACCTGGTCGAGCGCCGCGAAGTTCAAGAGGTCGCCCAGCGCCAGGACGAGCGTCGCTGCTCGGGCACCAAGCCGCTGCGCCTCGACAAGATTGAAGCGTCCGCCATCGATTGAGCGAACGCCCGCCTGTAGGAGTTACCTGATGAGATTGCCGATTTACCTCGACTACTCCGCCACCACCCCGGTGGATCCGCGTGTCGCTCAGAAAATGGCCGACTGCCTGCTGGTTGACGGCAACTTCGGCAACCCGGCTTCGCGCTCCCACCTCTTCGGCTGGAAGGCCGAGGAAGCGGCTGAGAATGCCCGTCGCCAGGTCGCCGAACTGGTCAATGCCGACCCCCGCGAGATCGTCTGGACTTCCGGTGCCACCGAATCCGACAACCTCGCCATCAAGGGCGTGGCGCACTTCTACGCGACCAAGGGCAAGCACATCGTCACCTCGAAGATCGAGCACAAGGCGGTCCTGGACACCTGCCGCCAGCTTGAGCGCGAAGGCTTCGAAGTGACCTACCTGGAACCGACCCCCGAGGGCATCATCACCCCGGCGATGGTCGAGGCAGCGCTGCGTGACGACACCATTTTGGTCTCGGTCATGCACGTGAACAACGAAGTCGGCAGCATCAACGACATCGCCGCCATCGGCGAGCTGACCCGCTCGCGCGGCATCCTGCTGCATGTCGATGCCGCTCAGTCGGCCGGCAAGGTGGACATCGACCTGGAGAAACTCAAGGTTGACCTGATGTCCTTCTCCGCCCACAAGGTCTACGGTCCCAAAGGCATGGGTGCGCTGTACGTGCGCCGCAAGCCGCGCGTGCGCCTGGAAGCCCAGATGCACGGTGGCGGCCACGAGCGCGGCATGCGTTCGGGCACCCTGGCGACCCACCAGATCGTCGGCATGGGCGAAGCCTTCCGCATTGCCAAGGAAGAAATGCACCAGGAAATGGCCCGCATCGAAGGCCTGCGCAAGCGCTTCTTCGATCAGGTTCAGGGCCTGGAAGAGCTGTACCTCAATGGCAGCTCCACTGCCTACGCGCCGAACATCCTCAACGTCAGCTTCAACTATGTCGAAGGCGAGTCGCTGATGATGTCGCTCAAGGACCTGGCCGTTTCGTCCGGTTCCGCCTGCACCTCGGCCTCGCTGGAGCCGTCCTACGTGCTCCGCGCCCTGGGTCGCAACGACGAACTGGCGCACAGTTCCATCCGTTTCAGCTTCGGCCGCTTCACCACTGAAGAAGAGGTCGACTACGCCGCCAAGAAGGTGGTGGAAGCCGTTTCCAAGCTGCGTGAGCTCTCGCCGCTGTGGGATATGTTCAAAGAGGGTGTCGACCTGTCCAAGGTCGAATGGCAGGCCCACTGACCCGCCCCATAGAAGTGAGGATTAGCCATGGCTTACAGTGACAAGGTCATCGACCACTACGAAAACCCGCGCAACGTCGGCAAGCTCAATGCCGAGGATCCGGACGTCGGCACCGGCATGGTCGGTGCCCCGGCCTGCGGCGACGTGATGCGCCTGCAGATCAAGGTCAACGAGCAGGGCGTCATCGAAGATGCCAAGTTCAAGACCTACGGCTGCGGTTCGGCCATCGCCTCCAGCTCCCTTGCCACCGAGTGGATGAAGGGCAAGACCCTGGACGAAGCCGAATCCATCAAGAACACCACCATCGCCGAAGAACTGGCCCTGCCGCCGGTGAAGATCCACTGCTCGGTACTCGCCGAGGACGCCATCAAGGCGGCCGTGCGCGACTACAAGCAGAAGAAAGGTCTGCTCTGAAGCGATTCGTTGAGTAAGGAGTTCCCATGGCCATCAGCATGACCGAATCCGCCGCCAACCACGTTCGCCGCTCCCTCGAAGGGCGCGGCAAGGGCGAGGGCATTCGTCTTGGCGTGCGTACCACCGGGTGTTCCGGTCTGGCCTACGTGCTGGAGTTCGTCGATGAGCTGGCAGCCGAGGACCAGGTCTTCGAGAGCCACGGCGTGAAGGTCATCATCGACCCGAAAAGCCTGGTCTACCTCGACGGCACCGAGTTGGACTTCACCAAGGAAGGCCTCAACGAGGGCTTCAAGTTCAACAACCCGAACGTGCGCGGTGAGTGTGGCTGCGGCGAAAGCTTCAACGTCTGAGGCCGGGCGTGGGTAGTCCCTGTCATTTCGCGCTGTTCGACCTGCAGCCCGGCTTCCTGATCGATCTGGAAGTCCTCGGCAATCGCTACCGGGAGCTGGTGCGCAACGTCCATCCGGACCGTTTCGCCGATGCTTCCGAGCGCGAGCAGCGATTGGCGCAGGCCAAGGCCGCCGAACTCAACGATGCCTACCAGACGCTGAAGAGTGCTCCGCGTCGTGCCCTGTACTTGTTGGCCCTGCGCGGCGATGCGTTGCCGCTGGAAGCCACGGTGCAGGACCCGGAGTTCCTTCTGCAGCAGATGCAGCTGCGCGAGGACCTGGAAGACCTGCAGGACAGCGCCGATCTCGAAGGCGTGGCGCAGTTCAAGCGTCAATTGAAAACCGCCCAGCAACAGTTGGAAGCGGATTTTGCCGACTGCTGGGATGATGCCGCCCGCCGCGACCTGGCCGAACGCCTGGTGCGACGCATGCAGTTCCTCGACAAGCTGGCGCAGGAAGTGCGGCAGCTTGAAGAGCGACTCGACGATTAATCCGCGTGGCCCCGAGTCGCGCCCGATAGCCTGATTAGAAACCGCATGGCCCTACTGCAGATCGCCGAGCCCGGACAAAGTCCCCAGCCACACCAGCGTCGTCTGGCGGTTGGGATCGACCTGGGCACCACGAATTCCCTGGTCGCTGCTGTGCGCAGCGGTGTCGCGGCGCCGTTGCCGGACGATCGCGGCGAAGTGATCCTGCCTTCGGCGGTGCGTTACCACGCCGATCGCATCGAGGTGGGTGAGAGCGTCCGTGCCACCGCCTCGCAAGACCCGCTGAACTCCATTATCTCGGTCAAGCGCTTCATGGGCCGCGGCCTGGAGGACGTGAAGCAACTGGGCGGCCAATTGCCGTACCGCTTCACCCAGGGCGAATCGCACATGCCCTTCATCGAAACCGTCCAGGGTGCCAAGAGCCCGGTGGAGGTCTCGGCCGAAATCCTCCGTGTCCTGCGTCAACGCGCCGAATCCACGCTGGGTGGCGAACTCGTCGGCGCGGTGATCACCGTTCCGGCCTATTTCGACGACGCCCAGCGCCAGGCCACCAAGGACGCCGCGCGTCTGGCTGGCCTGCATGTGCTGCGCCTGCTCAACGAGCCGACCGCTGCTGCTGTGGCCTACGGCCTGGACAAGAACGCCGAAGGCCTGGTTGCCATCTACGACCTGGGCGGCGGCACCTTCGATATCTCCATCCTGCGCCTGACCCGTGGCGTCTTCGAGGTCCTGGCCACCGGTGGCGACACTGCCCTGGGCGGCGACGACTTCGACCATGCCATCGCCGGCTGGGTCATTGAGCAGGCCGGTATCTCGGCCGACCTCGATCCCGGCGCCCAGCGCCGCCTGCTGCAGACTGCCTGTGCCGCCAAGGAAGCCCTGACCGATAGCGCCAGCGTCGCCGTCGCCTACGGCAGTTGGTCTGGCGAGCTGACCCGCGCGCAGATGGATTCCCTGATCGACCCGCTGATCCAGCGCAGCCTCAAGTCCTGCCGCCGTGCCGTGCGTGATTCCGGCATTGAGCTCGAAGAGGTCAGTGCCGTGGTCATGGTCGGCGGCTCCACCCGTGTGCCGCGTGTGCGCGAACTGGTGGGCGAACTGTTCGGTCGCGAGCCGCTGACCGATATCGACCCGGACCAGGTGGTCGCCATCGGCGCCGCCATCCAGGCCGATGCCCTGGCCGGCAACAAGCGCGGTGAAGAGCTGCTGCTGCTGGATGTCATTCCCCTGTCGCTCGGCCTGGAAACCATGGGTGGGCTGATGGAGAAGGTGATTCCGCGCAACACCACCATTCCGGTGGCCCGCGCCCAGGAATTCACCACCTACAAGGATGGCCAGACGGCCATGATGATTCACGTGCTGCAAGGCGAGCGTGAGCTGGTCAAGGACTGCCGGTCCCTGGCACGCTTCGAGTTGCGCGGCATTCCGCCAATGGTGGCGGGCGCGGCGAAGATCCGCGTCAGCTTCCAGGTCGACGCCGATGGCCTGCTGGGTGTTTCCGCCCGCGAGCTGTCCTCCGGCGTCGAGGCGAGCATCCAGGTCAAGCCGTCCTACGGCCTGACCGACGGCGAAATCGCCCGCATGCTGCAGGATTCCTTCCAGTACGCCGGTGACGATATGGCTGCCCGCGCGCTGCGTGAACAGCAGGTCGAGGCCCAGCGCCTGCTGGAGGCCGTGCAGTCTGCGCTGGACGCTGACGGCGAGCGCCTGCTCGACGCCGACGAGCGCCTGGTCATCGATGCGGGCATGGACTCGCTGCGCGAGCTGGCTACCGGCAGCGATGCCGCTGCCATTGAACTACAGATCAAGCGTCTGTCCCAGCTGACCGACGCCTTTGCCGCGCGCCGTATGGACGCTACCGTCAAAGCCGCACTGGCCGGTCGCCGGCTCAATGAAATCGAGGAATAAGCGAAGATGCCGCAGATTGTCTTTCTGCCCCACGCCGAACACTGCCCTGAAGGTGCGGTGATCGAAGCCCAGCCGGGCGAAACCATCATGAAGGCAGCGCTGCGCAACGGCATCGAGATCGAACACGCCTGCGAGATGTCCTGTGCCTGCACCACCTGCCACGTGATCGTCCGCGAAGGCTTCAACTCCATGGAGGCCTCCGACGAGCTGGAAGACGACATGCTGGACAAGGCCTGGGGGCTGGAGCCGGATTCGCGGCTGTCCTGCCAAGCGGTGGTCGGCGAGACCGATCTGGTGGTGGAAATTCCGAAATACACCATCAACCAGGTGTCTGAAGGTCACTGAGGCGGAGTGTTCGCATGAGTCTGAAATGGGTTGATGTACTCGAAATCGCCATCCAGTTGGCCGAATCCAAGCCGGACGTGGATCCGCGCTACGTGAATTTCGTCGATCTGCATCGCTGGGTGCTGGCATTGCCGGAGTTCAGCGACGATCCTTCCCGTGGTGGGGAAAAGGTTCTGGAAGCCATCCAGGCTGCCTGGATCGAAGAGGCCGACTGAGGCGGCGGCTCACCAGAGCCGCGTACCCATTTGTCATGAACCCGCGTATAATTCGCGGGTTTTATCTTTAGGTGAGCTGTCGAAAATTTCTCCGCGGGAATTTTCCAGTCGCCGGCCCTGTCGCAGTCGGGCCGGTTCCGCGGCTTCCGCCCCACGGGCGCAGCGCGCGGCAAACCCTAGAATCGCAGGAGCTCCTGGCCACGCCAGGGGCTTCTTGGCATTACCAACCTTGCTTTTCGGAGTTATTTCCATGGCCCTGCAACGTACCTTCTCCATCATCAAGCCTGACGCCGTTTCCAAGAACGTCATCGGCGAAATCCTGACCCGCTTCGAGAAAGCCGGCCTGCGCGTCGTCGCTTCCAAGATGGTTCAGCTGTCCGAGCGCGAAGCTGGCGGTTTCTACGCCGAGCACAAAGAGCGCCCCTTCTTCAAGGACCTGGTTGCCTTCATGACCTCCGGCCCGGTCGTTGTTCAGGTTCTGGAAGGCGAAGATGCCATCCTGCGCAACCGTGAACTGATGGGCGCCACCGATCCGAAGAAAGCCGACGCCGGCACCATCCGCGCCGACTTCGCCGTTTCCATCGACGAGAACGCCGTACACGGTTCCGACTCGGAAGCTTCGGCTGCCCGCGAAATCGCTTACTTCTTCTCCAGCACCGAGGTGTGCGAGCGCATTCGCTGATAACGGCGAATGAGCGAGGGTGAATCCATGACTGATACCGCTGTAAAGGCCAACCTGCTGGGCATGACCAAGCCCCAGCTCGAGGAATTCTTCGAGTCCATCGGTGAAAAGCGCTTCCGCGCCGGCCAGGTGATGCAATGGATTCACCACTTTGGCGCTGTGGAATTCAGCGCCATGACGAACGTCGGCAAGGCCTTGCGCGAAAAGCTCGAGGCCGTTGCCGAAATTCGTCCTCCGGAGATCGTCAGCCAGGACATTTCCGCTGACGGTACCCGCAAGTGGGTGGTGCGCGTGGCCTCGGGCAGTTGCGTCGAGACCGTGTATATCCCGCAGGGCGGCCGCGGTACCCTGTGCGTGTCGTCGCAGGCCGGTTGCGCGCTGGACTGCAGCTTCTGCTCCACCGGCAAGCAAGGCTTCAACAGCGACCTGACCTCCGCCGAGATCATCGGCCAGGTGTGGATCGCCAACCAGTCATTCGGGACCATCCCGGGCAAGATCGACCGTGCCATCACCAACGTGGTGATGATGGGCATGGGCGAGCCGCTGCTGAACTTCGACAACGTCGTGAGCGCCATGAGCATCATGATGGAAGATCTCGGCTACGGTATTTCCAAGCGCAAGGTGACTCTGTCCACCTCGGGCGTGGTGCCGATGATCGACAAGCTCGCCGAGGTCACCGACGTGTCCCTCGCCCTGTCGCTGCACGCACCCAGCGACGAACTGCGCAACAAGCTGGTACCGATCAACAAGAAGTACCCGCTCGAGATGCTGCTCGATTCCTGCTATCGCTACATCACGCGCCTGGGCAAGGAGCGCGTGCTGACGATCGAGTACACCCTGCTGGCCGGCGTCAACGACCAGCCCGAGCATGCTGAGCAACTGATCGCACTGCTCAAGGATTTCCCTTGCAAGATCAACCTGATTCCGTTTAATCCGTTCCCGCACTCCGGTTACGAGCGGCCGAGCAACAATGCCATCCGCCGTTTCCAGGACATGCTGCACAAGAGCGGCTTCAACGTGACCGTTCGTACCACCCGTGGCGACGATATCGACGCCGCCTGTGGTCAGCTGGTAGGCCAGGTGATGGACCGCACCCGCCGCAGCGAACGCTACATTGCTGTACGACAACTGGCTGCGGACGCCGAACAGGCCCCGACCAACGCCACTCGAAACTGACTAGGGAGGATTCCGATGACCCTGCGCGCCGCGCTGAGCTTACTGTTGGCAACCGTGCTGACGGGTTGCGTGACGACTGGTAAACAGGATCCTCTGAAGACCGAGAAGGGCCGGGAAGAGGCGCGCGACGCCTATATCCAGCTCGGTATCGGCTACCTTCGCGCGGGCAACGCCGAACAGGCCAAGGTACCGCTGCGCCAGGCGCTGGAAATGGATCCCTCCAGCGCCGACGCTCATGCTGCGCTGGCCGTGGTCTACCAGGCAGAGATGGAGCCCAAGCTGGCCGAGACGGAGTACCGCAAGGCGCTGTCCGCCCGCTCCGACGATGCGCGCATCCTGAACAACTATGGCGGCTTCCTGTTCGAGCAGAAGCGCTATGACGAGGCTTACAAGGTCTACCTCAAGGCGTCCGAGGATGGCCTGTATCCCGAACGTTCGCGTATTTTCGAGAACCTCGGGCTGGTCAGCCTTCAGCTCAAGCAACGCGACCAGGCCAAGGAATACCTGGAGAAGGCCGTCCGGCTGAACCGCAACCAGCCCAGTGCGCTGATCGAACTGGCTGAGCTGAATTACCAGGATCGTCAGTACGTTCCCGCCCGCGCTTACTATCAGGAATACCTCAAGCAGGGTCCGCAGACCGCGCGCAGCCTGCTGTTGGGGATTCGACTGGCAAAGATTTTCGACGACCGGGATACCGCTGCCAGCTACGGGCTGCAACTCAAGCGCCTGTATCCCGCATCTCCTGAATACCAGGCATACCAGGCGGATAAATGATGAATACGTCGCAGCCCGATGTCATCGGCACGACCCGCGCCAACCCTGGCGAAACACTGCGCCAGGCGCGCGAAAACAAGGGCTGGAGCACCGCTCAGGTCGCCGGCCAACTGAACCTGACCGAGAACGCCCTGCGCTCCCTGGAGCAGGGTTCGTTCGAACAGTTGCCGGGCCACACCTTTGCCCGTGGCTACATCCGTGCCTACGCCAAGCTGCTGGGCATGGACCAGGCGCAGATGGTCACCGCCTTCGACCAGTACACCGGTACCGACGCCACCGGCAGCAACGTCCAGGCTCTGGGGCGCGTGGTCGAGCCGGTGCGCCTGTCGCGCAACCTGCTGCGCCTGTTCAGCCTGATCCTGCTGGCCGTGCTGATCGGCTTCGGCTACTTCTGGTGGCAGGAGCGCTCCGCGCGCCCGGCCGAGACCGGCAGCCTCAACATGGAGCACGTCGAGGTCGAGAGCGCCGACGGCACCACCGAGATCCACACCCTCGACGAGCCGGAAGACCAGGCAGTCGCCGAGGACCAGGCCAATACCCCGGCGATCCCGAACGAGCCGGCTGGCGATAACGGTGGCGCCGAGGCTCCGGCAGAAGGCACCCCGCCGGTTGCCGCTGTCCCTGCAGCTCCGGGCGCCCCTGCTTCTGCCGCTACGGCTCCGGCACCGGCTATCGCGGCCCAGCAACCGGCAGCACAGCCGCCCGTTGCCCCCGCAAGCCCGGCCGCTCCGGCTGCCCCTGCCGCTGCGACCGATGCACCGGCCGCTCCGGTGGTCGCTGCCGCCGGCCAGGGCGTGGTCAAGGTTCAGTTCACCGCCGATTGCTGGACCCAGGTGACCGATGCCGACGGCAAGGTCATCCTCGAGGGCCTCAAGCGCAAGGGTGATTCGCTGGAAGTCGCTGCCAAGGCGCCGGTTCAGCTGCGCCTGGGCTTCGCCCAGGGCGCCAAGGTCAGCTACAACGGCCAGCCGGTCGAAGTCACACCGGCGCGCGGGGGCACCGCTCGCCTGAAGTTGGGTGGACAGTAAGATGCATTGCGAGTCTCCGATCAAACGTCGCCTGTCCCGCAAGATCTGGGTAGGTAACGTGCCGGTGGGTGGGGATGCCCCCATCGCCGTGCAGAGCATGACCAACACCGATACCCTCGATGTGGCCGCCACCGTGGCGCAGATCCGTCGTCTGGAAGACGCGGGCGCCGACATCGTCCGCGTCTCCGTGCCGGACATGGACGCCGCCGAGGCGTTCGGCAAGATCAAGCAGCAGGTCAAGGTGCCGCTGGTTGCCGATATCCACTTCGACTACAAGATTGCCCTGCGTGTGGCCGAGCTGGGCGTCGACTGCCTGCGCATCAACCCGGGCAACATTGGTCGCGAAGACCGGGTGAAGGCCGTGGTGGATGCCGCTCGCGAGCGCAACATCCCGATCCGCATCGGCGTCAACGCCGGTTCCCTGGAGAAGGACCTGCAGAAGAAGTACGGCGAGCCAACCCCTGAGGCACTGCTGGAGTCGGCCATGCGCCACGTCGATCACCTCGACCGCCTGGACTTCCAGAACTTCAAGGTCAGCGTGAAAGCCTCCGACGTGTTCATGGCTGTCGCTGCCTACCGCCTGCTGGCCAAGCAAATCGAACAACCCCTGCACCTGGGCATCACCGAAGCCGGTGGCCTGCGTTCGGGTACCGTGAAGTCAGCGGTCGGCCTGGGCATGCTGCTCGCCGAGGGGATTGGCGACACCATCCGCATCTCGCTCGCCGCTGACCCGGTGGAAGAGATCAAGGTCGGCTTCGACATCCTCAAGTCGCTGCGCCTGCGCTCCCGTGGCATCAACTTCATCGCCTGCCCGAGCTGCTCGCGGCAGAACTTCGATGTGGTGAAGACCATGAACGAGCTGGAAGGCCGCCTGGAGGACCTGCTGGTGCCGCTGGATGTCGCCGTGATCGGCTGCGTGGTCAACGGCCCCGGCGAAGCCAAGGAGGCCCACATCGGCCTCACCGGCGGCACGCCGAGCAACCTGATCTACATCGACGGCAAGCCGGCGCAGAAGCTGCAGAACGATAACCTGGTGGATGAGCTGGAACGGCTGATCCGCGAAAAAGCGGCCGAGAAGGCCGAGGCCGACGCCGCATTGATCGTGCGCGGCTGACCGCAACAAGGATCCTAAGTGAGCAAGTCCCTGCAAGCCATCCGTGGCATGAACGACATCCTGCCGGACCAGACCCCGGCCTGGCGCTACCTGGAGCGCACCTTCGCCGGCCTGCTGGACAGCTACGGCTACAGCGAGATCCGTCTGCCGATCCTCGAATTCACCGAGCTCTTCGCCCGCGGCATCGGCGAAGGCACCGACGTGGTCGACAAGGAGATGTACACCTTCCTCGACCGCAACGGCGAATCCCTGACCATGCGTCCGGAAGGCACCGCGGGCTGCGTGCGCGCTGTGCTGGAGCATGGCCTGTCGGGCGGCGGCCAGGTACAGAAGCTGTGGTACACCGGCCCGATGTTCCGCTACGAAAAGCCGCAGAAGGGCCGCTATCGCCAGTTCCACCAGATCGGCGTGGAAGTCTTCAACCTGCCCGGCCCGGACATCGATGCCGAGCTGATCATCCTCACCTGGCGCCTGTGGCAGAAGCTGGGCATGGCCGACGCCGTGACCCTGCAGCTGAACACCCTGGGTTCCAGCGAAGCGCGTGCACGCTATCGCGATGACTTGGTGGCCTACCTGCAGGAACGCTTCGAGCAGTTGGACGAAGACAGCCAGCGCCGCATGACCACCAATCCGCTGCGCATCCTCGACAGCAAGGTCGAGAGCACCCAGGCCCTGCTGGTCGGCGCGCCGAGCCTGCACGACTACCTGGACGAGGAATCGATCGCCCACTTCGAGGGCCTCAAGGCCCGCCTGGATGCGGTCGGCCTGCGCTATGAAATCAACCAGAAGCTGGTGCGCGGCCTGGACTATTACTGCCGCACCGCTTTCGAATGGGTCACCGACAAGCTCGGCGCCCAGGGCACCGTCTGCGGCGGGGGCCGCTACGACGGCCTGGTCAGCCAGTTCGGCGGCAAGCCGACTCCGGGCGTGGGCTTCGCCATGGGCGTCGAGCGTCTGGTGCTGCTGCTGGAAACCCTGGGCGTGGTGCCCGCCGAGCTCAATCGCCCGGCTGACCTCTATGTCTGCGCCTTCGGGGAGCCGGCTGAGCTGGCTGCGCTGACCCTGGCTGAAAAGCTGCGTGAGGCCATTCCCGACCTGCGTCTGCTGGTCAACGCCGGCGCCGGCAGCTTCAAGAGCCAGTTCAAGAAGGCCGACAAGAGCGGCGCACAGTTCGCAATGATTCTGGGTGACGACGAACTGGCCAACCGCGTGGTAGGTTTCAAGCCCCTGCGTGGCGAGGGCGAACAACAGAATATCGCCTGGGATGCTCTGCCCGAGCACCTGGCTGCCTGCCTCAAGCAGGCCTGAATCGAGCGGATAGGAGTATTGGGGTGAGTAACCGTACCGAAGAAGAACAGCTGGCTGACATCAAGGACTGGTGGCAGCGCAACGGCATGCCCCTGCTGACTGGTGCCGCGCTGGCGCTGATCGTGGTGTTCGGCTGGCAGGCCTGGAAGAAGTACCAGACCAATCAGTCCCAGGGCGCTTCCATCATTTACCAGAACCTGCTGGAAACTGCGCTGAACCCCACCGGCAAGCCCGACACCGCCAAGGTCGCCGAGCTGGCCAACAAGCTGACCACCGACTACGCCGGCACTCCGTACGCCCAGTACGGCCGCCTGTTCGTCGCCAAGGTAGCGGTGGACAGCGGCAAGCTGGATGATGCCGCTCTGGAGCTCAAGGCCATCGTCGACAAGCCGGTGGACGCCACGCTTGGCGAGCTGGCCCGTCAGCGTCTGGCCCGTGTCCTGGCTGCCCAGGGCAAGGCCGAAGACGGCCTCAAGCTGCTCGACGGCAATGTCGACAAGGCCTACGTCGCCACCCGCGAAGAACTGCGTGGCGACCTGCTGCTGCAGCTCAAGCGTAATGACGACGCCCGTGTCGCCTACGAAAAGGCCAAGGCTGCCCTGCCCGAAGACGCCGCCGTCGGCGCCCTGCAGATGAAACTCGACGACCTGGCCAAGGGAGACGCCTGAGATGTTGCGTTGGAAACACGTTGCACTGCTGGCACTGACTTTGATGGCTGTGGGTTGCAGCAGCAATAGCAAGAAAGAACTGCCGCCAGCCGAGCTGACCGATTTCAAGGAAGAGGTCCGCCTGGAGAAACAGTGGAGCCGTTCCGTGGGTGATGGCCAGGGCGACCTGTACAACCTGCTCGAGCCCGCCGTGGATGGCCAGACCATCTATGCCGCGTCCGCCGAAGGCCGCGTCATGGCCATGCAGCGCGAAACCGGCGAAGTGCTGTGGAAGAAAGACCTCGACCTGCCGATCTCCGGCGCCGTCGGCGTGGGCAGCGGCATGGTCCTGTTGGGCACCCTGCGTGGCGACGTGATCGCCCTGGACGCAGGTTCCGGCGAACAGAAGTGGCGCGCCAAGGTCACCAGCGAAGTACTGGCCGCCCCGGCCACCAACGGTGACGTGGTGGTGGTGCAGACCCAGGACGACAAGCTGATCGGTTTCGATGCTTCCACCGGCAACCAGCGCTGGATCTACGAAGGCACCGTACCGGTACTGACTCTGCGCGGTACTGGCGCTCCGCTGATCGCGGGCCGCCTGGCCCTGGCCGGCCTGGCCAGCGGCAAGGTCGTTGCCGTGGACGTCGAGCGTGGCCTGCCGGTCTGGGAAGCGCGCGTTGCGATTTCGCAAGGCCGTTCCGAGCTCGACCGCGTCGTCGATATCGATGGCGGCCTGTTGCTGGTCGACAACGTTCTCTATGTCGCCAGCTATCAGGGCCGTGCTGCGGCGCTGGATGTAAGTACTGGTCGTGTGCTTTGGCAGCGTGAAGCTTCCAGCTACGTCGGCGTCGCCGAAGGTACTGGCAGCGTGTTCATCAGCCAGTCCAGCGGCACTGTGGAAAGCCTCGATTCCCGTGGTTCGTCCTCGCTGTGGAGCAACGACGCCCTGGCTCGCCGCCAGCTGTCTGCTCCGGCCGTGCTGTCGAGCAACGTGGTTGTCGGTGACCTGGAAGGTTACGTGCACCTGCTGAGCCAGGTGGACGGTCGTTTCGTTGGCCGCGAGAAGGTCGACGGTGACGGCGTGCGGGTTCGCCCGCTGGTAGTTGGCAGCTGGATGTACGTGTTCGGCAACAGCGGCAAGCTGGTCGCCTACACGATTCGCTAAGCTGAGTGTTACTGCCGGCCGCTGCCGTGAAAAACGGCAGCGGCCGTCGTGTTTTCTGAAAATCTGAAATTTCCTGGAGAGCCGCATGGTTCCCGTAATAGCCCTGGTGGGCCGCCCGAACGTCGGCAAGTCCACCCTGTTCAACCGCCTGACCCGCACCCGTGACGCCATCGTCGCCGAGTACGCAGGTCTGACCCGCGACCGCCAGTACGGCGAGGCCAAGTGGCAGGGCAAGAAATTCATCGTTATCGATACCGGTGGTATCTCCGGTGACGAAGAGGGTATCGACGCCAAGATGGCCGAGCAGTCGCTGCAGGCCATCGAAGAGGCCGATGCCGTCCTGTTCATGGTCGATTCCCGCGCTGGCCTCACCGCCGCCGACGAGATGATCGCCGACCACCTTCGCAAGAAGAACAAGCGCACCTACCTGGTGGCGAACAAGGTCGACACCGTCGACCCGGATATCGCCCGCGCCGAGTTCAGCCCCCTGGCCCTGGGCCACGCGATCCCGATCGCCGCCGCCCACGGCCGTGGCATCACCCAGATGCTGCAGGAAGCCCTGGGCGAGATGTTCGCTCCGGAGCCCGAGGCACCGGAGGACAACGACCTGCCCGGCGAACTGGAAGAAGTCGCCGAGGGCGAGGAAGCCAAGCGCATCCCCGGCCCGAGCGAGAAGGATGGCATCAAGATCGCCATCATCGGTCGCCCCAACGTCGGCAAGTCCACCCTGGTCAACCGCATGCTCGGTGAAGAGCGCGTGATCGTCTACGACCAGGCCGGCACCACCCGCGACAGCATCTACATCCCCTTCGAGCGCAACGAAGAGAAGTACACCCTGATCGACACCGCCGGCGTGCGCCGTCGCGGCAAGATCTTCGAAGCGGTGGAAAAGTTCTCCGTGGTGAAGACCCTGCAGGCGATCCAGGACGCCAACGTGGTCATCTTCGTCATGGACGCCCGCGAAGGCGTGGTCGAACACGACCTCAACCTGCTCGGTTTCGTGCTGGAGACCGGCCGTGCGCTGGTCATCGCGCTGAACAAGTGGGACGGTATGGAGTCGGCCGAGCGCGAGTACGTGAAGACCGAACTCGAGCGCCGGCTGATGTTCGCCGACTTCGCCGATATCCACTTCATCTCCGCGCTGCACGGCACTGGCGTTGGCCACCTGTACAAGTCGGTGCAGGACTCCTTCCGTTCCGCCGTGACGCGCTGGCCCACCAGCAAGCTCACGCAGATCCTCGAGGACGCCATCCAGGTCCACCAGCCGCCGATGGTCAACGGCCGCCGCATCAAGCTGCGCTATGCGCACCTGGGCGGCGCCAACCCGCCGCTGATCGTTATCCACGGCAACCAGGTGGATGCGGTGCCCAAGGCCTATACCCGTTACCTGGAGAAGACCTTCCGCCGCGTGCTGAAGCTGGTCGGTACGCCGATCCGCATCGAGTACAAGGGCGGTGACAACCCATTCGAGGGCAAGAAGACCCAGCTCACCGATCGCCAGGTCAACAAGAAGCGCCGCCTGATGTCGCACCACAAGAAGGCGGAGAAGAAGAAGAAGGACAAACGTAAATAACGTCTGTCAGGCTTTAGACCGCAAGCCGCAGGCGATAGAGTAGGGACTTCCCTCTCATTGCCTGCAGCCTGTAGTCACGCCATGCTTACCAGCAAACTGCCGAATGTCGGCACCACCATCTTCACCCGCATGTCCCAGCTCGCCGCGCAAAGCGCCGCGCTGAATCTTTCCCAGGGCTTCCCGGACTTTCCGGCTCCCGCGCCGCTGCTCGAAGCGGTCGCCCGCCACGTCATGGCCGGGCACAACCAGTACAGCCCGATGACCGGTCTGCCGGCTCTGCGCGAACAGGTCGCGGCCAAGGTCGCCAGCTTCTATGGCCGCACGGTCAGCGCCGACGCCGAGGTGACCATCGTTCCCGGGGCGACCGAAGGTATTTTCTGCGCGGTGCAGGCGCTGATCCGTACTGGCGACGAAGCCATCGTTCTCGACCCCTGCTACGACAGCTATGAGCCTTCGGTGGAACTGGCCGGTGGCCGTTGCGTACACGTTGCGCTGAGCCAGCCGGACTTCCGCATCGACTGGCAACGTCTGGCAGATGCCATCACCCCGCGCACGCGCCTGATCTTCCTCAATAGCCCGCACAACCCCAGCGGTGCGCTGATCGACCGTGCCGACCTGGATCGCCTGGCCGAACTGATCCGCGATCGCGAAATCTACCTGATCAGCGACGAGGTTTACGAGCACCTGATCTACGACGGCGTACAACACGCCAGTGTGCTGGCCCATGACGAGTTGTATCCGCGCGCCTTCGTCATCAGTTCCTTCGGCAAGACCTACCACGTCACCGGCTGGAAGACCGGCTACGTGGTGGCGCCGCCGGCGTTGTCGGCGGAGATGCGCAAGATTCACCAGTACGTGAACTTCTGCGGCGTGACCCCGCTGCAGTGGGCGCTGGCCGACTTCATGGCCGCGCACCCCGAGCACCTGCGCGAGTTGCCAGGCTTCTACCAGGCCAAGCGCGACCTGTTCTGCGACCTGCTGGAAGGCTCGCGCTTCACCTTCCAGCGTGCCGCCGGCACCTACTTCCAGGTGGTCGATTACTCGGCGATCCGCCCTGACCTCAATGACGTCGCCATGTCCGAATGGCTGACCACCGAGCACGGCGTGGCCGCGATCCCGGTCTCGGTGTTCTACCAGCAGGCCCCGGCGGACATGCGCCTGGTGCGCTTCTGCTTTGCCAAGAAAGAGGAGACGCTGCGCCAGGCAGCGGAACGCCTATGCGCGATCTGAGCCAACTTCCCGACCTCAAGCTTGCGCTGGTGCAGACCACCCTGGTCTGGCACGACGCGAAGGCCAACCGCGAACGCTTCGAGGCGCTGCTGGAGAGTGCCCGCGGCGCGGACGTGGTGATCCTGCCGGAGATGTTCACCACCGGTTTCTCCATGGACTCCGAGACGCTGGCCGAAGCGGAGGAGGGCGCGACCTATGCCTGGCTGCGTGCGCAGGCGTCGAGGCTCGACGCCGTGGTCTGCGGCAGCGTGATCATCCGCGCTGCCGACGGTAGCCATCGCAACCGCCTGCTCTGGGCGCGCCCGGATGGCGAAGTGCAGCACTATGACAAGCGCCATCTGTTCCGCATGGCTGGCGAGCACCAGCATTACACGGCGGGCGAGCAGCAGGTGCTGCTCGAGTGGAAAGGCTGGCGAATCCGCCCGCTGGTCTGTTACGACCTGCGCTTCCCGGTGTGGAGCCGCGATGCCCAGGGCACCGACCTGTTGCTCTACACCGCCAACTGGCCGGCCGCGCGCCGCCAGCACTGGAACCGCCTGCTGCCGGCAAGGGCCATCGAAAACCTCTGTTATGTCGCGGCGGTCAACCGCGTCGGTGAAGACGGCAAGGGCCACGCCTATTCCGGCGACAGCCAGGTGCTCGACTTCCAGGGTGACAGCCTGCTGGCGGCCGGCAATGCCGACGGGGTGTTCCAGATCACCCTGGGCGCGGCGGAGCTGGCGGCCTACCGCGAACGTTTCCCGGCCTATCTCGATGCGGACGAGTTCGAGATCCGACGTTGACCGGATGGCAATCGCGGACGAAGTCCGCTCCTTCGAAAGCCTGATGCTTTTGTAGGAGCGAGCTTGCTCGCGAACCACCCATCTCAAGCGTTGAAGTGTTCGCGAGCAAGCTCGCTCCTACAGGTCGCCCCGTCCTTCAATACGCGCTGGCGGTATTCAACCGCTGGATCGCCTCGTCACCGAGCTTCAGGTCGACCGCCGCGATCAGGTCCGGCAACTGCTCCAGCTTCGACGCACTGGCAATCGGTGCGGTGATGCTCGGGCGGGCCATCAGCCAGGCCAGGGCGACCTGCGTCGGCGTCGCGTTGAGATCGCCAGCCACTTCCTCCAGCGCATCGATAATGGCGAAGCCGCGCTCGTTCATGAAGTTCTTCACCTTGTAGCCGCGCACGCTGCTCTTGCCCAGGTCCGTCTCGCTGCGGTACTTGCCGGTGAGGAAGCCTGCCGCCAGCGAATAGAAGCTGATGACGCCCAGCCCCAGTTGCTGCACCGTCGGCTCCAGATTGGTCTCGTAGTTGGCGCGGTCGTAGAGGTTGTAGTTGGGCTGCAGGCTCTGGTAGTTCGGCAGTTTCAGGCGCTCGCACACTTCACGTGCTTCGCGCAGGCGCCTGGCCTCCAGGTTCGACGCGCCAATCACCCGCACCTTGCCGGTTTCCACGGCTTCGGCGAAGGCCCCCATGGTCTCTTCCATGGAGGTATGCGGGTCGTCGCAGTGCGATTGGTAGAGGTCGATGCAGTCGGTTTGCAGACGCTTGAGCGAGCGCGCCAGCGCTTGCTCGATATACACCGCCGACAGCCCCTTGTGGCCGTTGCCCATGTCCATGCCGACCTTGGTGGCGATGATCACCTGGTTGCGCTTGCCAGTCTTCTTCAACCATTTGCCGATGAGGATTTCTGATTCGCCGCCTTCATGGCCGGGGACCCAGCGTGAGTAAACGTCGGCGGTGTCGATGCAGTTGAGCCCGGCGTCGACCAGTGCGTCCAGCAGGCGGAACGAGGTCGCCTCGTCGGCGGCCCAGCCGAACACGTTGCCGCCGAATACCAGCGCGGGAATCTTCAGGCCGGACTGGCCGAGTTCGCGAGTACGCATCTGCTTTGGCTCCTGGGGCTGTGCGGAAAAGCTCAGTGTAGACGCCGTCCCTGCGGTCGCCGGGCGGAATGACCGGCAGTGGCGCGCCAGCTGGTCTATCATGGCGGCCAGCCCTATTGCCGAGTGCCCGCCATGACCACGACTCCCTACCTGCTGGACCAGCTGGAAACCGCCGACATGCTTTTGATCGACGGTCTGCACGCCTGGCAGTTCGAGCTCAACGAGGCATTGCTGGACCAGGCCGACGCCGCCGCCCACGCCGACCAGCCTTTCGCCAGCGAAGACGTAGTGCTGCAGATCGAGTCCATCGACGGCCGTGATCGCCGCGAATGGCGCTTCAGCTACAACCAGGTGATGGAGGCCAGCTACCAGGCCGAAGACGAGACCTGGCTGTTGCAGTCTGGCGACCAGCAGCACCGACTCTGCTGCCTGGGTGCAGTCGCCGCCAGCGGCGACGACGAGTAACTGCAAAAGGCCCCGCGAGGGCCTTTTTCATGGGTCAGAACGCCAGCGGATAGCAGGTGATGAAGCGCACCTCGTCATAGTCGCTGGCGTAGCTGCTGCGCACCGTGGAGGTCCGCAGGAGGAACGACAGCGCCTTCAGCGGCCCGCTCTGGAGGGTGTAGCCGACATCCGTATCGCGCTCGTACTCGTGGCCATCGCTCTTGCCCGGTCGCGCGATGTCGGTGCCCTTGGTGTAGCGCGTCATCAGGGTCAGGCCCGGCAGGCCGAGGCGGGCGAAGTCGTAGTCGTAGCGCAGCTGGTAGGAGCGCTCCTGTGCCCAGAAGAACCCGCCGTTGGTGACCCAGTTGACCAGGTAGGGCTGCGGCGTATTGCCCAGCAGCATGGGGAACATGTCCTCGCCCAGCATGCGCTGGTAGGTGGCCGACAGCGTGTGGCCGCCGTGCTTCACGCCCAGCCGCGCCCCGTAGGCGCGGTTGTCGATACGACCGGACAACGCCTGCCCGGATTCCTCGTTGTGGAAATAACTCAGGGTGCCGAGCAGCGCGGTGTTCTCCCCGACCGGCTGTTTGAAGTTGGCTCCCACATAGTGTTGGTCATAGATGTCCTCGAGTTGGGCGAAGTAGTAGCTGCTGGACAGCCCCGGCGTCCACTGCGCGTCGACGCCGCCCAGGTTCAGCTTGTTGCTGTCCTGGCTGGCGGTTCGAGTGGCGAGGTAGAACGACTCGCGATCGCTGGAGGCGCGGGTGCTGGTGTTCCACAACTGGGCCGCAGTGAACTTGAAGCGCTCCGACTCCTTCGACTCCAGCATCACGCCCTGAAAGGTCTGCGGCAGTACGCGCACATCGTCCTGGAAGATCACTGGCAGACGCGGCTCCAGCAGACCGACCTTCAGCGTGGTCTTCGAATAGCGCAGCTTGAGCGTGGCGCCACCACGGCTGAAGTCGTCCACCGGCTCGCCGGTCGAGCGGTCATAGGGCAGGTTGCTGTCGTTGCTGGTGCCAGCGCCGCCGTCGAGCTTCAGGGCGTAGAAACCGGTGAAATCCACACCGACACCGATGGTGCCTTCGGTGAAGCCGGAGCTGAACCGAGCGAGCACCGCCTGGGACCAACTGCCGGCCTGGGATTGCGGGGCGTTGTCCTGGCGGTAGTCGCGCAGCATGTAGAAGTTGCGCAGGGTGGTGTCCAGGCGGCTGTCGTCGATCAGGTCGGCCTGGGCGCAGAGGGGCATCAGCGCGCTGCACAGCAGCACACCGGCAAAGCGATTACGGAACATCGTCATCTCCTGGGCACTGTTCGCCGGGCGCGGGGCTCAATGTCGGCGAACGGACTTGCGTCTTGTCGGGCGGGCGCGATCAGTTCGCGACGGCGGCGCTATCCAGCGGTGGTGCGGCAGGCGGGGTCGTCTGCTCCTGGCCCAGGCTGCGGCGGAAGTGCTTGCGCCCGCTTCCCAGCAGCCACAGGCAGAGCAACCCGGCGAGGGTGACGATGATGCCGATGGAGGAACCGACCGCCTTCGGGTCCTTGAAGTGCTGGTCGGTGAGCAGCGCCACCAGCGTGGTGCCGACGCCCAGGCCGATCAGGTTGGAGACCAGCAGGAACAGCGCCGACACCTGCGCCCGCAGGCGGTTGGGCGTGAGCACCTGCATCGCGGCCGCCGAGGTGGAGATGCAGAAGGCGCAGAAGAACATCGCCGGGCCCATCATCAGCACGGAGAGTTGCAGGCTGCCGGCGGTCACCGCACCGATGACGAAGGGAATGGTGCAGGCGACGCCGAGCATGCCGCTGATCATCGCCGCGTCGCTGCGCCCGCGCTTCTGCAACACGTCCACCAGCCAGCCGGCGCAGAACACGCCGGCAGTGTTGAGCACCAGCAGGATGCTGCCGAGGATGTAACCCACCTCCAGCGGCGTCAGGCCGTACTGGCGGATGTACATGGCCGGCGCCCAGCCCATCAGCGCGTACTGGCACATGGCGAAGAACGAGAAGCCCAGGTAGTGGCAGGTGAAGGTTGCACGGTGGCGGCGCAGGAAGCGCAGGCCCTCGCCGATGGTCGCCTTGTGCTCCGGGTTCGCCACCTTGCGCGCCGGATCACGGATGGTCAGCGCAATCAGCAGCGCCACCAGCACGCCGGGCAAGCCGACGATGAAGAATGCGATCTGCCAGGAACGCAACTGACCCAGCCAGCCCAGGTCGATGGCCGGCACGTCGCGCAGGGCCTCGATCACGTAGCCACCGACCAGGAATGCCAGGCCGCCGCCGAGGAAGGCTCCCATGGAGTACAGCCCAAGCGCGCGGCCGAGTTTCTCCTTGGGGAACAGGTCGGCGAGCATCGAGTAGGTTGCCGGCGTCAGCGCGGCCTCGCCGACGCCCACGCTCATGCGCGCGAGGAACATCTGCAGGAAGTTCTTCGACAGCCCGCACGCGGCGGTGGCGATGCTCCAGAAGGCCACGCCGATGGCGATGATCTTCACCCGCGAGGATCGGTCGGCGAGATAGGCGATGGGCAGCCCCATGAAGGCGTAGAACAGCGAGAACGCCAGCCCGCTGAGCAGGCTGAACTGGGTATCGGTGATCTGCAGGTCGGCCTTGATCGGCTCGATCATCAGCGAAAGGATCTGCCGGTCTACGAAGGAAAAGATGTAGGCCACCATGCACAGCACGACGACGTACCAGGAATAACGCGAATTACGGACGGATTGCGGGTGTGGGGATTGCGGGTTCACGGTTACTGGCTCCTGAAGCGGGTGAAGGCAGATGGCCAAGCACGTCGAGCTCGTTGTTGTTGTAGGTAACCGGGCGCCTCTGTACGCAAGGCAGGGGCGGCCGAAAGTGTCTGATTGCGTGACACGGTTTTTGGTTTGGCTGCCGCTTTCACGGCAGTGCAGGCAAGACTAGGGAAGGGAAGAGGCAGCGGTAATCGGGGCGAGTACCAGCATTGCGGAGACTTCCCCCTAGGGGAATAGGGGGAATCTTTAGGCGGAGGGCGCGCCAGGGTTTCAGGCGTTGCCGGTCAGGGCCAGGACGAAGGCAGCGCCGAAGACCACTGCCATGATGACGATCAGGAACAGCAGGCTGACACCGAAGGCGCGCCAGTTGGAGAGGTAGCTGCCCCCGGCCGCGGCGTGCCGATCGAGCGCATCGGCGGTGTTCTGCTTGGCGTACTGGTGCATGGCAAAGACTGCGGCAATGTTGATCGGCGCGGCGGGGAAATTGTCCGGCAGGAACCAGGAAAGGATGAAGATCAGCACGGTGATACCGATGCCGACCAACCAGGCTTTTTGCACTTCCTGAGGGCGGTTCAGGCGCTTGAGGTTCTGCGCGATCACCCAGCTTCCGGCGATGGGCGTGCCGAAGAAGGTGGCGATGCCGGCAGCGGCCAGGCGAAAGAGTGGCTCGCCGGGAGCGGCGCTGGAGTTGTCCTGCAGTGGCGCAGCGGGCGTCTGGAAGGGATTGTCCTGCGGTGCGGTCATGTTTTCGCTCCTTCGAAAACGGCCCCGGACGCACGAGGCGTCCGGGGCAAAGGGACTTCAGGTTACCAGGCTTATGCGGCTTTCGCGTGGCCCAGCGTCACCGCACGGTTCAGCGCACTGAACAGCGCACGGAAGCTCGCGGTGGTGATGTTTTCATCGATGCCGATGCCATGCAGCGAACGACCACCCTCGACACGCAGTTCGATATAGGCGGCCGCGCGGGCATTGGTGCCGGCGCCGATGGCGTGCTCGTTGTAGTCCATGATCTCGACGTCTACCGGCAGCGAGGCGACCAGGGCTTCCAGGGTGCCCTTGCCCTTGCCGTGCCAGCGGTGCTGCTCGCCCTTGTGGGTCACGTCGATGTCGATGGCGCAGACGCCGTTCTCTTCCTGCAGGCGATAGTTCTTCAGGCCGAACGGGGAAACGGCCTGCAGGTACTCGGTCTGCAGCAGGGTGTAGATCTGCTCGGCGGTCATCTCCAGGCCGAGGCGGTCGGTCTCGTTCTGCACCACCTGGCTGAACTCGATCTGCATGCGGCGCGGCAGGCTGATGCCGTATTCCTGCTCGAGCAGGAAGGTGATGCCGCCCTTGCCGGACTGGCTGTTCACACGGATCACGGCCTCGTAGCTGCGGCCGATGTCCGCCGGGTCGATCGGCAGGTACGGCACTTCCCACACGGCGTCTTCCTTCTGCTGGGCGAAGCCCTTGCGGATGGCGTCCTGGTGGGAGCCGGAGAATGCGGTGTGGACCAGGTCGCCGACGTACGGGTGACGCGGGTGCACCGGAATCTGGTTGCACTCTTCCACCACCTTGCGCACGGCGTCGATGTCGGAGAAGTCCAGCTCAGGATCGATGCCCTGGGTGTACATGTTCAGCGCCATGGTCACCAGGCACAGGTTGCCGGTGCGCTCGCCATTGCCGAACAGGCAGCCTTCGACGCGGTCGGCGCCGGCCATCAGGGCCAGTTCCGACGCGGCGACGCCGGTGCCACGGTCGTTGTGGGTGTGCAGGCTGATCAGCACGCTGTCGCGCTTGTTGATCTGGCGGCCGAACCACTCGATCTGGTCGGCGTAGTTGTTCGGGGTGGCGCACTCGACGGTGGCGGGCAGGTTGAGGATCAGGCGGTTCGCCGGGGTCGGCTGGAACACGTCGATCACCGCGTTGCACACCTCGACGGCGAAGTCGGTCTCGGTGGAGCTGAACACTTCGGGCGAGTACTCGAAGCCCCACTGGGTTTCCGGCGCGGCGGCAGCCAGGCGCTTGATGGTCTGGCCGGCGGCCACGGCGATGGCTTTCACGCCAGCCTTGTCCTGGTTGAAGACGATCTTGCGGAAGCTCGGGGCGCAGGCGTTGTAGTAGTGGACGATGGCCTTCTTCGCGCCTTTGAGGGACTCGAAGGTTCGCTCGATGAGGTCGTCGCGGGCCTGGGTCAGTACCTGGATGGTGACGTCGTCGGGAATGTGGCCGCCCTCGATCAGCTCGCGAACGAAGTCGAAGTCGGTCTGCGAGGCGGACGGGAAGCCCACTTCGATTTCCTTCAGGCCGACCTGAACCAGGCACTTGAAGAAGCGCATCTTCTTCTCGGCGTCCATCGGCTCGATCAGTGACTGGTTGCCGTCGCGCAGGTCGGTGGACAGCCAGATCGGCGCCTTGTCGATGATCTTGTCCGGCCAGGTACGGTCGGGCAGGGTGATCTGGGTGAAGGCGCGGTATTTCTTCGACGGGTCTTTCAACATGCTCATGAGCGAAATCCTTGTTCTCTGCGGCCTGCGGGCCTGCGCATAAAAAACTGAATGAGGCGAAACCGGGGAAGGGGGCTCAGCTACGCAGTCGCGGGCTGACCAGGCGCAGGCAGGCGTGTTGGCGAAGCAGGATGAGGGTGTGTGCGGTTTTCATGAGTGCCAAGCTAAAGGCCTGGGAGATCAATGGCAAGCATTTGGGGAAAATTGGTAGAAATAGTCGTTCTGTTGAGTTTCTGGAAAATTTATTGTCAAAAAAAGAGTGTTTCAGCAATTTTTCCTGAAGCTTATCGCTGTGCTTAACTGATTCTGCGTCTTCGTGCCGCAGCGGAGCTTTATCACTCCATGCGATCATTGCGCACCCGCTTCAGGCGGGGACCTTCCATCCGCAAGGACATTTCGTGATCCGTCGTACTCGACAAGGCGTAGGCACCTGGCTGGCGTTGTTCGCCATGCTGATGATCTATGTCGGCCCGCTGGTTTCCCAGTCGATGCCGATGGATCACGCCATGCCCATGGATCACGTCATGCCGATGGAGCGTGGCACCGCCATGGGGCACGGCAAGGCCATGTCCCACGACATGGCCGGCATGGACGACATGGCCTGCTCCGACGGCCAGCGCGCCGCGGGCCATCATGCGACCCCTGTTTCCCACGGCGAGCAGCCGCTCACCGCCGATGCCTTCATGGAGAAGTGCGGCTACTGCAGCCTGCTTATCCACAGTCCACCGCTGACACCGCCGCCGGTCGTCCTCGATCACGGCCTGTCCGCCCTCGGCACGCCTGTCGCCCTTTTCGTTGCATCCCGCATTCCCGCCTCGCCGGTCTTCCCCGGCGCCCGCTCCCGCGCACCTCCGATCCTGATCGGCTGACCTGCAATCCCGACTCCCCGACCCCGGCGCTAAGGCCTGCATTGGCCTGCGCGCCGTGTGAGTACGCGCGGAGCGGGGCGTCATCACCGATCATGGAATTCATGGAATGTCCCGTATCCCTATGCGCCGTCGGCAGAGTGCCGCCGGCCTGCGCGCCCTGTGCGCGCTGACCGCCCTTGGCGGTTTCACTGCCGTCCCGGTGCTGGCCGAGGAAGACGATCACTCGGCGCACGCTCCTAACGCGTCGGTTGCCGAACTGGCCCCCAGCGTCATCACCGCCGTGGCGCAGAGTTCGCCGCTGACCGTGGTCACCGACCCCAGGCAGCCACGCCAGCCGATCCCTGCCAGCGACGGCGCCGACTACCTCAAGACCATTCCCGGCTTCTCCGCCATCCGTAACGGCGGCACCAACGGCGATCCAGTGCTGCGCGGGATGTTCGGCTCTCGCCTGAACATCCACACCAACGGCACCACCATGCTCGGCGCCTGCCCGGCGCGGATGGACGCGCCGACTTCCTATATCTCGCCGGAAACCTTCGACAAGCTCACCGTGGTCAAGGGCCCGGAGACCGTGATCTGGGGCCCCGGTGCCTCGGCCGGGACCATCCGTTTCGACCGCGAGCCGGAGCGCTTCGGCGAGCTGGGCATGCGCGTCAACGGCAGCCTCACCGCCGGCTCCAACGGTCGCTTCGACCGCGTGCTGGACGCCGCCGCTGGCGGGCCGCTGGGCTACGTGCGCGTCACCGGCAACAAATCGCAGTCCGACGACTACCAAGACGGCAGCGGCAACACCGTGCCCTCGCGCTGGAACAAGTGGAACGGCGACGTGGCGGTGGGCTGGACGCCGGACGCCGACACCCTGGTCGAGCTCACTGCCGGCAAGGGCGACGGCGAGGCGCGCTATGCCGGGCGCGGCATGGACGGCTCGCAGTTCAAGCGCGAAAGCCTGGGCCTGCGCTTCGAGAAGTCCAACCTCGGCGAGGTGCTCGACAAGCTGGAGGCGCAGGTCTACTACAACTACGCCGACCACGTGATGGACAACTACAGCCTGCGCACGCCCTCGGGCATGGGCATGATGGCCGGGCCCATGGCCTCCAACGTCGACCGCCGCACCCTCGGCGGACGACTGGCCACCACCTGGCGCTGGGACGACTTCAAGCTGATCACCGGCGTCGATGCACAGACCAACGAGCACCGCGAACGCAGCGGCATGGGCATCAATACCTATGACGAGCAGCCGTGGGACAAGGACGCCGTGTTCCACAACTACGGGGCCTTTGGTGAGCTGACCTGGTACGCCGCCGAGCGCGACCGCGTGATCACCGGTGCGCGCCTGGACCGCGCCTCGGTCAAGGATTACCGGCAGAGCAGCGGCTCGGGGATGATGGCGATGCCCAACCCCACTGCCGACGACACCCGCGCCGACACCCTGCCCAGCGGCTTCGCCCGCTACGAGCACGACCTGGCGGAAACGCCGACCACCCTTTACGTCGGCCTCGGCCACGTGCAGCGCTTCCCCGATTACTGGGAGCTGTTCTCTCCGGACAAGGGTCCGACCGGCTCGGTCAACGCCTTCGACAGCATCAAGCCGGAGAAAACCACCCAGCTGGACTTCGGCGCGCAGTACGAGGACGAGAAGCTCAAGGCCTGGGCGTCGGGCTACGTCGGCGTGATCCGCGACTACATCCTGTTCGATTACCTGCCCGGCGGCATGATGGGCCGCACGTCCCAGGCGCGGAACGTCGATGCCCGCGTCATGGGCGGCGAACTGGGTGCGGCCTATGCGCTGACCAGCAACTGGACCGCCGACGGCACCCTGGCCTACGCCTGGGGCAAGAACACCACCGACGACACTGCGCTGCCGCAGATGCCGCCGCTGGAGGCGCGTTTCGGCCTGACCTACGAGGAAGGTGACTGGAGCGCCGGCGGACTCTGGCGCGTGGTTGCGCACCAGGGCCGGATCGCCGAGAACCAGGGCAACGTGGTCGGCTACGACTTCGACGAAAGCCCCGGCTTCGCGGTGTTCTCGCTCAACGGCGCGTACAAGCTGAGCAAGAACCTCAAGGTCAGCACCGGCGTCGACAACCTGTTCGACAAGGACTACGCCGAACACCTGAACCTGGCGGGCAACGCCGGCTTCGGCTATCCGGCCAACGACCCTGAATCGATCCACGAGCCGGGCCGTACGTTCTGGACCAAAGTGGACTTCGCGTTCTAAGCGCAGGGTCTGATGGTGCTTCGCCGTGGCCGCGACGGAGCCGAGTTTTGCGCAGGGCAAGGCGCGAGGAGAGTGGTTTGGTCATTCCAAATGAACGACGAGTAACGCAGCGCTGCGCAAAACTCGGCTCGTCCCTTCGGGTTGCGCGTCAAATCACGCCATGCGTCGTTACGGGACTTGAAAAGGGAATGACCATTTCCTGCGCCCCGTGCCTAGCCTGGCGTGATTTGACGCGGCAACGCGGCTCACGTCGAAGCACCATCAGACCCTGATACCGGCCCCCGCCCGCCGGGGGCCTCCTTGCGTGAGGAGATCAACGAATGCAGAAGAAGACATTCGATTTCTACAACCTGGCCTGGCGCTGGCACTTCTATGCCGGGCTGTTCGTCGCGCCCTTCATGATCCTGCTGTCGCTCACCGGGATCATCTATCTGTTCAAGCCTCAGCTCGACCCGCTGATGTACAGCGACCTGCTGACGGTGAGGCCAGGCGAGGTGCGGCTGTCCGCCGACGAGCAACTGATGCACCTGCATCACCAGAGCCCGCGGTTGCAGGTCAGCCAGTACCTGCCGGCGCCGGCTGCCGACCGCAGTGCGCAGTTCGTAGCCCAGCTGGATGGGCGAGAGGTGAACGCCTTCGTTGACCCGTACAGCGGCAAGCTGCTCGGTGTGCAGGACGCCAAGTCCAACCTGCAGGCCATGGCTCGCGCGCTGCACGGCGAGCTGATGATCGGCACCGTCGGTGACCGACTGATCGAACTGGCCGCCGGCTGGGGCATCGTGCTGGTGGTCTCCGGCCTGTACCTGTGGTGGCCGCGCCAGCGCTCGCTGCGCGTGCTGCTGTGGCCGGACCTGTCGCGTCGTGGCCGTGCGCTGTGGCGTGAGGTGCACGTGGTCGTCGGCTTCTGGGGGTCGCTGCTGATGCTGTTCATGCTGCTCACCGGCATGACCTGGACCGGCTTCTGGGGCAAGTCCTTTGCGGACGTGTGGAATCGCTTCCCCGCGCCCATGTGGAACGAGGTGCCCAAGTCGGACCTGGAGGCGCGCACGCTCAACGAAGCGCACCGCCAGACCATTCCCTGGGCCATGGAAAACACGCCGATGCCGATGTCCGGCGGCGCCCACGCCGAGCACATGGCCCATGGCTCCGGCGGCATGGCGATGCCGCAGATCAGCCTGCAGCAGGTGGTCGACACTGCCGACCAGGCCGGCGTGGTGCCGGGCTACGCCGTTGCGCTGCCCAAGGGCGAGCAGGGTGTGTTCACTGTCTCGGTATTCGCCGACGACTCGCGCAATGACGCCACCCTGCACATCGACCAGTACACCGGCAAGGTACTCGCCGACGTGCGCTGGAAGGACTACGGGCTGGTAGCCAAGGGGGTCGAATCCGGGGTGATGCTGCACGAAGGCAAGATGTTCGGCCTGTTCAACCAGCTGCTCATGCTCGGCGTCTGCCTGATGATCCTGCTCAGCGCGGTCAGCGGCCTGTGGATCTGGTGGAAGCGTCGCCCGCAGGGGCGCCTCGGCGTGCCGCCGATGCCCCATGCGCTGCCGGTATGGAAAGGCGGGGTGGCGATCATGATCCTCCTCGGCGTCGCCTTCCCGCTGGTGGGTGCCTCGCTGCTGCTGGTCTGGGCGCTGGACTGGGCGGTGCTGTCGCGGATCAAACCGCGCAGCCCGGCGCTGGGCTGATGCATAGCGGTTCCAACCTGACGCCTGCCGCGAGGCAGGCTATGCTGCGGCGCGATCGTTGCGCCCGCGGCCCGATGAATGACCGCCGCTGTGGCGGACCTGATCACAAGCCAACTGGAGTCTCGAACATGCGTAAAACCCTGCTCGCTTTCGCTGTGCTGCTGGGCTTCTCCGGCGCCGCCATGGCCCACGAATACGAGGCCGGCAACCTGCACATCGACCACCCCTGGTCGCTGCTGCTGCCGGCCAACTCGGTGAACGGCGCCGCTTACTTCATCGTACAGAACCACGGCCAGTCGGCAGACCGCCTGCTCGGCGCCGACACCGAGCGCGCCGCCAGCGCCGAGGTTCACCAGCACGTGGAGAAGGACGGCATGATGAAAATGCAGAAGGTCGAAGGCGTGGACATCCCCGCCGGCGGCAAGGTCGTCTTCGCGCCCGGCCAGTACCACCTGATGCTGTTCGGCCTGAAGAAGCCGCTCGCCGATGGTGAGCGCTTTCTGCTGACGCTGCACTTCCAGAAGGCCGGTGACGTGAAGGTCGAGGTCGCGGTCCAGAAGGAAGCCCCGAAGGGCACCGACATGGGCCACGACATGCACGGCATGAACCACGAGTGATGAGCGATCGGCTCCTGCGCCCGCTGGTGTGGGCGCAAGACGGCGAGTGGCTGCTGGGTTTCGACGGCAGCTACTCGAGCGACTCGATCCTGCGTATCGAGAGCGCTGCCGATGGTTTCATCCTGCGCGAGGAGCGCCTGGCCGAGACGCAGACCAAGCGCTACCCCTTTGCCGACTTGAAGGATGATGTCACGGCGGCCGACTGGACCGCCGTGGTCGTCGATGAGGAAGGCGAGCGCCTGGGCTTCGCCATCGCCCGCTATGAAATCTGGAATCGCCGCGCGGTATTGGACGACCTGTTCGTCCTCGCCGACGCGCGCGGCCAGGGCGTCGGCGCGCAACTACTGGAAGGCTGCCTGGACTGGGCGCGCGGCACCGAGGCGCGCCACCTGTGGTTGGAAACCCAGAACCTCAACCTGCCGGCGGTGGGCTTCTACCGCTCCCGTGGCTTCGCCCTGAGTGGGCTGTCCACCGACCTCTATGACCCGGCGCAAGTGCTGCCCGGGGAAATGGCGCTGTTCTTCAGCTACCCGCTGGCCTGAGTGCCGTGCGCGCCTGACGCGCCGCAAGTATCAGCGCGAAGCCGATGCAGTAGGCCAGTACGTCGAGCCAATCCGGCGTGGCGCCGAGCACGATGCGCAGTGCGCGACTGCCGATCTGCCAGTGGAAGGTCGCCGCGAGGTACTGGCCGAGCTCGATGATCAAGCCGCAGGCCAATGCCGCACCTGCCAGCCAGTGCGCCGGCGCATCCAGCGCGGCGCGCAGCAGGCAATACAGCCAGATCACCGCCAGCACGTCGCCGCCGAAACCGCGCATCCAGCCGAGGTTCGCCCCGGCCGTGGCCAGCCAGACGAGCACGACGAACCCGAGCAGCGTGAAGAGCGCACTGCGCCCATCGAAACGAAGCCGCATCAGGGCTTGAAGGCGCCGATGAAGATCGCCGGATCGACGCGGGCGTCGTTCAGGCTGACGTTCCAGTGCATGTGCGGCCCGGTGGCGCGACCGGTGGCGCCGACACGGCCGACCACGCCACCGCGCGGGACCTGCTCACCCAGCTTCACGTCGATCTTCGACATGTGGCAGAACATGCTGATGAAGCCCTGGCCATGGTCGACGAACACGGTGTTGCCGTTGAAGAAGTAGTTGCCGATCAGGATGACCTTGCCGGCGGCCGGCGACTTGATCGGGGTGCCGGCGGGCACGGCGAAGTCCAGCCCGGAGTGCGGATTGCGCTCCTCGCCGTTGAAGAAGCGGCGCAGGCCGAAGGGACTGGAAAGCGGGCCGTTGACCGGCTTGTCCAGCACCAGGTTGCTCGGCGTGCCGGGGCTGAAGCTGCGGTAGGCGGCCGTCTGCTCCGCCAGCTCGCGATTGATGCGCTTGAGGTCTTCGGGCAGCGGGTTCACCTGGCGGGTGTTCTTCAGGGTGATGCGCTGTTCCTTGTAGTGCTTGCTGCCCACGCTGAAACCGAGGTTGCGGCTGGCGCCGGCCTGCTTGACGACGATCTGCTGGGCGCCGGCCTTGGTGGCCAGCGGAATGCCGACGATGGCGATCCAGTCGCGGCCTTCCTCCTTTACCACCAGCACCGGTTTGCCCTGGAAGGTGGCGGCGGGGACGGCGGCATCCTGGCCCAGCTGCACCACGGCGACACCGCCGGGCACCGGCTTGTTCAGCGTGCGGCTGATGAAGCCTTCTGCGTGGGCGGGGAGGGTGACAAGGGAGGCGAGTAGCAGGCAGCAGAATCGGAACATGGCGCTATCCGTGGACATGACGGCGGATGAAGCGGGCAGTCTACACGGGCCTTTCGGCTGGGCGGGGCGATTTTGTCGAAAGCGCGATGGTTCGGCACAGCGGGCAATTCGCGGGACCTATGACGCGCTGGAGTGAGTCGCCATACGGCCAGCGCCAGGTGGCGCCGAACTTGACCGTAGGAGCAACTGATTTCTTCTGATAGATAGTGCCTTGATTTTCCCTCTCCCTAACCCTCTCCCTGAAGGGAGAGGGGACTGGTTCGGTGCCGACTGAAACCGCAGTGTCAGCCGGCACGGATAGCGCCCTCTCCCTTCAGGGAGAGGGCGGGGGAGAAGGGAAGTCCAGCGCTACCGACGCAGCCCTTCCAACTGCTGGCGCCACAGCTGTTCCAGTGACTGGACCTGCGCCGGCCCATAGATGGCGTGCGGCTTGCCCAGATGCGCCGCCCACAACTGGTCGCCGTAATCGTAATGCCACCACTCGCTGGACAGGTTGCTGAAGCCCGCTGCGCTCATGGCATTGAACAGCACTCGGCGGTTGTCGCGGATTTTCCGCTGGGCTTCGTCCGGCGCGGCGATCTCTTCGTAATGGCGGGTGTAGGAGCGTGGTGTGGCCTCGTCGAACAGGCTGCCCATGTCCAGCCAGCGGCCTTCGCCGTCGCACAGGGTCAGGTCGATGGCTCCGCCGGTGAGGTGCGGACTGGGCGATTCGGCGCGGGTGCTGGGAGGCGCGACGAATTCGCGGGTGCGCCGGGTCAGCTCGCGGGGATCGGCGTCCGGTTCGTGCTGATGAAGGATGTCGTAGAGCGTGTCGTACAGGTGTTGCTGCACCGCGAAGGGCCGCCAGGCATCGAGGATCACCAGGCGGATGCCGTCCGGCAACAGGTTCGCGGCATGCAGCAGGCGATCGAAGACTCCCGTGCGCGCGTAGCACTCCGGCTGCGCGTTCGGCACGCCCAGGCGGTGATACGCCGGCCACACCGCGAAGGCGGTGGCGATGCCCAGCGCCTGCAACGGCTGGTTGCACTCGACGATGGGCACACGGAAGGCTTCAGCCCAGTCCGGATCGGGTTGCGGCAGGATCGGCGCGAGCAGGTCGGTCATCGGCAATCAATCCAACAGGGAAAGGGTGACGGGCGCCTGGTGGTTGTCCTCCACGCGGACTTCCAGTTCGCCGTCGCCCAGCTTGGCCTTGAGGCGCTGGCCGTTCTTCGTCTGCGCGGCGCTGCGGATGGCCTGGCCCTTGTCGTCCAGGAGGATGCTGTAGCCGCGCCCCAGCGTCGCCAGCGGACTGACGATGTGCAGCGTCTGCATCAGGCCGTCCAGGCGCTGTCGCTGCTCACGCAGGATCGCGTTGGTGGCGCGGGGCAGGCGGGCGCTGAGGTTTTCCAGGCGCTGGCGCAGCAGCGCCAGAGTGCGGCCGGGGTGCTGTGCGGCAAGGCGGGTGTCCAACCGTGCGACGCGTTCCTGGCGCATGTGCAGCTGGCGCTCGAAGGCACGGCGCAGGCGCATGTCCAGGTCGTCCAGGCGCTGGGACTGCTGGCGCAGGCGTTCGCCGGGGTGGCGCAGGCGCCGGGCGCAGCCTTCCAGGCGCAGGCGCTCGCGGGTCAGGCGGTCCTGGATGCGCAGGATCAGCCGGCGGCGCAGGCCGTCCAGGCGCTGCTGCAGGTCGCCGCTGTGAGGCGCCAGCAGCTCGGCGGCCGCCGAGGGCGTGGGCGCGCGCACGTCGGCGACGAAATCGCTGATGGATACGTCGGTCTCATGGCCCACGGCGCTCACGATGGGGGTCACGCAGGCGGCGATGGCGCGGGCTACCGGCTCCTCGTTGAAGCACCAGAGGTCCTCCAGCGAGCCGCCGCCACGGGCCAGGATCAGCGCGTCGAAGCCATGTGCGTCGGCCAGCTTCAGCGCGCGGACGATCTGTCCGATGGCCTCGCGACCTTGCACCGCAGTAGGGATCAGGGTGAGCTCGACCTGCGGCGCACGGCGGCGGAACACGCTGATGATGTCGCGGATCACCGCGCCAGTGGGCGAGCTGACGATGCCGATGCGCCGGGGATGGGCGGGCAGTTGCTGCTTGCGTTCGGCGGCGAACAGACCTTCGGCGGCGAGCTTTTCCTTCAAGGCCTCGAAGGCCAGGCGCAATGCGCCATCACCGGCCGGTTCGACCGCATCGGCAATCAACTGGTAGTCGCCGCGCCCCTCGAACAGCGAGACCTTGCCGCGCACCCGCACGGCCAGGCCGTCGCGCAGGGCCTGGCGTACGCGCAGGGCGTTCTGCCGGAACAGCGCGCAGCGCACCTGGGCGTTGCTGTCCTTCAAGGTGAAGTACAGGTGGCCGGACGCGGGACGGGCGAGGTTGGAGATCTCGCCTTCGACCCACACCTGTGGGAACACGTCCTCCAGCAAGTGGCGGGCGCGCTGGTTGAGCTGGCTGACGGTCAGAACCTCGCGGTCGAGGCCCAGCCGTTGGAAGGGATCATTCTGCATGGCGAAGGATGATAAGCGCGCCCGCGGACAGGGGCCAGCGCACGAGGTCCATGAATGCTTCATTCAGATCGTCCGGTTGCGTTGAGCCGGACCCCCTGACTGAGATATAATGCCGCGCTTCCATTTTTCCCGATCGGGAGCCCCCGCCATGCTGCGCATCAGCCAAGAAGCCCTCACTTTCGACGACGTCCTCCTGATCCCAGGTTATTCGGAAGTCCTGCCCAAGGACGTGAGTCTCAAGACTCGTCTGACCCGTGGCATCGAACTGAACATCCCGCTGGTGTCCGCCGCGATGGATACCGTGACCGAAGCCCGCCTGGCCATCGCCATGGCGCAGGAAGGCGGCATCGGCATCATCCACAAGAACATGAGCATCGAGCAGCAGGCCGCCGAGGTCCGCAAGGTCAAGAAGCACGAGACTGCCATCGTTCGCGACCCGGTCACCGTGACCCCGTCGACCAAGATCATCGAGCTGCTGCAGATCGCCCGCGAGTACGGCTTCTCCGGCTTCCCGGTGGTGGAAGAGGGTGAGCTGGTCGGCATCGTCACCGGCCGCGACCTGCGCGTGAAGCCGAACGTCGGCGACAGCGTTTCCGCGATCATGACCCCGAAGGACAAGCTGGTCACCGCCCGTGAAGGCACTGCCCTGGAAGAAATCAAGGCGGCCCTCTACGAGAACCGCATCGAGAAGATGCTGGTGGTGGACGAGAAGTTCCGCCTCACCGGCCTGGTGACCTTCCGTGACATCGAGAAGGCCAAGACCTACCCGCTGGCTTCCAAGGACGACCTGGGTCGCCTGCGCGTCGGCGCAGCCGTCGGCACCGGCGCCGACACCGGCGAGCGTGTTTCCGCCCTGGTCGCCGCTGGCGTTGACGTGGTCGTCGTCGACACCGCCCACGGCCACTCCAAAGGCGTGATCGACCGCGTGCGCTGGGTGAAGGAAACCTTCCCGCAGGTGCAGGTCATCGGCGGCAACATCGCCACCGGCGAAGCCGCCAAGGCGCTGGCTGACGCCGGCGCCGACGCCGTGAAAGTCGGCATCGGCCCGGGCTCCATCTGCACCACCCGCATCGTCGCAGGTGTCGGCGTGCCGCAGATCTCCGCCATCGCCAACGTCGCCGCAGCCCTGGAAGGCACCGGCGTTCCGCTGATCGCCGACGGCGGCATCCGCTTCTCCGGCGACCTGGCCAAGGCCATGGTGGCTGGCGCCTACTGCGTGATGATGGGTTCGATGTTCGCCGGTACCGAAGAGGCTCCGGGCGAGATCGAGCTGTTCCAGGGCCGTTCCTACAAGTCCTACCGTGGCATGGGCTCCCTGGGCGCCATGGCCGGCTCCACCGGTTCCTCCGACCGCTACTTCCAGGACGCCTCCGCCGGCGCCGAGAAGCTGGTGCCCGAAGGCATCGAAGGCCGCGTGCCGTACAAGGGCCAGCTGACCGCCATCGTCCACCAACTGATGGGTGGCCTGCGCGCTGCCATGGGCTACACCGGCAGCGCCGATATCCAGGACATGCGCACCAAGCCGCAGTTCGTGCGCATCACCGGCGCCGGCATGGCCGAGTCCCACGTCCACGATGTGCAGATCACCAAGGAAGCGCCGAATTACCGCGTAGGTTAAAAAATGGCTTTGACGCTGCTGCGCTTGAACATGCTGCGTTGGAAAAACAGTCGAAATGCTCATTTGCTTCAGCAAACTCCGCTTTCTCCTGTTTTCCCGCCTTGCCTGTCCTGCGCTCGCGACGCGGCAAAGCCATTTTTAAAAGTTGCAGGACACGGGGCTGGTTGATACAGCCCCGTGTCGTTTGAGAATTTCGCTACGAGAGATGGCCATGGCCCAAGACATTCACGCTCACCGGATCCTGATCCTCGACTTCGGCTCCCAGTACACCCAGCTGATCGCCCGCCGCGTCCGCGAGATCGGCGTGTACTGCGAGATCCATCCGTTCGACATGAGCGACGACGAGGTTCGCGCCTTCGCCCCGCGTGGCATCATCCTGGCCGGTGGCCCGGAGTCGGTGCACGAAGCCAACAGCCCGCGCGCGCCGCAGGCCGTGTTCGACCTGAAGGTGCCGCTGTTCGGCATCTGCTACGGCATGCAGACCATGGCTGAGCAGATGGGCGGCAAGGTGCTGGGCTCTGACCTGCGCGAGTTCGGCTACGCCCGCGTCGACGTGGTCGGCAAGGCCCGCCTGCTGGACGGCATCGAAGATCACGTTGACGAAGACGGCGTGTTCGGCCTCGACGTGTGGATGAGCCACGGCGACAAGGTCACCGAGATCCCGGCCGGCTTCCACATCCTCGCCAGCACTCCGAGCTGCCCGATCGCCGCCATGGCCGACGATGCCCGCGGTTACTACGGCGTGCAATTCCACCCGGAAGTGACCCACACCAAGCAGGGCGGTCGTATCCTCTCCCGCTTCGTGCTGGACATCTGCGGCTGCGAAGCCCTGTGGACCCCGTCCAACATCGTCAACGATGCCATCGCCACCGTGCGTGCCCAGGTCGGCAACTCCAAGGTGCTGCTCGGCCTGTCCGGCGGTGTGGACTCTTCGGTAGTCGCGGCGCTGCTGCACAAGGCCATTGGCGACCAGCTGACCTGCGTCTTCGTCGACAACGGCCTGCTGCGCCTGCACGAGGGTGACCAGGTCATGGCCATGTTCGCCGAGAACATGGGCGTCAAGGTGATTCGCGCCAACGCCGAAGAGCTGTTCCTCGGTCGCCTGGCTGGTGTCAGCGACCCGGAGCAGAAGCGCAAGATCATCGGCAAGACCTTCATCGAGGTCTTCGACCAGGAAGCCACCAAGCTGCAGGACGTGAAGTTCCTGGCCCAGGGCACCATCTACCCCGACGTGATCGAGTCGGCCGGCGCCAAGACCGGCAAGGCCCACGTGATCAAGTCGCACCACAACGTCGGCGGCCTGCCGGAGGACATGCAGTTCGAACTGGTCGAGCCGCTGCGCGAGCTGTTCAAGGACGAAGTCCGCAAGATCGGCCTGGAACTGGGCCTGCCCTACGACATGGTCTATCGCCACCCGTTCCCGGGCCCGGGCCTGGGCGTGCGCATCCTCGGCGAGGTGAAGAAGGAATACGCCGACCTGCTGCGTCGCGCGGACCACATCTTCATCGAAGAGCTGCGCAACTTCGACTGGTACCACAAGACCAGCCAGGCCTTCGTGGTGTTCCAGCCGGTGAAATCCGTCGGCGTGGTCGGCGATGGCCGTCGCTACGCCTGGGTCGTCGCCCTGCGCGCCGTGGAAACCATCGACTTCATGACCGCTCGCTGGGCGCACCTGCCGTACGAGCTGCTGGAGAAGGTCTCGAACCGCATCATCAACGAGATCGAAGGTATCTCCCGCGTGACCTACGACGTGTCGAGCAAGCCGCCGGCGACCATCGAGTGGGAATGATGCGGCTCGGGAGATAGGGCCGGTTTCAAGGCTCCTCCCATCTTGAAAAAACGCCCGGCCCCAACGTTGATGTTGTTGTCGGGTGTTTTCTTTTTCGCAGTATTGCGGGGCGGTAGTGATACTCCGGCGGGCGATGGAGGGTGGCAGTCTGGCGAATGTGTTCAGCCGACTGTTGCCGCTACCCGAGGGGCTCTGGGGCAATTATTGGGTAAGCCGGCGCGCGGCATCTCGAAGATCGGCCGGTTTTTTGCTGCGAAGCTGATGCATGGGTTTTGGTTGTTAGTGGATGACACAGAAGAAGTTCATGGAAACATATAAGGTATTTGGAATAGGGCTGAACAAGACGGGGACTACCACGCTGGCCATATGTCTTCAGAAGCTGGGCTTCCAGAATCATGTTTCGGTCAGGCGTGATCTGCTGGCGCGGTACAGAGAGGGGCGTCTCGAAGATGTGTTCGCGGTGTCTGACGCCAACCAGACCTTCGAGGATTGGCCTTGGCCCCTGATGTACAAGGAGCTATTCGCTCGCTATGGAGATACCGCTCGTTACATCCTCACTAAGAGACGTTCTTCGCAGTCGTGGCTGAACAGTCTGAAGCGCCATAGCCTGAGGACGCCCGTAGACAAACATTGCCGGTTATTGGCCTATGGGTACAACTACCCTCACGGCATGGAGAATTACCATCTTGAGTTGTACGAGAAACATAATATTGAAGTAAGGGAGTTCTTCGCCGAACAGGGTGCGGAGCATCTTTTGCTGGAAATAAGTTTTGACTCCGGTGATGGATGGGATGAATTGTGTGGTTTCCTCGGATATCCCTCCCCAGCCGACCAGCTACCCCACGAAAACAGGGGGGATACACCTATTCCCGCAGAGTTGGAACATGAGAACGCCCGTCGAATCAATGAGCAAATGAGCCTACTTGATCAACTGGCGGATTATTCCACTCATTGATGGTAGAGCAGTGCACCGTGGCAAGATAATTGGCACTGCGCAGGGCGTGGTTGGCGCCGCCGCGGTGAGACTTCGCTCTTAGCACTGCTGATGCTATTTCCCGGCGACGCCAGCGACATAAGCACGCACTCGGCTCCTCGTTCAATTTCTTAATGAAATGAGAAGATTTAGCATTTAAAATCCTCAGTTTTCCGGGGGACTCCATGGCTTTTACCCGTAGACAAGTACTCGGCGGCCTCGCCGGCCTGGCCGTGCTCGGCCTCGGCACCGGTGGTGCGCGCCTTTGGCTGGCGCGCCCGGAAGTCGCCGCCGAGCACGATTACGAACTGATCGCCGCCCCGCTGGACCTGGAGCTGGTGCCCGGCCACAAGACCCCTGGCCTTGGCTATGGCGGCCAGGCTCCCGGCGTCGAAATCCGCGCGCGCCAGGGTGACTGGCTGCGGGTGCGCTTCACCAACAAGCTGGACGAGCCGACCACCATCCATTGGCACGGCATCCGCCTGCCCATCGAGATGGACGGCGTTCCCTACATCTCGCAGCCGCCGGTGCAGCCGGGGGAGAGCTTCGTCTACCAGTTCAAGACCCCGGATGCCGGCAGCTACTGGTACCACCCGCACCTGATGAGCAGCGAGCAGCTGGGCCGCGGCCTGGTCGGGCCGCTGATCATCGACGAGCGCGAGCCGAGCGAGTTCACCCGCGAGAAGATCCTCTGCCTGAAGACCTGGCATGTGGACGAGGAGGGGAATTTCACGCCCTTCAGCGTACCGCGCGAGGCTGCACGCGAAGGCACTCGCGGGCGCCTGTCGACCATCAACGGCGAACGCACGCCGGTGATCGAATTGCCGGCCGGCGAGATTGTCCGGGTGCGGATCCTCAACGTCGACAACACCGTGACCTACCGCCTCAACCTGCCGGGTGCCGAGGCGAAGATCTACGCCATCGACGGCCATCCGGTGGCGCCGCGCGACTTCGGCAAGGGCCCTAACGACCAGTACTGGATCGGCCCGGGCATGCGTCTGGAGCTGGGCATCCGTGGCCCGGCGGAAGGTGCCGAGCTGTCGCTGCGCAACGGTCCGGTGCGCCTGGCGACCATCCGTGGCGTGGCCAACACCAAGGCGCCGACCGCGCAGTGGCCGGCTCCGTTGCCGCACAACCCGGTAGCCGAGCCGGACCTGAAGAACGCCGAGACCATCAACTTCAAGTTCGAATGGGTCGGCGCCATGTCCGACTACTCCAAGGGCCAGTCGGTGCCTTCGCTGTGGCAGATCAACGGCGTGGCCTGGCAGGGCGGAGAGGAGCACAAGCACAACGCACCGCCGCTGGCGAAGCTCAAGGAAGGCAACAGCTACATCTTCGTGCTGCGCAACATGACCCAGTACCAGCACCCGATCCACCTGCACGGCATGGCCTTCAAGGTGCTGGATTCGGATCGCCGGGACATCATCCCGTACTTCACCGACACCTACCTGCTGGGCAAGAATGAAACGGCGCGTGTGGCGCTGGTGGCGGATAACCCCGGCCTGTGGATGTTCCACTGCCACGTGATCGATCACATGGAGACCGGCTTGATGGGAACCATCGCGGTGGGTGAGGCATGGTGCGGCTGACCAACAGCAAGGGGCACCCGACGGTGAAGGGACTGGTGCCGGTCATCGACCGCAGCCAGGATATCCCCTTCATGCGCGAAGCCATGGCGCTGGCCGAGCGGGGCGCGGCGCTGGGCGAAGTGCCGGTGGGCGCCGTGCTGGTGCTGGACGGCCAGGTCATCGGCCGCGGTTTCAACCGGCCGATCACCTCATGCGATCCCAGCGCCCATGCCGAAATGGTCGCCATTCGCGAAGCCGCCGCCGCCGCGCAGAATTACCGCCTGCCGGGCAGCACTCTTTATGTGACGCTCGAGCCCTGCAGCATGTGTGCTGGCCTGCTGGTGCACTCACGCATCCAGCGCGTGGTGTTCGGCGCCACCGAGCCGAAATCCGGCGTGGTGGTCAGCCGTGGCAATTTCTTCGAGCAGGACTTCCTCAATCACCGGGTGCTGGTGGAGGGCGGGGTGTTGGGGGAGGAATGCAGCGCGATGCTCTCGGCGTTCTTCAAGGCGCGGCGCAAGGGCTGAGCTTTGCTATGCGGTGCATTTTGTTTTGATGCGGCTGGGTGGCTGCTTCTGATCGGGTGTTTCTGCGCCGCATAGGTATGCGCGCAAGCATTGTGTTTCGCCCCCTCGGGCGACTTACTTTGGCAAACGACCCAAAGTAAGCAAAGGTCTTGCCCCGGACATCCGGTTTTTCGCTTAGGCGAAAAATTCCCTCGTTGAAACGAAGTTTCAGGGGCACGCCGCGAAGGGCCATCCCTGGCCCATCGCGGCTCTCGCGGCATCCATGCCGCTCAACCCCTGAAACTCCGCTTCAACGAGGCCTCCTGAACGGGGCCATTTGGCGTGCGCGGATGTTTTGCTGGAAGTCTTTAAAAGCCAAAGCCAAAGCCAAAGCCAGGGGCGGGCGGGGCATTGGCTCTTCGTAGGAGCGAGCTTGCTCGCGAACGGCGCAACGCCAAGCCTATCGCGGACAGCGAATTGATCTGACCAGGCCTCAGAGCTTCTGATCCCGCCCTTCGTCATCTTCAGGCTTGGTCTTGTTCACGCCCGGCAGGTGCAGGCCGCTTTCGGCGAGCTGGCCGCCTTCCATTTGCGGCTGGGTCACCCAGGTGAGGATGTCGTAGTAGCGGCGCACGTTCTGCACGAAGTGCACGGTCTCGCCGCCGCGTGCGTAGCCGTAGCGCGTCTTGCGGTAGTACTGCTTCTGCGCCAGGCGCGGCAGCATCTTCTTTACGTCGAGCCACTTGTTCGGGTTCAGGCCTTCCTGCTCGGCCATCTTTCGGGCGTCGTCCAGGTGGGCGCCGCCGATGTTGTAGGCGGCCAGGGCGAACCACATGCGGTCCGGGTCCTTGATGCTGTCCGGCAACTCGTCCTTGATCTGCACGTAATACTTGCTGCCGCCCTGGATGCTCTGCTTGGGGTCCAGGCGGTTGGCCACGCCCATGGCCTGGGCGGTGCGGTTGGTCAGCATCATCAGGCCACGCACGCCGGTCTTGGACGTCGCGTCGGGCTGCCACATGGATTCCTGGTAGCCGATGGCGGCCAGCAGGCGCCAGTCTGCCTCGAGCTTGGTGCCGCTCTGGCGGAAGTGCTGCTCGTACTTGGGCAGACGCTGCTGCAGGTGCTGGGCGAAGGTGTACGCGCCGACGTAGCCCAGGACGTCCACGTGGCCGTAGTAGCGATCCTTCAGACGTTGCAGCAGGCCGTCCTGCTTGGCCTTGTCGAGGAAGGCGTTGACCTTCTCGATCAGGCTGTTGTCATCGCCGGCCGGCAGTGCCCAGGCCAGGCCCTTGGCATCGCCGAGGTCGAAGGCGACGCGGACGTTGGGGAAATACACCTGGTTCATCGCCAGCTCGTTGGAATCCACCAGCGTCAGGTCGATCTCGCCCACATCCACCATGCGCAGCAGGTCGACCATTTCGTCGGCGTCGGATTCGCGGTATTCCAGCTTGGGGTACTGCTTCTTCAGCTCGGCCAGTTGCCCGGCATGGCTGCTGCCCTTCAAGACGACGATGCGCTTGCCCACCAGGTCTTCGGGGCGGGTAGGGCGCTGCGCACCGTTGCGGTAGACGACCTGCGGGGTGACGTCGAGATAGGAGTGCGAGTAGCGCACCTGGCCGTCACGCTCGCCGCCCGGCGTCAGGCCGGCGGCCGCCAGGTTCGGCCCGCCGTCGCGGCCGATGCGGTCGTAGAGGTCGTCGATGTTGTCGGCGGTTTCGATCTGCAGCTGCACACCCAGGCTGTCGGCGAAACGTTTGGCCAGCTCGTATTCGAAGCCGGTATCGCCGTTGCGGTCCTGGAAGTAGGTGGCCGGACTGTTGCGGGTGATCACGCGCAGCACGCCGTCCTTCTGCACGCGCTCAAGGGCCGTCGGGGCTTTCGCCTCGCTACAGCCAGAAAGCAGCAGAAAGATACAGGTCGCCAAGATCCAGGCGGTGCAGCGCACACGGGACACAGTCAGGGCAAGCATCAGGGCAGTATACGCAAAGGCCGTTGTGCGCCATATCTCGACAGCTCGAAGCTTCTCTGCTAGCTGGGACGCCGTTCGTCGGCATTTTTCGTGGCGAAGCCCGCTGCCGCGGGATTTTCCCCAGGCGGCTCGAAGGCGTTCGAAGATGAATGGCGATTTCCGCCGGAGTAGCGGCAAGGAAGGTGCTTGAAAGGTGCCGCCGCCCCGCGCTTTACGGTAGAATGCACGGCCTCTGTGGGCCGGCCCGCCCGGCCCCACATACTTCCCCGTCTCCAGAGGCTGTTCCGACAATGCTGATCCTGCGCGGTGCTCCCGCCCTTTCCGCTTTCCGCCACGGCAAACTGCTCGACCTGCTGACCCAGCATGTACCCGCCGTCACCGGGCTGTATGCCGAGTTTGCGCACTTCGCCGAGGTCACCGGAGCCCTCAACGCCGAGGAAGAGCAGGTCCTCGCCCGCCTGCTGAAATACGGTCCGAGCGTGCCGGTACAGGAACCCGCCGGTCGCCTGTTCCTGGTAGTGCCACGCTTCGGCACCATCTCGCCCTGGTCGAGCAAGGCGTCGGACATTGCCCGCAACTGCGGCCTGGCCAAGATCGAGCGCATCGAGCGCGGCATCGCCTACTACGTCAGCGGCGAGCTGAGCGAGGCCGAGGCGCAAGCCGTCTCCGCCCGCCTGCATGACCGCATGACCCAGCTGGTCCTGAACCAGCTCGAAGAAGCTTCCGCCCTGTTCAGCCACGCCCAGCCCAAGCCGCTGACCGTGGTGGACATCCTCGCCGGCGGTCGCGCCGCGCTGGAGAAGGCCAACCTCGACCTGGGCCTGGCCCTGGCCGAAGACGAGATCGACTACCTGGTGAAAAGCTTCGTCGAGCTGGGCCGCAACCCGCACGACGTCGAGCTGATGATGTTCGCCCAGGCCAACTCCGAACACTGCCGCCACAAGATCTTCAACGCCAGTTGGGACATCGACGGCCAGGCTCAGGACAAGAGCCTGTTCGGCATGATCAAGAACACCTATGAAATGCACCGCGAAGGCGTCCTGTCCGCTTACAAGGACAACGCCGCGGTGATGAAGGGCTTCGTCGCCGGGCGTTTCTACCCGAACGCCGAGACTCGCCAGTACGGCGCCAGCGAAGAGCCGGTGCACATCCTGATGAAGGTGGAGACCCACAACCACCCGACCGCCATTGCTCCTTTCCCCGGCGCCTCCACCGGCTCCGGCGGCGAGATCCGCGACGAAGGCGCGACCGGCCGTGGCGCCAAGCCAAAAGCCGGCCTGGTCGGCTTTACCGTCTCCAACTTGAACATCCCCGGTTTCGAGCAGCCTTGGGAAGTGCCCTACGGCAAGCCCGAGCGCATCGTCACCCCGCTGGACATCATGATCGAAGGCCCGCTGGGCGGCGCCGCGTTCAACAACGAATTCGGCCGTCCGAACCTGGCCGGTTACTTCCGTACCTTCGAACAGGCCATCGCCACACCGCGCGGTGAAGAAGTCCGTGGTTACCACAAGCCGATCATGATCGCCGGCGGCATGGGCAACATCCGCGAAGATCACGTGCAGAAGGGCGAGATCTCGGTCGGCGCCAAGCTCATCGTGCTCGGCGGCCCCGCCATGCTGATCGGCCTGGGCGGCGGCGCCGCGTCCTCCATGGCCACCGGCGCTTCCGCCGCCGACCTGGACTTCGCCTCGGTGCAACGCGAGAACCCGGAAATGGAACGCCGCTGCCAGGAGGTCATCGACCGCTGCTGGCAGATGGGCGAGAACAACCCGATCAAGTTCATCCACGACGTGGGCGCGGGCGGCATCTCCAATGCCCTGCCGGAACTGATCAACGACGGCGGCCGTGGTGGCCGCTTCGAACTGCGCAACGTGCCCAACGACGAGCCGGGCATGAGCCCGCTGGAAATCTGGTGCAACGAGTCGCAGGAACGCTACGTGATGTCGGTCGATGCCGCCGACTTCGAGACCTTCAAGGCCATCTGCGAACGCGAGCGCTGCCCGTTTGCCGTGGTCGGCGAGGCCACGGAAGAGAAGCAACTCACCGTCGCCGACAGCCATTTCGGCAACAAGCCGGTGGACATGCCGCTCGAAGTGCTGCTCGGCAAGCCGCCGCGCATGCACCGTTCGGTCACCCGCGAAGTCGAGCTGGGCGATGACTTCGCTGCGGCCGGCCTGGACCTCGCTGAATCCACCGAGCGTGTGCTGCGTCACCCGGCCGTGGCCAGCAAGAACTTCCTGATCACCATCGGCGACCGCACCATCACCGGCCTGGTTGCCCGCGACCAACTGGTGGGCCCGTGGCAGGTACCGGTGGCCGATTGTGCCGTTACCGCCACCAGCTTCGACGTCTACACCGGTGAAGCCATGGCCATGGGCGAGCGCACTCCGCTGGCCGTGATCGACGCCCCGGCCTCCGGCCGCATGGCGATCGGCGAGACCATCACCAACCTGGCCGCCGCGAGCATCGACAAGATTTCCGAGATCAAGCTCTCCGCCAACTGGATGGCCGCTGCCGGCCACCCGGGCGAGGACGCGCGCCTGTACGACACCGTCAAGGCCGTCGGCATGGAGCTGTGCCCGGCGCTGGGCATCACCATCCCGGTGGGCAAGGACTCCATGTCCATGAAGACCCGCTGGCAGGATGGCGACGCCGAGAAGAGCGTCACCTCGCCGATGTCGCTGATCATCTCCGGCTTTGCCCCGGTCAACGACGTGCGCAAGACCCTGACCCCGCAGCTGCGCCTGGACAAGGGCGAAACCGACCTGATCGTCATCGACCTGGGCCGTGGCAAGAACCGCATGGGCGGCTCCATCCTCGCCCAGGTCAACGGCCAGATCGGCCGCGCCGCGCCGGACGTCGACGATGCCGAAGACCTGAAAGCCTTCTTCGCCGTGATCCAGGGCCTGAACGCCGACGGCCACCTGCTGGCCTACCACGACCGTTCCGACGGCGGCCTGATGGCCACCGTGGTGGAAATGGCCTTCGCCGGTCATTGCGGCCTCGACCTGAACCTCGACGCGCTGGCCGAAAGCCGCGACGAGCTGGTTGCTGCGCTCTTCAACGAAGAACTGGGTGCCGTGATCCAGGTTCGCAGTGGTGCCACTCCGGAAGTGCTGGCCCAGTTCAGCGCCGCCGGCCTGGAAGACTGCGTCGCGGTCATCGGCCAGCCGGCCAATAGCGCCGACATCGAGCTCTCCTTCAACGGCGAGCGCGTCTACAGCGCCCAGCGCCGCAACCTGCAGCGCATCTGGAGCGAGACCAGCTACCGTATCCAGCGCCTGCGCGACAACGTCGACTGCGCCGACCAGGAATTCGACGGTCTGCTCGACGAAGCCAACCCCGGCCTGTCGGTGAAGCTGACCTTCGACGTTAACGACAACATCGCCGCGCCCTACATCAAGAAAGGCGTGCGCCCGCAAATCGCCATCCTGCGCGAGCAGGGCGTCAACGGCCAGGTGGAAATGGCCGCGGCCTTCGACCGCGCCGGCTTTGCCGCCGTCGACGTGCACATGAGCGACATCCTCTCCGGCCGCATCAGCCTGGAGCAGTTCAAGGGCCTGGTGGCCTGCGGCGGCTTCTCCTACGGCGACGTACTGGGCGCCGGCGAAGGCTGGGCCAAGTCGATCCTGTTCAACGCCCGTGCCCGCGATGGCTTCCAGGCCTTCTTCGAACGCAAGGACAGCTTCGCCCTCGGCGTGTGCAACGGTTGCCAGATGATGTCCAACCTGCACGAGCTGATCCCCGGCACCGAGTTCTGGCCGCACTTCGTGCGCAATCGCTCCGAGCAGTTCGAAGCGCGCGTGGCGATGGTCCAGGTGCAGGAATCGCAATCGATCTTCCTGCAGGGCATGGCCGGTTCGCGCCTGCCGATCGCCATCGCCCACGGCGAAGGCCATGCGGAGTTCGAGAGCGAGGAGGCGCTGCTGGAAGCCGACCTGTCCGGCACCGTGGCCCTGCGTTTCGTCGACAACCTGGGCAAGGTCACCGAAAGCTACCCGGCCAACCCGAACGGCTCGCCGCGTGGCATCACCGGCCTGACCAGCCGCGACGGCCGCGTCACCATCATGATGCCGCACCCGGAGCGGGTTTTCCGCGCCGTGCAGAACTCCTGGCGTCCGGACGAGTGGGAAGAGGACGGCGGCTGGATGCGCATGTTCCGCAATGCCCGCGTCTGGGTCAGTTGAGTCCGGTCCGATGCGATGCGCGAAAGGGGAAAGCTTCGGCTTTCCCCTTTTTTCTTGTGCCGTCCCTGGAGCAGAGCATCTTGGCTGAGGAGCAGAGGCTTCCGGAGGTTCGTCCGGTCGAGACGGGACAGGTCCTGCGCCTGTGTCGTTGCGGGGAGTGCGCCAGCCTGCCGGATGCCACAGCGAGCTGTGCCGATTCGCTGCAAGTGACGGTCGGGCGCGAGCGCCACCTGTTGCTCTGCCGTTGCGGGCTATCGATGAAACTGCCGTTCTGCGACGGCTCCCATGCGCCAGCTAAGCCGAGTCTGAAAGAACGCTGGCGACGCTTCAGTGGAAAGTGAGATCGAAGTCCGTCACAGATTTCGTACAAAGTCACTCACAGACGAACAAGCCAGATTCCCTGCGGTCGAACTTGCACCCTGACCCGTAAGTCATAAGAGGCAAAGTGCCACTATTTGTGGCAGCATTTGTCACCCGTGGCTCTCATTGTCATGGCTGTGTCCCTGTTTCGATCGGAGTCTCCGATGTACAAACTGTGTTTCTACGTTCCGGAAAGCCATCTGGAGCCGGTCAAGAAAGCGGTGTTCGCCGCCGGTGCAGGACGCATCGGTGCCTATGACAGCTGTTGCTGGCAGGCGCTCGGACAAGGACAGTTCCGCCCTTTGCAGGGCAGCAATCCGTTCATCGGCCAGGCTGGCAGCGTCGAGCAGGTCGCCGAATGGAAAGTCGAGATGGTCGTGGCCGACGAGTTGATTCATGACTCGGTGAAAGCCCTCAAGCAGGCCCACCCGTACGAAACCCCGGCCTTCGAGGTCTGGCGGCTGTCGGACATGGTGTTCTGAGCGAAAAAAGGCGCCCGCAGGCGCCTTTTTTCATGCTCGGGTATCAGTCGCGCAGATTGCCGAGGGCTTGTCCCAGCGCGTCCGCGCGCGGTCCCACCAGCAGGTGATAGATACCTTCCGATAGCTGGCAGACGCCCTGGCAACCCAGCTCGGTGAGGCGGCCTTGCTGCAACTGCTGGCCGTTCTTCACGGTTATCCGCAGACGCGTCAGCGCGACGGCCTCCACGCTTTGCAGATTGTCCTGGCCACCCAATGCCTGCAGCCATTCGCCGGCTTCCTGGGACGAGACGCGTTCCCCCGGTTGCTGGTCGGAGTCCTCCACGGGTTGGGCTGCACTCTCCTGCAGGATGCCCACCGGCAGCGCTCGGCGGATCTCGTCGGCGATGCTGTCCGCTTCCGGGCCGACCACCACCTGCAGGCTGCCGGCCTTGCCGGGGCGGACTACGGCCAGCGCGCCCAGCGCCTTGAGCTGCGCGTCGGAGGCTTTGCCCCGGTCCGCCAGTTTCAGGCGCAGGCGGGTGGTGCAGGCGTCCACGACCTCCAGGTTGGCGGCGCCGCCCAGCGCTTTGATGAAGGCCGGTGCGCGTTGCTCGGATATGCTGGCGGTCGTCTCGCTCCCAATGTTCTCGTCGATTTCCTCGCGGCCGGGCGTCTTCAGCTGGAAGCGGCGGATGCAGAAATCGAACACGAAGTAGTAGGCAGCGGCATAGCACAGGCCCAGCGGCCAGAGCATCCAGCCATTGGTGGACTTGCCCCAGCCCAGCGCCAGGTCGATGGCGCCGCCGGAGAAGGTGAAGCCCAGGCGGATGTTCAGCAGGTCGGTGATGGCCATCGACAGGCCGGTCAGCAGCGCGTGCAGCAGGTACAGCAGCGGCGCGAGGAACATGAAGGCGAACTCGATGGGCTCGGTCACGCCGGTGAGGAAGGCGGTCAGCGCCATCGACAGCAGCAGGCCGCCGACCAGCTTGCGCCGTTCCGGACGGGCATTGCGGTACATCGCCAGGCATGCGGCGGGGAGACCGAACATCATCACCGGGAACATGCCGGCCATGAACTGGCCGCCCTTGGGATCGCCGGCGAAGTAGCGGGCGAGGTCGCCCGTGATCTGCCGGCCGGTTTCCGGATCGGTGAAGGCGCCGAAGACGAACCACATCAGGTTGTTGAGGATGTGATGCAGGCCGGTGACGATCAGCAGGCGGTTGAGCACGCCGAAGGCGAACGCGCCGAGGCTGCCGCTGCCCACCAGCAGGGTGCCCAGGTTGTCGATGATGTTCTGGACGGGCGGCCAGATCAGTCCGAACAGCACGCCCAGGCCCAGCGCGGCGAGGCCGGTGACGATGGGCACGAAGCGCCGGCCGCCGAAGAACGCCAGGTACTGCGGCAGGGCGATGTCCTTGAAGCGGTTGTACAGCGCGCCGGCCACCAGCCCGCTGATGATCCCCGAGAGCACGCCCATGTTGATGTGGGGGTCGATGGCGTTGAGCGTCGACATCATCACCAGGTAGCCCACGGCGCCCGCCAGGCCGGCGGTGCCGTTGTTGTCGCGGGCGAAGCCGACGGAGATACCGATGGCGAAGATCAATGCCAGGTTGGCGAAGATCGCGTTGCCGGCATCATGGATCAGCAGGATGTTCAGCAGGTCCTTGTCGCCCAGGCGCAGCAGCAGGCCGGCGATGGGCAGAATCGCGATCGGCAGCATCAGGGCGCGCCCGAGGCGCTGCAGGGTTTCGATGAAAGCGCCGTACAACTGCGCGAGCAGCTGGCGCGGGCCTTGTGCGGTCTGGGTCAGGTCAGTGGTCATGGTTTGAGTCCGATTCTTGTTCTGGGGCGTCAGGTCTGCGGCCACAGGCGTGCGCAGGCTTCCCGCACGGCGCGGGCGCTGCCAAGGGCCAGCAGTTCCTGGCTGCGCTGGCGGCAGTCCTCGGCGTCGAGTTCACGCACCCGCGCCTTGATCTCGCCGACCAGGCCGGGGCTCACCGAGAGTTCCTGCACGCCCAGTCCGATCAGCACCGGCGTGGCCAGAGCTTCGCAAGCCAGGGCGCCGCAGACGCCGACCCAGCGGCCATGGCGGGCGGCGCCGACGCAGGTCTGGGCGACCAGCCGCAGCAGCGCCGGGTGCAGTGCGTCGATGCGCGCGGCAAGCCCGGCATGGCAACGGTCCATGGCCAGGGTGTACTGCGACAGGTCGTTGGTGCCGATGGAGAGAAAGTCGGCGTGCTCGGCCAACTGGTCGGCCAGCAGGGCGGCGGAGGGTACTTCGATCATCACGCCCAGTTCGGGGCGTTGCTCGATGCGCAGCTCCTGCGCCAACTGATCCAGGCGCTGGCGGATGGCGATCAGTTCGCCCACCTCGCTGACCATGGGCAGCAGCACACGGCAGCGGTGCAACGGCGATACCTGCAGCAGTGCGCGCAACTGCTGGTCGAGCAGATGCGGCAGCGCCTGGCCGAGGCGGATGCCGCGCAGGCCCAGCGCCGGGTTTTCCTCGGTGGGCAGCGGCAGGTAGGCGAGGTGCTTGTCACCACCGACGTCGATGGTGCGGATGATCACGCGGCGCTCGCCCATGGCGTCCAGCACGTCCTGGTAGGCGTGCTGCTGTTCCCGCTCGCTCGGTGCCTGCTGACGGTCAAGGAAGAGGAACTCGGTGCGCAGCAGGCCGACTCCATCGGCGCCGGCGGCGAAGGCTTCAGCGGCTTCTTCCGGATTGGCGACGTTGGCGCCGATTTCGACAGGTCGGCCGTCACGGGTCAGGGCCGGTTGCTGGGCCTGCTTGCGTTGGCGTTCGCGGGTCTGCCCGCGTTGTTCTCGCTGGGCGGCAACCTGGGCGATCCGTTCGGCGCTGGGGTTGTATTCCAGTCGGCCCTGATCGGCATCCAGTACCAGCGTTCGGCCTTCTTCCAGCTCCAGCAGTTGCGGGCCGAGGGCCACCAGGCAGGGCAGGCCCTTGGCGCGGGCGAGGATGGCCACGTGGGAGGTGGCGCCGCCTTCGGCCATGCACAGGCCGGCGACGCCAGCGCGGACCAGCGGGCCGAGGTCGGACGGGGTGATTTCATGGGCGGCCACCAGACTGCCTGCCGGGACCGGCTGTTCGCCCTCGTTGCCGAGCAGGACGCGCAGCACGCGCTTCTCCAGGTCTCGCAAGTCATTGGCGCGCTCGGCCAGCAGCGGGTTGCCCAGCGCCTGCAGAATGCCGCATTGCGCTTGCACGGCGCGGTGCCAGGCGTGGGCGGCACTGACGCGCTGGTCGATCAGCAGATCGGCGGCATCCAGCAGGCCGGGGTCTTCCAGCAAAGCGAGGTGGGCCGAGAAGATCGCTTCCTCGTCTGAGTGACCGTGTTTCCCGGCCTGTTGCAGGGTGGCGCTAACGTCATCGCGAACCCGCTCCAGGGCCAGGTCCAATGCGCGGTGCTGCTCGTCCGGCCGGGCATCGCCGGCGTCCGGCGGAAGCTGGATGGTGCCCAGGCGCACCAGTGGGCCGCTGGACACGCCGGGAGAGGCGCAGACGCCGTTCAGCACGCCGGGCTCGTCCGCACCGCGCGGCGCTGCAATGGAGACAGCGGGCTCAGGAATCGGGTGGGGTTCGCCGTCGGCGGTGCCCAGTGTCTTCAAGAGGGCGTAGAGCGCCGCTTCGCTGTCCTGGCCGCGGCAGATCACTTCGACTTCGTCCTGTTCGGCGATGCCTAGCCCCATGATGCCGACCAGACTGTCGATGCTGGCGCTGCGCCCGCCGAAATGCAGCTCGGTGCGGCTGGAGAACTCCTGCGCGGTCTTGCGCAACAAGGCGGCCGGTCGGGCGTGGAGGCCGCCGTGCAGTGCCACGCGGACGCGGCCACGGGTTTCGCTGCTGCCGCTGTGTCGTTCGTCGGACGCGGGCGTCGTGCCGGTCCGACTGAGTTGCAACAGCGGCGCGCCGACCTCCACCGACGTGGTGGTCAGCGGACGCAGTTGGAAGCCTTCGCCGTTGGTGACGATCAGCACTGTGATCAGGCTCTTGCTGCCGCGCGCCACCTTGTCCAGGTCGAAGCGCAGCAACGGCTGGCCTTCGTCGACCCGTGAGCCTTCCTGCACCAGGGCTTCGAAGCCCTGGCCCTGCAACTGGACGGTATCCAGGCCCAGGTGCAGCAGCAGTTCGGCGCCGTTGTCGGCCTTCAGCGTCAGGGCATGGCGGGTTCGCGCAAGGTGAATGACCACGCCGGCGCAGGGCGCATGCAGGCAGTCGTTCAGCGGGTCGATGGCAATGCCGTCGCCCATGGCGCCGCTGGAGAACACCGGATCGGGGACCCGGCTGAGCGGCATCACGGGCCCGCTCAAGGGGGCTTTGAGGGCCAGATTGTTGTTGTTCATGGTGGCTGCGCTCAGTGAGTGCGGGTGACCTTGCTCAGGTGCCGCGGCTGGTCCGGGTTCATACCGCGTGCTTCGGACAAGCCGGCGGCCATGACGTAGAAACTCTGGATCGCCAGGATCGGGTCCAGCGCTGGGTGGGCGGCGGTGGCCAGTGGCAGGTCGCGGCCGGTGATGTCGTTTGGAGCGGCCAGCAGCACGCGGGCGCCACGCTGGCGCATGTCCTCGGCCAGGGCCAGCAGGCCGGCCTGTTCCGGGCCGCGCGGGGCGATGATGAGCAGCGGGTAGTGCTCGTCCACCAGGGCCATCGGACCGTGGCGGACTTCGGCGCTGCTGAAGGCCTCGGCCTGGATCGCCGAGGTTTCCTTGAATTTGAGTGCGGCTTCCTGGGCGACGGCGAAGCCAGTGCCACGACCGATCACCATCAGTCGCTCGCAGTCGCGCAGGGCGTGGATAGCGGGCGTCCAGTCGAGCGCCGCGGCGTGTTGGAGATCGGCGGCGAGGCGCGCGCCTGCCTCGAGCAGGGCCTGGTCGCGTTGCCAGTGGGCCAGCAGGCGGGTGGCGGCGCTGAGGGTGGCGATGAAGCTCTTGGTGGCGGCGACACTGCGTTCGGGGCCGGCGCAAAGCGGTACGGTGAACTGTGCGGCAGTCTCCAGCGGTGAATGCTCGGCGTTCACCAGGGCGACAGTCAGCGCGCCGCGCTCGCGCAGGCGGTTGAGGGTGTCGACCAGATCCGGGCTCTGGCCGGACTGGGAGAAGGCGAAGGCGACCTGGCCGTGCACCTGCATCGGCGCCTGGCGCAGGGTTACCACCGACATCGGTAGCGAGGCCACCGGCAGGCCGGTGTGCTGCATGGTGAGGTAGGCGAAATAGCTGGCGGCGTGATCGGAGCTGCCGCGGGCGACGGTCATCGCCAATTGCGGCGCGACGTCGCGCAGGCGTTCGCCAAGCGCTGGCAGGCGGGTGTCCAGAACGGTCAACTGGCGCGCCACCACATCGGCGGCGGACAACGCTTCTTCAAGCATCAGCGAGGTCAAACTGGTCTCCTTCGACCCAGACGGTCTCAAGGGTCAGGGAACGGTCCAGGCGCACAATGTCGGCCCAGGCTCCGGGTGTGAGGCGACCACGCTCGGCCAGCCCCAGGTAATCGGCGGGGAACTGCGAGAGACGCTGCGAGGCCTCGGCGATAGGCAGGCCGATCTTCACCAGGTTGCGCAGCGCCTGGTCCATGGTCAGCGTGCTGCCGGCCAATGTGCCGTCGGGCAGGCGCACGCCGCCCAGGCACTTGGTGACGGTATGGCTACCCAGCTTGTATTCACCGTCGGGCATGCCGGCGGCGGCAGTGGAGTCGGTCACGCAGTACAGGCACGGGATCGAGCGCAGGGCGACCTTGATGGCGCCGGGGTGCACGTGCAGCAGGTCGGGGATCAGCTCGGCGAACTGCGCGTGGGCCAATGCGGCACCGACCATGCCGGGTTCGCGGTGGTGCAGCCCGCTCATCGCGTTGTACAGGTGGGTGAAGCTGGTGGCGCCGGCTTCCATGGCCGCCACACCGTCCTCGTAGCTGCCCAGTGTGTGGCCGATCTGCAGGCGCACGCCGCGCTCGGCCAATGCGCTGATCAGCGGCAGGTGGCCGGCGATTTCCGGGGCGATAGTGATGACCCGGATCGGTGCCAGGCGCAGGAATTCGTCCACTTCGTCGAGCACCGCGGCGTGGGCGAAATTGGGCTGCGCGCCGAGCTTGCCGGAGTTGATGAACGGGCCTTCCAGGTGCACGCCCAGCACGCGCGCCGCCAGGCCGCGCGGCGCCCGGCAGTAGTCGCCCAATGCGCCGAGCACGACGCTGATCTCTTCTCGCGGCGCCGTCATGGTGGTGGCCAGCAGCGAGGTGGTGCCAAAGCGCAGGTGCGTGCGCGCAATGACAGCAAAGGCGCCGGCGCCTTCCATGATGTCGTGGCCGCCGCCGCCGTGGACGTGCAGGTCGATGAAGCCGGGCAGGAGATAGGGCAGGTCGTTGTGCGATGGGTCGCCGAGGGAGCCTTCGATGCGCTGGATGCGGCCTTCCTGCAGGTGCAGGCGGCCCACCATCCAGCCCTGGGGGGTGAGGATGTTGCCTTGGAGCATGGGGTGTCTTCCCGGATCAGCGCCGCAGTTCGGCGACGAAGTCGTAGTAGTCGTTGCGGCAGTAGGTGTCGGTCAGCTCGATGGCGGTGTTGTCTTCCAGGTAACCGATACGGGTCATCAGCAGCATCGCGGTGCCGGGCTTGATGCCCACCAGCGCGGCTTCTTCGGCAGTGGCGTTGACCGCCTGCACGTGCTGCAGGGCGCGCACCACCGGACGGCCGATGGCATCCAGGTGGGCGTAGAGCGAGTCACCGACTGCCGACGGGTCGCCGAGCAGGCGCGCTGGCAGGCTGCTTTGCTCGATGGCCATGACCACGCCGTCGGCCTTGCGCAGGCGCTTCATGCGCACGACTTTCTCGGTGGGTGACAGGCCCAGGCGGATGACCTCTTCATGGGTCGGCAGGCTGATTTCGCGTTCCAACCAGGCAGAACTGGGGGTGAAGCCCTTTAGGCGGAGCATTTCGCTGAAGCTGGAGAGACGCGACAGCGGCTGCTCCAGGCGCGGCGTGATGAAGGTGCCGGAGCCCTGGATGCGATGCACCAGACCTTGCTCGAGCAGGACCTCCAGTGCCTTGCGGGCGGTCACCCGCGACAGGCCGAGGTGTTCGCTGAGGTAGCGCTCCGAGGGCAGAGCCTCCTCTGCACGCCAGTGGCCGGCGTGGATCGCGCTCTCCAGGCTGCGGGCCAATTGCAGATAGAGCGGGGTGGAGAGTGTCTCGTCCGGGCGCAGGGCCTCCAGGCGTTGCTCGGCACTGATCAGGGAGGGCTGGCTGGTCATGGTCGGCTCATTGGCGAGGTGTGGAATTAACGCTAATACCACTTAAATACCACGTCAACGCCACTCGATCGGTTCCCAAGTGTCGGCCGACGAACTGTAGTCGCGCTCACAGCTGAGCGATGATTCGGAGGTCATCTAGGAGAAAGGCTTGCAGCGGATAGGAAGCGGCTTTCCGGTACAACGAAAAACGCCGCCATGGCGGGGCCGTGGCGGCGTTTCAGCGGGATGCTGGTATCAGCATGGTCTGGTCAGGGGCGGATTTCGATCAGCGTGCCGTCCTTGACCAGGCTCCAGACTTCGCGCATGTCGGCGTTGGTCATGGCGATGCAGCCGTTGGTCCAGTCCAGGGTCGAGAAGTACCACTCGGGGTATTCATCATCCATCGGCGTGCCGTGGATCATGATCATGCCGCCGGGCGAAAGGCTCTTTTCCCGTGCCTTGGCTACGTCGCGGGCGTTGGGATAGGAGATGTGCATGGAGAGGTTGTACTTGTCGCTGGTCTTGCGCCAGTCGACCCAGTAGAAGCCTTCCGGCGTGCGGTTGTCGCCCTCGGCAAGCTTCGGCCCCTGCGGGCGTTTGCCCAGGGACACGCGGTAGCTCTTGAGCACCTTGCCGTTGCTCATGAGGTGCAGTTTGCGCTCGGACTTGAGCACGAGAATCTTGTCGATGTGGCCGTCGAGCGTGGGCGTCGCGTTGGCATGCGAGAACGCTGCGAAGGTCAGACAAAGTACGGCAATCAGCCAGCGCATCGAGTGGTGTTCCCCGGTAGTTCCTAATGCCTTAGAGGCGGTATATGAGCTTATTAGTTCTTTTTCTGTGCAAGCATTGGGAGAATCCCTTCATTGCGTACCGGGAAGTTCTGAACCATCCGATCCGCCAGGAAATATTCTAAGGTACGGCCCACGGTGGGGAAAGCCAGCTCGTCCCACGGAATGTCGGATTCTTCGAAGAGTTGCACCTCCAGGCTTTCATCGCCGGCGAAGAAGTCCGGGTCGGCCAGTTCGGCGCGGAAGAAGATATAAACCTGGCTGATATGCGGCAGATCAAAGACCGTATAGAGCTGCAGGCCATGGACGCGGGCGTTGGCTTCCTCGAGGGTCTCGCGGGCGGCGGCCTGTTCCAGGGTCTCGCCGTTTTCCATGAAGCCCGCTGGCAGCGTCCAGAAACCCTGGCGCGGCTGAATGGCACGGCGGCACAGGAGTATTTTCCCCTCCCAGACCGGCAGGCAGCCGGCCACGATGCGCGGGTTCTGGTAATGCACGGTCTGGCACTGGTCGCAGACGAAGCGCGGACGGTTGTCGCCGCTGGGGATACGCAGGTTCACGCCGGCGCCGCACTGGCTGCAGAATTTCATGCCGCTTCCTTGTTATTCAATGGAGCAATCTTGCGCGCTGCGCAAGGCGCCCAGCAAGGGGCGGGGGTTGGGCAGGGGCGTCTTTCGTGCCATGATTCTTCAATTAGAAGAATCGGCCCCCGCAGGATGTTCGGCATGCTGGACCAGCTGCGCCAACGCATACAGACGCATACGCCAAGCGACCTTGAAACGGACCACAGCTTCCCGGAAGCGGCGGTCCTGCTCCCCATCACTCCCCAGGAAGAGCTCGTGCTCACCCTGCGCGCGACCGGGCTCTCGACCCATAGCGGCGAAGTCGCCTTCCCCGGCGGGCGCCGCGACCCGGAAGACGTTGACCTGATCCATACCGCCCTGCGCGAGGCCCAGGAGGAGATTGCCCTGCCGCCTGGCCTGGTGGAAGTCGTCGGGCCGCTGAGCACCCTGGTTTCACGGCACGGCATACTGGTCAAGCCGTTCGTCGGCTTCGTCCCCGATTTCGTGGAGTACCGCCCCAACGACGGCGAGATCGACGCCGTGTTCAAGGTGCCGCTGGAATTCTTCCGTGGCGACCCGCGGGAAACCACCCACCGTATCGATTATTTCGGCCGCAGCTGGTACGTCCCGAGCTACCTGTTCGAGGGCTACAAGATCTGGGGCCTGTCCGCGATCATGCTGGTCGAGCTGCTGAACCTGCTGTACGACGCCCGCATCGACCTGCACCAGCCGCCGTCGAAGTTCATCAAGCTGAGCTGAGACCCGATAATAAAGAGTGGCCCCCGCCTGAGGAGAAACCCATGAAGTACCGCCTGGGCTCGTCCCGAGTCGAAACCCATCCGGAGAGCTGGATCGCCCCCAACGCCACGGTGGTCGGCAAGGTGCGCCTCGAAGCCGGCGCCAGCGTGTGGTTCAACGCCGTGCTGCGCGGCGACAACGAGCTGATCCACATTGGCGAGCACAGCAACGTGCAGGACGGCACCGTGATGCACACCGATATGGGCTTCCCGCTGACGCTGGGCAAGGGCGTGACCATCGGCCACAACGCCATGCTGCATGGCTGCCAGGTGGGCGACTACAGCCTCGTCGGCATCAACGCGGTGATCCTCAACGGCGCGAAGATCGGCAAGTACTGCATCATCGGCGCCAACGCACTGATCCCCGAGGGCAAGGATATCCCCGATGGTTCGCTGGTCATGGGTTCCCCTGGCAAGGTGGTGCGCGAGCTGACCGAGCCGCAGAAGAAGATGCTCGAAGCCAGCGCCGCCCACTATGTGCATAACGCCCAGCGTTATGCCCGCGATCTGGTCGAGCAGGAAGATGACTGAAGAACGTCCCGTCGCCTCGCCCTGCGTGCATGTCTGTGCGCTCGACGATGCCGACATCTGCCTGGGCTGCCAGCGCAGCGCAGCCGAAATCACTCGTTGGGGCCTCATGGACAACGCCGAGCGCCGCGAGGTGCTCCTGCGTTGCGAGCAGCGCGCCCGCGAGCAAGGCGTACTGGCCTGAGCCCGCTTTCCCGTTTCGAACTCTCCCTTCCCGAGGTTTCCCGCAATGCCCCGTATTGGAACTCCCCTGTCGCCGAGCGCGACCCGCGTACTGCTCTGTGGCTCCGGCGAGCTGGGCAAGGAAGTGGCGATCGAGCTGCAGCGCCTGGGCTGCGAAGTCATCGCCGTGGACCGCTACGCGAACGCGCCGGCCATGCAGGTTGCGCATCGCAGCCACGTGATCAGCATGCTCGATGGCGTCGCTCTGCGCGCAGTGATCGAGCAGGAGAAACCGCACTACATCGTGCCGGAGATCGAAGCCATCGCTACCGCTACCCTGGTCGAGCTGGAGAACGAAGGCTACACCGTCATCCCCACAGCCCGTGCCGCCCAGCTGACCATGAATCGCGAGGGCATCCGTCGCCTGGCCGCCGAAGAGCTGGGCCTGCCGACCTCGCCCTATCACTTCGCCGACACCTATGAGGACTACGCCGCTGGCGTCGCCGCCGTAGGCTACCCGTGCGTGGTCAAGCCGATCATGAGCTCTTCGGGCAAGGGCCAGAGCGTGCTCAAGTCCGACGCCGACCTGAAGACCGCCTGGGATTACGCCCAGGAAGGCGGCCGCGCCGGCAAGGGCCGGGTCATCGTCGAAGGCTTCATCGACTTCGACTACGAGATCACCCTGCTCACCGTGCGACATATCGGCGGCACCACCTTCTGCGCGCCCATCGGCCACCGCCAGGTGAAAGGCGACTACCACGAATCCTGGCAGCCCCAGGCCATGAGCCCGAAGGCGCTGGCTGAGTCCGAGCGCGTGGCCAGGGCCGTCACCGAAGCGCTGGGCGGCCGTGGCCTGTTCGGCGTGGAGCTGTTCGTGAAGGGCGATCAAGTGTGGTTCAGCGAAGTCTCGCCGCGTCCCCACGACACCGGCCTGGTGACCCTGATATCCCAGGACCTCTCCGAGTTCGCCCTGCACGCCCGCGCCATCCTCGGCCTGCCGATCCCGGTGATCCGCCAACTGGGCGACTCGGCCTCGGCGGTGATCCTGGTGGAAGGCACGTCGCAGCAGGTGTCCTTCAGCAACCTCGGCGCCGCCCTGAGCGAGCCGGATACCGCGCTGCGCCTGTTCGGCAAGCCGGAAGTGGACGGCCAGCGCCGCATGGGCGTGGCTCTGGCGCGCGACGAGTCGATCGACGCAGCCCGCGCCAAGGCCACCCGTTCGGCCCAGGCGGTCAACGTCGAGCTGTGAGCCGCTGGGCGGGGCTGATGTGGTGGGCGGCGGCGGTGCCGCTGCTGCCGCTTGCCCTGCCCATGGCCCTGCGTACACGACGCACGGCCTTGCGCCTGGCACCCGCTGCGGGTGTCAGCGAAGGCGTCGCGGGCGCAGAGCGTGCCGGCGAACCCTTCCGTGTGTTGTTGCTGGGTGAGTCCACCGTTGCCGGCGTGGGCGCGTCCTGCCTGGATTTTGCGTTGGCTGGCCGATTGGCTTCGGCGCTTTCCGGCCGTCTCCAGCGGCCCGTCGTCTGGCGTGCAGCAGGGGAGAACGGCATCACTGCCGGCCAAGCCTGTCAACGCCTGCTGCCGCTGGTGGCCGAGCAGGACTACGACCTTGTGGCGCTGGTCTTCGGCGTCAACGACACCACGCACTTCAGTTCCAGCCAGCGCTGGCTGGCCTCCCTTGCGTATCTGATCGAACACTTCCGCCGCCGTGGCGCGCGGGTGGTGTGCACGGCGGTGCCGCCGTTGCAGCACTTCACGGCCTTGCCCTGGTTATTGCGGCAGTTGCTGGGTTGGCGCGCGACGCTGCTGGATCGTCAGCTCGGTGCTCTGGCGCTGGCGCTGGGCGCGGGCTATTGCGGTGTGAGCCTGGAAATGCAGCCGCAATTCCTCGCCATCGATGGCTATCACCCATCGGCGTTGGGCTATCAGGTCTGGGGCGAGCACCTGGCCGACTGGCTGGTCAGCCAGGGCTGACCCTCTTTTGTAGGAGCGAGCTTGCTCGCGAACGCATTGCACCGCCAGCCCCGGCGAGAGGCGGGTTCGCGAGCAAGCTCGCTCCTGCTGGTTTCGACGTCAGCGGATGTCGTTCAGATCTGCCTCGCGGGTCTCGCGCAGGCACAGCACTGCCAGCAGGCTGAGCGCAGCTGCGACCGAGACATAGCCGCCTACCCAGCTCAGGCCGCCCATGCCCACCAGCTTTTGCGCGATGTACGGTGCCACCGAGGCGCCGAGGATGCCGCCCAGGTTGTAAGCCGCCGAAGCGCCGGTGTAGCGCACGTGGGTGGGGAAGAGTTCCGGCAGCAAGGCGCCCATGGGCGCGAAGGTCACGCCCATGAGGAACAGTTCCAGCGACAGGAACACCGCCACTTCCACCGACGAGCCCTGGCTCAGCAGCGGCTCCATGGCGAAACCCGAGGCGATGGCGGCGAGGGTACCGACGATCAGAACCGGCTTGCGCCCGAAACGGTCGCTCAGCCAGGCGGAGACCGGCGTGGCAGCGGCCATGAAGAGCACAGCGATGCACAGCAGGCCGAGGAAATCCTCGCGGCTGTAGCCCAGGGTGCTGACGCCATAGCTCAGGGAGAACACCGTGGAGATATAGAAGAGGGCGTAGCACACCACCATCGCGAGGGCGCCCAGCACAGTCGGCCTCCAGTGTTTCGAGAACAGCTCGGCGATCGGCAGGCTGGAACGCTCGTGGCGCTCCATGGCCTTGGCGAACACCGGGGTTTCCACCAGTTTGAGGCGGACGTACAGGCCGACGATGACCAGCACCGCGCTGAGCACGAACGGGATGCGCCAGCCCCAGGCGCGGAACTGTTCTTCGCTGAGCAGCATGGCGAGGCAGAGGAACAGACCGTTGGCAGCGAGGAAACCGATCGACGGGCCCATCTGCGGGAACATGCCGAACCAGGCGCGGCGGCCCTTGGGCGCGTTCTCCGTGGCCAGCAGCGCCGCGCCGCCCCATTCGCCACCCAGCCCAAGGCCCTGGCCGAAGCGCAGCACGCAGAGCAGGATCGGCGCCCAGGCGCCAATGCTGTCATAGCCCGGCAGCAGGCCGATCAGGGTGGTGGAAATGCCCATCAGCAGCAGCGAGGCCACCAGGGTCGATTTGCGCCCGATGCGGTCGCCGAAGTGGCCGAACAGCGCAGAGCCCAGCGGGCGGGCAAGGAAGGCGATGCCGAAGGTGATGAAGGCGCTGAGCGCCTGGGCGGTGCCGGAGGTCTGCGGGAAGAACACCGGGCCGATCACCAGCGCGGCGGCGGTGGCGTAGACGTAGAAGTCGTAGAACTCGATGGCGGTGCCGATGAAGCTGGCCACCGCGACGCGGGTGGTGGAGTTGGTTTGTTCGGCCGGTTGTGCGGCTTCGAGGGTAGCGCTGGTCATACGGGGGATATCCCTGGCAGTCAGGCGCGGCGACGACTCTGGCGGTCGTGTCCGGCGTTTCTTGAGGCATCGCCATGGCGTGAGTGCGAGCGCAGCCCGGGATCGGGGCAGGGTGGGCGCGGCTCGCGGTGGGTCAGGGCGAGGCCGGCTGCTTCGCAAGGCAACGACGCAGGGTCGAGGCTCGGCGGGGCGTGCGATTGACTGGCCGGCGCGGCGTCGAGGGTAACGACGGGCACAGGCGGGAGGCTGGGTAAGCCGTCCGGATTATAGGGGCGGGTGGGGCGGCTCAGGCAAGTTCGTCGGTGTAGGGTGCTTCCCTGGGCGGCGCGCCGGGCAGCCAGGCGCGCACGCTTTTCACCCGGTTTTCGCCGGATTGGAGGATTTCCAGGCGGTAGCGGCCGATCTTCAGGCACACCGCGCAGTCGGGTATCTGCTCCAGCGCTTCGGTGACCAGGCCGTTGAGGGTCTTGGGACCATCGCTGGGCAGTTGCCAGCCCAGGGCGCGGTTGACGTCGCGCAGGTTGGCCGAGCCCTCGATGACGTAGGTGCCGTCGGCCTGGGGGTGGATGTCCGGGTTGCGCAGGGTGTTCTGGTTGCTGAACTCGCCGACGATCTCTTCGAGGATGTCTTCCAGGGTGATGATACCGATCACCTCGCCGTATTCGTCGACGACGATGCCGATGCGGCGCTTCTGCTTCTGGAAGTTGATCAGCTGAGTCGACAGCGGCGTGCTCTCAGGCACGAAGTAGGGCTCCAGGCATGCGCCCTTGAGGCTCTCCTTGGTCAACTGGTTATGCGTCAGCAGGCGGGCGATCTGGCGCATGTGCACCACGCCTTCCACCTGGTTGATGTCATTGCGGAACACCGGCAGGCGCGTGTGGGTGGTGTTGCGCAGTTGGCCGATGATGGTTTCCAGCTCGTCGTCCAGGTCGATGCCTTGCACTTCGTTGCGCGGCACCATCAGGTCGTTCACCGTGATCTTTTCAAGGTCAAGGATGCTCAGCAGCATGTCCTGGCGGTTGTGGGTGAGCTTTTCGCTGGAGTCGGTGACCACGCTGCGCAGCTCGTCGTTGCTCAGTGGCTTGTTGCCGCGCTGGGTCGGGTCGAGGCCGCCCATGCGCAGCAGGAGGTTGCTGATGCCGGTCATCAGCCAGAGCAGCGGGCTGAACAGCTTCTGCATCCAGATCAGCGGCAGGCTGGCGGGGAAAGCCACGCGCTCGGGGCGCAGGGCGGCATAGGTCTTGGGGGTGATCTCGCCGAAGATCAGCAGGACCAGTGTCAGCGCCACGGTGGCAACCGCCACGCCGGCCTCGCCCCACAGGCGCAGGGCCAGAAGCGTGGCGAGCGACGAGGCGATGACGTTGACGAAGTTGTTGCCGATCAGGATGGTGCCCAGCAGCCGGTCGGTGCGCAGCAGCAGCCAACTGGTGCGCCGCGCGCCCCGGTTGCCTTGCTTGGACAGGTGGCGCAAGCGATAGCGGTCGAGGCTGAGCATGCCGGTTTCGACGCTGGAGAAGAACGCCGAGCAGAGAATCAGGAAGACCAGCAGGCCGATCAGGTAGCCGGGGTGGATCTCTTCCATGCGCGCATATCCTTCAGCGGCGCTCCGGCGCCGCCGTTAGCGTCAGATGTGCAGGATGAATTCCTTGACCAGCTTGCTGCCGAAGTAGGCCAGCATCAGCAGGCAGAAACCCGCGAGGGTCCAGCGGATCGCCTTGTGGCCGCGCCAGCCGAGCTGGTGGCGGCCCCACAACAGCACGCCGAACACCACCCAGGCGAAGCAGGAGAGGATGGTCTTGTGCGCCAGGTGCTGGGCGAACAGGTTGTCGACGAACAGCCAGCCGGAGATCAGCGACAGCGACAGCAGCGACCAGCCACCCCAGAGGAAGCCGAACAGCAGGCTTTCCATGGTCTGCAGCGGCGGGAAGTTGCGGATCAGGCCCGACGGGTGCTTGTGCTTGAGCTGATGGTCCTGCACCAGCAGGAGCAGCGCCTGGACCACGGCGATGGTCAGCAGCCCGTACGCCAGGATCGACAGCAGGATGTGGGCGAGGATGCCGGGCTGCTCGTTGATTGGCTCGAGGGTGCCGTGGGGCATCAGCGCGGCCAGCAGGGTGGTCAGCGCACCGAGCGGATAAAGGAAGATCAGCAGGTTGTGCACCGGGATGCGCAGGCATGCCAGCAGAGTCAGGGCGGTGACCGCGGCGGAAATCAGGCTGGCGGCATTGAAGAAGTCCAGCGTCAGCCCCGCGGGGGTGAGCAGCTCCTGGCTCAGGGCGTAGGCCTGGCAGAGCAGGGCGAGCAGGCCCAGCAGGAGGAGCAGCGGTTTCTGCGGCGGGGTGCGGCGGGCCAGGCTTGCGCCCTGGTAGGCGGTGGTGCCGATATAAAGGACGGCGGCGATCAGGCTGGGCAGCAGAGGTTGCATAAGTCCTTGGAACAGTCCTTCGACGGGGGACCCGAAAGGTGGTGAGTTTGGCACAGATCGCACGCGCCTAGAAAGCGGCTGAGAACAGTTCGCTTCTGGCCTGCGCAGCAGTCGGTCACATCGGGATCATCGGCGGTGTTGGCGTTGGCCGCACTTGGTTATAATCGCCCGCTTGCTGACAAGCCAAACCCTGGCCCGTCCGGGCCTGATTAGGAACGCGCATGTTCGAAAACCTTACAGATCGCCTCTCGCAAACGCTGCGCCACGTCACCGGCAAGGCCAAGCTGACCGAGGACAACATCAAGGACACGCTCCGCGAAGTGCGGATGGCCCTGCTGGAAGCCGACGTAGCCCTGCCGGTGGTCAAGGACTTCGTCGCCAAGATCAAGGAGCGCGCGGTCGGCACCGAGGTTTCCAAGAGCCTGACCCCCGGTCAGGCCTTCGTGAAGATCGTCCAGGCCGAGCTGGTCGAGTTGATGGGCGCGGCCAACGAGGACCTCGACCTCAACGCCGCACCCCCTGCCGTCATCCTGATGGCCGGCCTGCAAGGCGCGGGCAAGACCACCACCGCCGGCAAGCTGGCGCGCTTCCTCAAGGAACGCAAGAAGAAGTCCGTGCTGGTGGTGTCCGCCGACGTCTACCGCCCGGCGGCGATCAAGCAGCTGGAAACCCTGGCCAGCGACATCGGCGTGACCTTCTTCCCGTCCGATACCAGCCAGAAGCCAGTAGCCATCGCCGAAGCTGCGATCCGCGAAGCCAAGCTGAAATTCATCGACGTGGTGATCGTCGACACCGCCGGCCGTCTGCACATCGACGCCGACATGATGGACGAGATCAAGCAGGTCCATGCGGCGATCAAGCCGGTGGAAACTCTGTTCGTGGTCGACGCCATGACCGGCCAGGACGCCGCCAATACCGCCAAGGCCTTCAACGATGCGCTGCCGCTGACCGGCGTGGTGCTGACCAAGGTGGACGGCGATGCCCGTGGCGGTGCGGCGCTGTCCGTGCGCGCCATCACCGGCAAGCCGATCAAGTTCCTCGGCATGGGCGAGAAGAGCGAAGCGCTCGATCCGTTCCACCCCGACCGCGTGGCCTCGCGTATCCTCGGCATGGGTGACGTGCTCAGCCTGATCGAACAGGCCGAGCAGAGCATGGACCGCGAGAAGGCCGAGAAGCTCGCGAAGAAGATCAAGAAGGGCAAGGGCTTCGACCTGGAAGACTTCCGCGATCAACTGCAGCAGATGAAGAACATGGGTGGCCTGGGCAGCCTCATGGACAAGCTGCCGATGCTCGGCGGCGTCAACCTGTCGCAGATGGGCAACGCGCAGAACGCGGCGGAGAAGCAGTTCAAGCAGATGGAGGCGATCATCAACTCCATGACCCCCGGCGAGCGACGTGATCCGGAAGTGATCAGCGGCTCGCGCAAGCGCCGCATCGCCATGGGTTCGGGTACCCAGGTGCAGGACGTTGGTCGCCTCATCAAGCAGCATAAGCAGATGCAGAAGATGATGAAGAAGGTCACCGCCAAGGGCGGCATGGCCAAGATGATGCGCGGCATGGGGAGCATGTTCCCCGGCGGCATGCCCAAGATGTGAGGCCAGACGGCTCGCCGCCCGGCGGGCCGGACGCGCTGCGGCTTGCGGCGCGGGGCTTTAGCTCATAGAATATGCGGCCTTTCGGGCTATGTGCCCGAGGGCTGCATTTCTTTTTTGCAAGCAAACCATAGGAACAACGTACGCATGGTAACCATTCGTCTGGCTCGTGGCGGCTCCAAGAAGCGCCCGTTCTATCACCTGACCGTGACCAACAGCCGCAACGCTCGTGACGGCCGTTTCGTCGAGCGCGTCGGCTTCTTCAACCCTGTCGCCACTGGCGCCGAAGTCAAGTTCTCGGTCAACCAGGAGCGTCTGAACTACTGGCTGAGCCAAGGCGCTCAACCGTCTGAGCGTGTTGCTCAGCTGATCAAGGACGCCGCCAAGGCTGCCTGAGATCGATGAACACGAATCCTGCTCCCGCCGAGGAGATGGTTGTTCTCGGCAAGATCGTATCGGTGCACGGTATTCGTGGTGAGGTGAAGGTGTATTCCTTTACCGACCCGTTGGACAACCTGCTGGATTATCGCCGCTGGACGCTCAAGCGTGGCAGCGAGGTTCGACAGGCTGAGCTGGTTCAAGGTCGCGTACAGGGCAATGTCCTGGTTGCGAAGCTGAAGGGACTGGATGATCGCGAGATCGCCCGAACCTTTGCTGAATTCGAAATCCTGGTCCCGCGCAGCGAGCTGCCGGTGCTGGACGATGGCGAGTTCTACTGGAGTCAGTTGGAAGGTCTCAAGGTGATCGACCAGAACGGGCAACTGTTCGGGATCCTCGACCACATGCTGGAGACCGGCGCCAACGATGTGATGGTAGTCAAGCCCTGCGCGGGCAGCCTGGACGACCGTGAACGCCTGCTCCCGTATACGGATCAGTGCGTGCAATCGGTGGACCTGGAAGCCGGCGAGATGAGGGTGGACTGGGACGCGGACTTCTAATTCATGTGGATTGGAGTCATTAGCATCTTTCCGGAGATGTTTCGCGCCATCAGCGACTATGGCATCACGAGTCGCGCGGTCAAGCAGGAGCTGATTCAGCTTCAGTGCTTCAACCCGCGAAGCAACACCGAGGACCGTCACCAGACGGTGGATGACCGGCCTTTCGGCGGTGGTCCCGGCATGGTGATGAAAATCAAACCGCTCGAAGGCGCACTGGGCGATGCCCGGCAAGCCGCTGGCGGACAGGCGAAGGTGATCTACCTCTCGCCGCAAGGTCGCAAGCTCACGCAGGCGGCCGTGAAGGAACTGGCGAACGAGGAACGACTGATCCTGATCGCCGGGCGTTACGAAGGCATCGACGAGCGCTTCATTGAAGAGCATGTCGATGAGGAATGGTCAGTTGGCGATTACGTCCTGTCCGGGGGTGAGCTTCCGGCCATGGTGCTGATTGACGCGGTCACGCGGTTGTTGCCCGGTGCACTGGGCCACGTGGACTCCGCCGAGGAGGACTCCTTCACGGATGGCCTGCTCGACTGTCCGCACTACACCCGACCTGAGGTGTACGCAGACAAACGTGTTCCTGAGGTGCTGCTCAGCGGCAACCACGAACACATCCGGCGTTGGCGTTTGCAGCAGTCCTTAGGCAGGACCTGGGAACGACGTGCCGATCTTCTGGATTGCCGCTCGCTTTCTGGAGAAGAGAAAAAGCTGCTGGAGGAATACATCCGCCAGCGGAACGATAGTTAACGTATCGATGGCGAGCGCCGAGCGCTTGTCTTAGGAGCACGAAATGACCAACAAGATCATTCAGCAGATCGAAGCTGAACAGATGAGCAAAGAGATTCCGGCGTTCGCCCCCGGCGACACCGTAATCGTCCAGGTTAAAGTGAAGGAAGGCGACCGTCAGCGTCTGCAGGCCTTCGAAGGCGTTGTCATCGGCAAGCGTAACCGCGGCCTGAACAGTGCTTTCACCGTTCGCAAGATCTCCAACGGCGTAGGCGTAGAGCGTACCTTCCAGACCTACAGCCCGCTGGTTGACAGCATCAGCGTCAAGCGTCGCGGCGACGTGCGCAAGGCCAAGCTGTACTACCTCCGCGAACTGTCCGGCAAGGCAGCTCGTATCAAGGAAAAACTGGCCTGATTCGCCGGTTGTTCCCGAAAAAAGCAGCCCACGGGCTGCTTTTTTCTTGCCCGTGATTTGTCTCGTCTGCCTTCGTCAGCGCATTAGAAGCACAACACCCGCAGTGCCGGCAGCCACCCTCATTGCATCAGGTAGCAGTGGCATGAGCCCCAGAGAACAGGAAATCCTCCGTCGTACGGAGCTTTCCGAAACCCGAGTGACCAAGGCGATCTTTCCGCCAACCACCAATCATCACAACACCCTGTTCGGCGGTACCGCACTGGCCTGGATGGACGAAGTTTCGTTCATCGCCGCAACGCGCTTCTGCCGTCTGCCGCTGGTGACCGTGTCCACCGACCGCATCGACTTCAAGCACCCGATTCCCGCTGGTTCCATCGTCGAGCTGATCGGCCGGGTGGTGAAGGTCGGCAACACCAGCCTCAAGGTCGAGGTGGAAGTGTTCGTTGAGAGCATGTCCGCCGACGGCCGCGAGAAGGCCATCCACGGGCTGTTCAGCTTCGTCGCCATCGATGACGAGAAGCGCCCGGTGCCGGTCCTGCCCGGCTTCGAGGCCTGAAATGAAAGAAGGCGCACGGGCGCCTTCTTTCATTTGATTTGTAGGAGCGAGCTTGCTCGCGAACAGTTTTGCCGGTCGCATCGGTGTTGGGCGGTTCGCGAGCAAGCTCGCTCCTACAGATATCCATCCATCGGTTTCAGTGGCGCAGGCTGATTTTCAGCGAGGCCTGGGACAGGTCGATGTTCTGCAGGCTCAGACTGCCCATGCTCTGGGTCTTCGGCGCTCCGGCGACACGGATGTTGTCGAATCGCACCTCGCCGATGGAGCTGGGCAGGCGGACGTTGATCGAGCCATCCGGATTCAGGGATGAGGAGGCGTGCGCAGTGTCGTACTGCACGTCATGCAGCGAGGTCTCGGCATCGAGGCTGTCGACCACCGGCATCACCAGCCGCGACAGTTGCTTGATGGCGCCAACGCCATCGCCGCTCTCGGCGCTGACCAGCAGGCCCTGCAGGGTGTCATCGAAACCCTGGGCGCTGACGTCGCTCATCTCGCGGTCGCTCAGCGGCTTCAGACCCTTTGGCGCTTCGTGGCGGGTGATGCTCGTCGGCGCCTGGCGCTGCACGTCGGCGCTGGCCAGTTGGAACGGGCTGAGCAGGGCGGCGACCAGTGTCGCCGCGAGGCGCAGGTTGTTCTGCTTCTTCAGCGCGCGGCCGAGTTGGCGCTCGCTGATCCAGCCCTGCTGGATCAGGGTTTCGCCCAGGCGCAATCCGTTGGTGAGCTGGAGCTGGATGGCCTTATCCAACTGGTGGGAAGTGATCAGGCCCTTGCTGACAAGGATCTGGCCGAGGCGGGAGTTCTGTTGACTGGGCATGGCGTGGGCTTCGTGGGGCGCTATGATGGCGTGGTGAAATCATCGTCTTTCAGAAGTTTCCTGTCACCAGCCTAAAGATAGGCAGACATGCCCGGTCGTCAGGTTGTTGCGGCCTGCGCCGTTTCGTTGGTACTCGCCGCGTTTGCCGGGGCTTCCTCGATGAGCGAAATCACCGTCCAGCCCGTGTCAGGTGCCAGCGGGCGTTCGGGGGTAGCGACGCGCAGGCGACCATTGGGGTCCTTGGCGAACAGCAGTAGCGCTCGGCCTTCGTGCAGGGCCTGGTAGTCCTCCCAGCCGAAGTTCTCGCTGAGCAGCGTCGAGCGCATCTCCGCGCCACGTGCGATCAGCCCGGCCATCTGCGGATAAGTGACCGGCGACTGGCCCAGCGGGCTGCCGCGATGACGGTCGCTGACCCGATGCTTCTCGCTGCGGCGGCTGTCCTGGCTGCTGGGCAGGATGAAGCGCTGTCGCGGGTTGAACTCGTGACGGAAGCTCATGCACATCAGTGCGTTCAGTTCGGCGTTGGGCGACAGGGCCAGAAGGTGTCCCAGGCCGATCAGGTCCAGGTGCGCCTCGGCGTGCTGCGAGGCTGGGTTGCCGAAGTAGGTGGGCAGATTGTCCATGCGTGCGGCGCGGGTGTTCTCCCAGCTCGAATCGGTGAGCAATACCTCCACTCCGGCGTTCTGCAGGCCGGTGCCGATGGCGCGGGCGACCGGGTTGGCGCCGATGATCAGGAATCCGGTAGGCACCGGCTCGGCCACCTTCAGCAGGCGCGCCAGCGGCCGCGCCGTGGCGCTCTGCAGGATCACGGTGCCGATGATCACCAGGAAGGTCAGCGGCACGAGCACGCCGGCCTGGGCGTGGCCGGCCTCCTGCAGGCGGATGGCAAAGATCGCTGAGACCGCCGCGGCAACGATACCCCGTGGCGCGATCCAGCTCAGCAGCGCCCGCTCGCGCCAGCTCAGCGAGGAGCCGGCGGTGGCGATCACGACGTTCAGCGGCCGCGCGACGAACTGAATCAACGCCAGCACCAGCAGGGCGATCGGCCCCAGGCCGAGCAGGGCCGGCAAGTCCAGGCGTGCGGCAAGCAGCACGAACAGGCCGGAAATCAGCAGGACGCTGAGGTTCTCCTTGAAGTGCAGGATGTGCCGCACATCGACGCCCTGCATGTTGGCCATGCGCAGGCCCATCACGGTGACGGCGAGCAGGCCTGACTCCGACATCACGGTGTTGGACAGCACGAACACGCCGAGAACGACCGACAGGGAGGCCAGATTGTGCAGGTAGTCCGGCAGCCAGTGGCGGCGCAGCGCGACCCCCAGTGCCTGCCCGCCGAGCAGGCCGAAGAGGATGCCGCAGCCGATCACGCTGATGAAGGTCAGCAGGCTGTCCGTCCAGCCCGAGCCTGCGTCGCTGGCGGCGATGAAGGTGTAGACCACCACGGCGAGGATGGCGCCGATGGGATCGATGACGATGCCTTCCCAGCGCAGGATATTGGCGATGGTGGCGTTGGGGCGCACCACGCGCAGCATCGGCACGATTACCGTGGGGCCGGTGACCAGGGTCAGTGTGCCGAACAGCAGCGCCATTTCCCAGGTGAAGTCCAGCAGGTAGTGGGTCGCCAGAGCGATCACCCCCCAGGTGACCAGCGCACCGATGGTCACCATGCGGCGCACCACGGTGCCGATTTCCTTCCACTCGTCCAGGTGCAGTGTCAGGCTGCCCTCGAACAGCACCAGCGCTACCGCCAGGGAAACCACTGGAAACAACAGCGGCCCGAACAGGGCTTCGGGTGACAGTACGTGCAGGACCGGGCCGACCAGGATGCCGCTCAACAGCAGGAAGAGAATCGCCGGCAGGCGCAGGCGCCAGGCCAGCCATTGGCTGAGGAGCGCGGCGATGCCGATGCCGGCGAAGGCGTAGTAGGTGTTGTGTTCGTCCATGGACTGTCCGAGGGTTGTGCGGCAGTGGTGAGGGGATGGTGTCTATGAAAGACTACTGGCGACACATTGTCCTTTGCCATGGCTACAGATGACCCCGGTTCCGCATTTCCTGATCGATCGCTTTCTCGATGCCCTCTGGCTGGAGAAGGGCCTTTCCGACAACACCCGCAGTGCCTATGGCAGCGACCTTGCGCTATTCAATGGCTGGCTCGACGAGCGCAGTGTTGCGCTGGAGTCCGCCGGCCGCGATGTGATCCTCGATCACCTGGCCTGGCGTCTGGGGGAGGGCTACAAGGCACGCTCCACGGCGCGATTCCTGTCCGGATTGCGGGGCTTCTACCGCTACTGCCTGCGCGAAGGGCTGATCGCCGAGGACCCGACCTTGCTGGTGGAGTTGCCGCAATTGGGTAAGCCGCTGCCCAAGTCGCTATCCGAGTCGGATGTGGAAGCGCTGTTGGCGGCGCCGGAAACGGATGATCCGCTCGGCCTGCGCGACCGCACCATGCTCGAGGTGCTCTACGCTTGCGGGTTGCGGGTGAGCGAGTTGGTCGGGCTGACCCTGGAGCAGGTCAATCTGCGCCAGGGCGTGGTCCGCGTGCTCGGCAAGGGCAGCAAGGAACGCCTGGTGCCGCTGGGCGAAGAGGCGATCCGCTGGATCGAGCGCTACGTGCGCGAGGCCCGTGGTGACCTGCTGGCGGGGCGGCCGAGCGATGTGCTGTTTCCCAGCCTGCGCGGCGAGCAGATGACCCGCCAGACGTTCTGGCACCGCATCAAGCTCCATGCGAAAGTGGCCGGCATTGGCAAGAGCCTGTCGCCACACACACTGCGCCACGCCTTCGCCACTCATCTGCTCAACCACGGCGCCGACCTGCGCGTGGTACAGATGCTGCTGGGGCATAGCGATCTCTCTACCACGCAGATCTACACGCATATCGCCCGTGCGCGGCTGCAGGACCTGCATGCGCAGCATCACCCCCGCGGGTGAGCTTCGCTGCACCGCTAGACATCCTTCGAATTGTGCGGCTTCACGCCAATATTCGGTGTGATCTTGTAGGAGCGAGCTTGCTCGCGAACCCGTCTGGACGCAGCGGTATCCAGTGGTTCGCGAGCAAGCTCGCTCCTGCAGAACGGCCGCGGAAGCCGAAAAATACCTGGAAGCTTCCGGCTACAGCCTTTGGCTCGGTCTTGCCGCCCCGGTGTGGTAGTCTTCGCCGACTGACATCAGGAGCTTTCCATGCGTTTGTCCCGACTTCTGACTGCCGCGGCCCTCGGCCTCGTCAGCACCCTTGCACTGGCCGCCGAGCCGGACCAGGCGATCCGCGCCACCCTGCAGTCCCTGCAGCCTGACCTGCCCATCGAGAACATCACCAAGGGCCCCCTGGAAGGCATCTACCAGGTGCAGCTCAAGGGCGGTCGTGTGCTCTATGCCAGCGCTGACGGCCAGTTCGTCGTCCAGGGCAACATCTACCAGGTGAAGGACGGCAAGCCGACCAACCTGACCGAAAAGGCCGAGAGCGCCGGTGTGGCCAAGACCATCAACGCCATTCCCGCCAAGGACATGGTGGTGTTCCCGGCCAAGGGCGAGACCAAGGCGCACATCACCGTCTTCACCGACACCACCTGCCCTTATTGCCAGAAGATGCACGCCGAGGTGCCGGAGCTGCAGAAGCGCGGCATTGAAGTGCGCTACCTGGCCTTCCCGCGCCAGGGCCCGAACTCGCCGGGCGACCAGCAGCTCCAGGCCGTGTGGTGCTCCAAGGACCGCCAGGCGGCGATGACCGACATGTTCCATGAAAAGGAAGTGAAGGCTGCCAAGTGCGAAAACCCGGTGGATGCGCAGTTCGCCCTGGGCCAGATGGTCGGTGTGCAGGGCACCCCGGCAGTGATCCTCGCCGACGGCACCATGCTGCCGGGCTACCAGCCGGCCGGCCAGATCGCCAAGCTGGCCCTGGAGGCCAAGTAAGCCGCGGCTTGCGCTCTGATTGACTAATGCGGAACCGCTTCGTAATGTTCGGTTCCTTTTGACTAGGGAGCAGGCGCCTCGCCTGTTCTGACTTGGTGCCGCCCCGATGCCCGCCTCGTTGCGGGCATCGGTGTGCCAGGCGCCCCGATGCTGTAATCATGGGGAGTTTCAGCGTGAATCCGGTGAAAGTGGGAATCTGTGGGTTGGGGACCGTCGGTGGCGGTACCTTCAATGTACTCAAACGCAACGCCGAGGAGATTGCCCGCCGTGCCGGGCGTGGCATCGAGGTTGCGCAGATTGCCGCCCGTCGCCCCAATCCGAAGTGTGATACCGGCAGTACCCCCATTACTGCCGACATCTTCGAGGTGGCGAACAACCCGGAAATCGACGTGGTCATCGAGCTGATTGGTGGCTACACCCTGGCCCACGAGTTGGTGCTCAAGGCCATCGAGAACGGCAAGCACGTCGTCACCGCGAACAAGGCGCTGATCGCCGTGCACGGCAACGAGATCTTCGCCAAGGCCCGCGAGAAGGGCGTCATCGTCGCCTTCGAAGCCGCCGTGGCCGGTGGCATCCCGGTGATCAAGGCGATCCGCGAGGGCCTGGCCGCCAACCGCATCAACTGGCTGGCCGGCATCATCAACGGCACCGGCAACTTCATCCTCACCGAGATGCGCGAGAAGGGCCGCGCCTTTGCCGACGTGCTCAAGGAAGCGCAGGCGCTGGGCTACGCCGAAGCCGACCCGACCTTCGACGTGGAAGGCATCGACGCCGCGCACAAGCTGACCATCCTGGCGTCCATCGCCTTCGGCATCCCGCTGCAGTTCGACAAGGCCTACACCGAAGGCATCACCCAGCTGACCACTGCCGACGTGAACTACGCCGAGGCGCTGGGTTATCGCATCAAGCACCTGGGCGTCGCTCGCCGCACCGATAAAGGTATCGAGCTGCGCGTGCACCCGACCCTGATCCCGGCCGACCGCCTGATCGCCAACGTCAACGGCGTGATGAACGCCGTCATGGTCAACGGCGATGCCGCCGGCTCCACGCTGTTCTATGGCGCGGGCGCCGGTATGGAGCCCACCGCTTCCTCGGTGGTCGCCGACCTGGTGGATGTGGTTCGCGCCACGACCGCCGACCCGGAGAACCGCGTGCCGCACCTGGCCTTCCAGCCGGACTCGCTCTCCGACCACCCGATCCTGCCGATCGACGCCTGCGAAAGCGCCTACTACCTGCGCATCCAGGCCAAGGACCATCCGGGCGTACTGGCCCAGGTGGCGACCATCCTCTCCGAGCGCGGCATCAACATCGAATCGATCATGCAGATGGAAGTCGAAGAGCATGACGGTCTGGTGCCGATGATCCTGGTTACCCACCGCGTGCTCGAGTCCCGCATCATCGAAGCCATCGCCGCGCTGGAAGCGCTGGATGACGTCGTCGGCAATGTCGTACGCATCCGCGTCGAACAACTGAACTGAATCGAACGCGGCGGCGCCTGCGCGCCGTCGCCCACCCGAAGGTTTCACACCATGCGTTACATCAGTACCCGCGGCCAGGCGCCCGCGTTGAACTTCGAAGACGTGCTGCTCGCCGGCCTGGCCAGCGACGGCGGCCTCTACGTGCCGGAAAACCTGCCGCGCTTCACCGTCGAAGAGATCGCCTCCTGGGCCGGCCTGCCTTACCACGAGCTGGCCTTCCGCGTGATGCGCCCGTTCGTTGCCGGCAGTATCTCCGACGCCGACTTCAAGAAGATCCTCGAAGAGACCTACGGTGTCTTCGCCCACAACGCCGTGGCGCCGCTGCGCCAGTTGAACGGCAACGAGTGGGTGCTGGAGCTGTTCCACGGCCCGACCCTGGCCTTCAAGGACTTCGCCCTGCAGCTGCTCGGTCGCCTGCTCGACCACGTGCTGAGCAAGCGTGGCGAGCGCGTGGTGATCATGGGCGCCACCTCCGGCGACACCGGTTCGGCCGCCATCGAAGGCTGCAAGGCCTGCGAGAACGTCGACATCTTCATCATGCACCCGCACAACCGTGTGTCCGAGGTGCAGCGCCGTCAGATGACCACCATCCTCGGCGAGAACATCCACAATATCGCCATCGAAGGCAACTTCGACGACTGCCAGGAAATGGTCAAGGCCAGCTTCGCCGACCAGGGCTTCCTGAAGGGCACCCGCCTGGTAGCGGTGAACTCGATCAACTGGGCGCGGATCATGGCCCAGATCGTCTACTACTTCCACGCCGCCATCCAGCTCGGCGCCCCGGCCCGTTCCGTGGCCTTCTCGGTGCCCACCGGTAACTTCGGCGACATCTTCGCCGGCTACCTGGCGCGCAACATGGGCCTGCCGGTCAGTCAGCTGATCGTCGCGACCAACCGCAACGACATCCTGCACCGCTTCATGTCCGGCAACCGCTACGACAAGGACACCCTGCACGCGTCGCTGTCGCCGTCCATGGACATCATGGTCTCGTCCAACTTCGAGCGCCTGCTGTTCGACCTGCACGGCCGCAACGGCAAGGCTGTCGCCGAGCTGATGGACAACTTCAAGGCCACCGGCAAGCTGGCCGTCGAAGACGACCGCTGGACCGAAGCCCGCCGCCTGTTCGATTCGCTGGCGGTCAGCGACGAGAAGACCTGTGAGACCATCGCCCAGGTCTACGCCGAATGTGGCGAACTGCTGGACCCGCACACCGCCATCGGCGTGCGCGCCGCCCGCGAATGCCGCCGCAGCCTGGCCGTGCCCATGGTCACCCTGGGCACCGCGCATCCGGTCAAGTTCCCGGAGGCCGTGGAAAAGGCGGGTATCGAGGCCGTTCCGGCACTGCCGGCGCACTTGACCGACCTGTTCCAGCGTGAAGAGCGTTGCACGGTGCTGCCGAACGAACTGGCCAAGGTCCAGGCTTTCGTCAGCGCCCACGGCAACCGTGGCAAGCCGCTCTAAAGCGCGCATCGCCGATCGAAAAGCCCGCCCAATGGCGGGCTTTTTCTTGCCCGCGAAACGGGTCGTGAAATATCGCGCCATGACCAGCGGTACTGAGAATGGCGAACTTTATCGCCGAACGTGCGGTCTTCTTCTGCGTGTTTTTCATTTCGCAACAAGGAGATACGCATGGACCGGCTGAGCGCCCTGCTGACCGAGACCTTCGCTCCCTACGCTCCCTCCCTGGGCCCGGCACGCCCCGACGGCGGCCGTATTCTGACCCTCACCAACGACGATGGAGACGTGGTGCTGCGGCGTGTCATCGAAGGCCAGCACCTGGCCGACCATGGGCAGAGCGAGGAAGCGGTGCAGACCATCCGCCGCGACCTGCTGATCTCCGAAGGCCGTATGGAGGACGATGTCGTCTCCCAGTTGCGCCAGCGTGCGCAGGTGCTGAGCTACGGGACCTGATCCGCCCGGATGTGAGAACGCCGCCCAACAGGCGGCGTTCTTGTTTGTGCGTCAGAAATGAAAAACGGCCCCGAAGGGCCGTTTTTTATTGCAGCGCTGCGGATCAGCCGCCGAGGTACGCGTCGCGCACCTTGGGGTTCACCAGCAGGTTGGCGCCGGTGTCCTGCATGACGATGCGGCCGTTCTCCAGCACATAGCCGCGGTCGGCGAGCTTGAGCGCCTGGTTGGCGTTTTGCTCGACGAGGAACACGGTTACGCCTTCCTGGCGCAGCTGTTCGACGATGTCGAAGATCTGCTGGATGATGATCGGCGCCAGGCCCAGTGACGGCTCGTCGAGCAGCAGCAGCTTGGGCTTGCTCATCAGCGCACGGCCGATGGCGAGCATCTGCTGTTCGCCGCCGGACATGGTGCCGCCGCGCTGGTTGAAGCGCTCCTTCAGGCGCGGGAAGAGCGCCAGGACCTTGTCCATCTGCTCCTGGTAATCACCCTTGCTGGTGAAGAAACCGCCCATGGCCAGGTTCTCCTCCACGGTCAGGCGGGCGAACACGCGACGGCCTTCCGGCACGACGGCGATGCTCTTGCGCATGATCACCGAGGATTCCTTGCCGACCAACTCTTCGCCCATGTAGGTGATGCTGCCCGAGGCGGCGCGCGGCGAACCGCACAGGGTCATCAACAGGGTCGACTTGCCGGCGCCGTTGGCGCCGATCAGGGTGACGATCTCGCCCTGCTGGACTTCCATGCTGACGTCGTGCAGCGCCTGGATCTTGCCGTAGAAGGTGGAAACCTTGTCGAACTTCAGCATGACTCAGGCCTCCCCCAGATAGGCTTTGATCACATCCGGGTTGCCGCGGATCTCTTCCGGGGTGCCGTCGGCCAGGGGCGTGCCCTGGTTGATCACGTAGATATGGTCGGAAATGCTCATCACCAGCTTCATGTCGTGCTCGATGAGCAGTACGGTCACGCCGTGCTCGGAGCGCAGCATGGCGATCAGCGCCTTGAGGTCCTCGGTTTCCCGCGGGTTCAGGCCGGCCGCCGGCTCGTCCAGCATCAGCAGCTGCGGACGGGTCATCATGCAGCGGGCAATCTCCAGGCGGCGTTGCTGGCCGTAGGCCAGGGTGCCCGCCGGGCGGTTGGCGATGTCCTTGAGGTTGACGATTTCCAGCCAGTGCGAGGCGTAGTCCAGTGCCTCGGCTTCCGCGCGGCGGAAGGCCGGGGTCTTGAGCAGGCCGGCAAGGAAGTTGGTGTTGATGTGCCGGTGTTGCGCCACCAGCAGGTTCTCCACCGCGGTCATCTCCTTGAACAGGCGCACGTTCTGGAAGGTCCGCACCACGCCCTTGTGGGCGATCTTGTGGCCCGGCAGGCCCTGGATGGGCTCGCCGCGCAGCAGGATTTCGCCGCCGGTGGGCGCATAGAAGCCGGTCAGGCAGTTGAACACGGTGGTCTTGCCGGCGCCGTTGGGGCCGATCATCGAGATCACCTGTTTTTCCTGGACCTTCAGGGCCACGTTGTTGACGGCCAGCAACCCGCCGAAGCGCATGGTGAGGCCGGCTACTTCAAGAATCGGTCGGCTCATTTTCGCAACTCCAGGTGCGGGCGCTGCATGGGCAGGAGCCCCTGCGGACGCCAGATCATCATCAGCACCATCAGGGCGCCGAACATCAGCATGCGGTACTCGCTGAACTCACGCATCAGTTCGGGCAGCAGGATCATCACCACGGCGGCCAGGATGACGCCGAGCTGGGAACCCATGCCACCCAGCACCACGATGGCGAGGATGATGGCCGATTCGATGAAGGTGAAGGACTCCGGTGTGACCAGGCCCTGGCGCGCGGCGAAGAAGCTGCCGGCGAAACCGGCGAAGCAGGCGCCGAGTGTGAAGGCGGAGAGCTTGATCAGCGTCGGGTTCAGACCCAGCGCGCGGCAGGCGATCTCGTCTTCGCGCAGGGCTTCCCAGGCGCGGCCCAGGGGCATGCGCAGCAGACGGTTGATCACGAACAGCACCAGCAGCACCAGCAGCAGCGCGACCAGGTAGAGGAACACGACCTTGTAGTTCGAGTTGTAGGCGATGCCGAAGAACTCGTGGAAGGTCTGCATCCCCTCGGGGGCGCGGCGCTCGAAGGTGAGGCCGAACAGGGTCGGCTTCTCGATGTTGCTGATGCCGTTGGGGCCACCGGTGAGCCAGGTCATGTTGCGCAGCAGGATGCGGATGATCTCGCCGAAGCCCAGGGTCACGATGGCGAGGTAGTCACCGCGCAATCGGAGCACCGGGAAGCCGAGGATGAAGCCGAAGAACGCGGCCATCAGGCCGGCAATCGGCAGGCACACCCAGAAGCCCAGTCCGTAGTAATGCGACAGCAGCGCGTAGCTGTAGGCGCCCACGGCGTAGAAGCCGACGTAGCCCAGATCGAGCAGGCCGGCCAGGCCCACCACGATGTTCAGGCCCAGGCCCAGCAGCACGTAGATCAGGATCAGGGTGGCGATGTCCACCGCGCCGCGCGAGCCGAAGAACGGCCAGGCGAGGGCGATGAGGATCAGCACCATGATGATCTTGCGTTGCACGGAGGCGTGGGTCAGGCGCTCGGCCAGCCTGGTGTGCGGGTGCGACAGCGCCTGTTTCACGCTGCCGCCGAAGGCGAAGCGGTCACGCACCAGTTGCCAGACGAACATCAGCACGGCGCAGGCGGCAATGGTCCACAGGCGCGCGGGGCTGACGTTCTCCAACTGCAGGCCGATGCCGATCACGCTGAGCTTCACGCCCAGCACCGGATAGGCGACGGCCATCACCAGCAGGGCGCTGAAGAATGCGGTCTTGAGTTTCTGGCTCATACCTTTTCCACCTCCGGGCGACCGAGAAGGCCAGTGGGGCGGAAGAGCAGCACGAGCACCAGCAGCGTGAACGCCACCACGTCCTTGTACTGGTCACCGAACACGTCGGCGCCGAAGGCTTCGGCAACGCCCAGCACCAGGCCGCCGAGCATGGCGCCCGGAATGCTGCCGATGCCGCCCAGCACCGCGGCGGTGAACGCCTTGATGCCGGCGAGGAAGCCGATATGCGGGTTGATCACGCCATACTGCAGACCCAGCAGCACCGCGGCCACGGCGGCCAGGGTGGCACCGATGACGAAGGTCAGGGCGATGATGTTGTTGGTGTTGATGCCCAACAGGTTGGCCATCTTCAGGTCTTCTGCACAGGCGCGGCAGGCGCGACCCAGGCGGGAGCGGGAGATGAACATGGACAGCCCGTACATGGTCAGCAGGGTGATGATGAAGATCAGCACCTGCATGTACGAAATGGTCACGCCGGTCATCTCGTCCGCGCCGATGATGAAGTTGCCCGGCAGCAGGTTGGGGATGGCCTTGTCCTTCGAATCCTGGGCCAGCAGGACCTCGTTCTGCAGGAAGATCGACATGCCGATCGCGGAGATCAGCGGAATCAGCCGGTTGCTTCCACGCAGGGGCCGATAGGCGATCCGTTCGATGCTGTAGCCGTAGGCGCTGGTGACGATGATCGCCGCGGCGAAGGTGCAGATGATGACGACAGGAAGACTCACGATTCCCATCATCGCCAGCCCCGTGATCACGATGAAGGCTACGTACGAGCCAATCATGTACACCTCGCCATGGGCGAAGTTGATCATGCCGATGATGCCGTAGACCATGGTGTAGCCGATGGCGATCAGGGCATAGGTGCTGCCGACGGTGAGGCCGTTGATCAGCTGTTGCAGGTAGTGATAGAGCTCAGGCATTACCTAACTCCTCGGGCGTCGCGTGAAGCGGCGCTTGTGGCGCGACGGACCCCCGGAATACTCGGATAAACAAAGCCCACTGCGGCTGCAGTGGGCTTTGTGTGGCGGCGGGTGGCTTACTTGGCTTCGGTCTTGCTGCCGTCCTTGTGCCACTGGTAGACCACGAAGTTGAAGTTCTTCAGGTCGCCCTTCTCGTCGAAGGCCAGGGTACCGGTCGGAGTCTCGAAGTTGTTGGAGCGCAGCGCTGCTGCCACCTTGTCGGTCTCTTCGCCACCGGCTTTCTTGATGCCTTCGGCGATGACCTGGACGGCCGCGTAGGCCGGGAACACGAACGGACCGCTCGGGTCTTCGTTCTTGGCCTTGAAGGCGTCAACCAGGGCCTGGTTCTTCGGATCCTGGTCGAAGGACTTCGGCAGGGTCACGTACAGGCCTTCGGAAGCCGGGCCGGCGATGGCGGAGATCTCTTTGTTACCCACGCCTTCCGGGCCCATGAAGCCGACTTTCAGGCCTTTCTCGGAAGCCTGGCGCAGGATCAGGCCCAGCTCCGGGTGGTAGCCGCCGTAGTAGACGAAGTCGACCTTGGCCTGCTTGAGCTTGGCGATCATCGCGGAGAAGTCCTTGTCGCCGGCGTTGATGCCTTCGAACAGGGCGACCTTGACGCCAGCGTCTTCCAGGGTCTTCTTCACGGCAGTGGCGATGCCTTCGCCGTACTGCTGCTTGTCGTGGATCACGGCCACGGTCTTGGGCTTGACGTGCTCGGCGATGAACTTGCCGGCGGTCGGGCCCTGCAGGCTGTCCAGACCGATGGTGCGGAAGATCAGCTTGTAGCCGCGGGAGGTGATGTCCGGGCTGGTGGAGGCGGCGGTGATCATCAGCACGCCTTCGTCTTCGTAGATGTCCGAAGCCGGTTGAGTGGAGCTGGAGCACAGGTGGCCAACGACGAACTTCACGCCATCGTTGACGATCTTGTTGGCAACGGCCACGGCTTGTTTCGGATCGCAAGCGTCGTCGTAGACCACGCCTTCGAGTTGCTTGCCATCGACGCCGCCAGCCTTGTTGATCTGCTCAATGGCCATCTTGGCGCCAATGAACTGCATCTCCCCATACTGGGCGACCGCGCCGGTCACAGGGCCCGCCAGAGCGATCTTGATGGTGTCGGCGGCCATGGAGAAGCTGGCAACGCCGGCCAGGGCCATGGCGGTGAACAGCTGGGAAAGACGCTGAGTACCCTTTTTCATAGTGCTCCACTCTTCTTGTGTTTTCGTTTTTGTAGTCCTGGTTGCCGAAGGCTTCAGGACCGGGATTGCCCCGGACAGACCCACCGGCAACTGTACCGGTACAGTGTAGAGTGCCGCCGGACCGCTTGAAAAGCAGGGGGCGGGCAGCCGATTGTGGGCATGTCGCAAGATTGACACAAACGTACAGAAAAACGGCGCTGTCTGACTTATCCCCGTGGGTTTTCCATCATCAGCGAAAACGTCGTCCGAACCTTGCCTGGCGTGGTCCCGGCGCTATCATTGCGCCGTTCGTTTACCAGGTGAGATCCATGACTGAAGAAGCTAGCACCCTCTATGCCAAGTTGCTTGGCGAAACCGCGAAGATTTCCTGGCAGGAGCTCGCGCCGTTCTTCGCCCGCGGCAACCTGCTCAAGGTCGCGGGTTCCGCTGACCTGGTGGAGGTCGCTATGGGCGTGGCCGAGGACGACAAGGCGAAGGTCGCCGCCTGGCTGGCCGGTGGTGATCTGCACAGGGTTGACGAGAAACTGGCGCAGGACTTCCACGACCGTGATCCGGAACTCTGGGCGGTGGTGGTCGCACCCTGGGTGCTGGTGCAAGAAAGAGTTCGAAAAGAGTCTCTGCACTGACCCGGGGCGATTTCCAATTCGCAAAGGCCGGCTAGACTGTCGGGATTCCATAGAAGGAGATTCGCCATGTTCGAACCGGGCCATCTGCATCTTCAGTCTCTGCCGGGGCTGGGGCAGCAGGAGATCGACGCTCACATCAACTATGAAGTCCGCAAGGATGTGGAAAAAGGCACCCTTGTCCACTTCGTCATGAAGGGCGAGATCGACGGCAATTCCTTTACCGAAGAATGGGACATGCCCAAGGAGCAGGCTTTCAACTTTGCCAGCGATGCCACCCGTATCGCGCAGAAGCATGGCCTGCACCCGCGGTTCGGCTCGATGGTGCGCAACCATAAAGAGTACGACGCGATGTTCGAGGACATCCGTCAGAAGCTCGGGACCCAGCCTGGCGACCCCATCGACCTGGACAAGGTGATCCACGGCGATTCGTAAGATCCGAATCCAATAAAAAGCCCGGTCAAGTGCCGGGCTTTTTATTGCCTGTGACGCCAACGCCACTCTGTGTAGGAGCGCGCTGGCGGTCAGTGGCTCACCCAGCGCTGCCGTGCCCAGGCGCTCAGGCTGTCGACGCACAGCACCAGGAACAGCATGGCAAGGATAACCGTGGCCGCCTGGGCCTGCTGGAACAGGCTGAGGCTGAAATACAGCATCTGCCCCAGCCCTCCGGCACCGACGAAGCCGAGCACGCTGGCCATGCGGATATTGTTCTCCCAGCGATAGAGCACGTACGCCACCAACTGCGGCCAGACCGCCGGCAGGGTGCCGTAGGCGAAGGCGGCGACGCGTCCGCCACCGGCCAGGCGTACGGCTTCGGCCGGGGTGGTTGGGGTGTTCTCCAACGCTTCGGCGAACAGCCGGCCGAGCACTCCGCCGGTATGCAGAGCGAGGGCCAGCGTGCCGGCATTCGGCCCGAGCCCGGCGGCCAGTACCATCAGCGCGCCCCAGACCAGCTCCGGAACCGCGCGCAGGGCATTGAGCAGCAGCCGGGACAGGCTCTGCGCGATGCGCCCGAAGCGCCCCGCCGCCGGCAGCGCCAGTAGCAGGCCCAGCAGCGCCGCCAGCAGGGTGCCGATGGCGGACATGGCCAGGGTTTCCAGGGCGCCGCGACCGACTGCCGCGACGTGCGGGGCACTCAGGTCCGGTGAAAGGAAGTCGCGACCGTAATCGAGCATCTGGCCGAGGCCACGTGCGTCGAACAGCCCGCCGGTGTCCATTTCCAGGAAGGCGAATGACGCGCCGATCGCGAGCAGGACCAGCAGCAGCCAGCCCAGGGTACGCAACAGGCCGGTCATTCGAGCCTCCCGCGCAGGACGCGGCTGAGCAGGTCGGCGCCCAGCACCAGTAGCAGGAACGTCAGCAGAATGCTTGCCACCTCGCCGCCGGCGAACATGCGCAGCGACAGGTCGATCTGCTGGCCGAGGCCGCCGGCGCCGACGAAGCCCATCACCACCGAGGCGCGAATCGCGCATTCCCAGCGGTAGACGGTGTAGGAAATCAGTTCCGCCGCCGCCGAGGGCAGCACGCCGTAGGCGAAGGCCTGCAACCGCGAACTGCCGCCCAGCAGCAGGGCGCGGGTCGGTCGCGGGTCCACCGATTCGAAGATTTCCGCGTAGACCTTGCCGAGCATGCCGCCGTAGGTGATGGCGATGGCCAGCACGCCGGCGGTGGGGCCCAGGCCCACGGCGCGGACGAACAGCAGTGCCCAGACGATTTCCGGCACGCTGCGCAGTACGATCAGCAGGCCGCGCACCGGCCAGCGCAGGGCGCGTGCCCACCAGGCTGGCAGTCCGCCGCGGGGCAGGGCGGAGATCGACAGCGCACGGGTGGCCAGCAGCGCGGCGGGGAAGGCGATCAGCCAGGCCAGTGCCATGCCGGCCGTGGCGATGGCCAGGGTTTCCAGGGTGGCGCGGCCGAGCAGGGCGATGAATGCCTGGTCGTGGGCCGGCGGCCAGAAACCGCCGAGGAAGTTGGCCATGGTCCGCGCGTTGTCGCCGCTGAACAGGCCGGCGATATCCAGCTCGGACAGGCGCAGCCCCGGCCACAGCAAGGCCAGGGCGAGCAGGGTAAGCAGCAGGCGCGGCAGCGCCGCCGGATCGCGGGGCGGGCTTTGCGGGAGGGCGGGATTCAGCATCGTGGAATCTGCACCACCACGGGTTTGCCCACCGGCGAGGCGGCTTCCTGCTGGCCGAGTTGCTCGTTGGCGTAGAGGGCGCGCAGGTCCTCGGGCGTGACGTTTTCCGCCGGCTTGTCGAAGGCGATCCTGCCGTCGCGCACGCCGACGATGCGTGGGAAGTGCTCCAGCGCCAGGTCCACTGCGTGCAGGCTGGCGATCAGCGTCACGCCACGGTTCTGCGCTTCGCGGGTGAGCACGCCCAGGGTGTGGCCGGCGAGCACCGGGTCCATGGCCGAGACCGGTTCATCCGCCAGCAGCACCTCGGCCTGCTGGTACAGCGCGCGGGCGATGCCGACGCGTTGCAACTGGCCGCCGGAAAGCTGGTCGCAGCGCTCGAAGAGTTTGTCGCCCAGGTCCAGGCGTTGCAGCTCGCTGCGCGCGCCGGTGCTGTCGACGGGGTAGAGCAGGCTGGCCAGGCTTTTCCACAGCGGCCACTGGCCGAGACGGCCGGCGAGCACGGCGGTGACCACCCGCTGGCGCGGTGGCAGCGGCGGAGCCTGGTGCACCAGGGCGATGCGCGAACGCAGGCGCTGGCGTGCGGAGCCGCTCAGCGCCCAGGGCTGGGCGCCGAGCAGGTCGATGCTGCCGGAAGCGGGTTTCAGTGCGGTGGCGAGGATGCGCAGCAAGGTCGTCTTGCCGGCGCCCGACGGGCCGATGATCGCCACCCGTTCACCGGCAGCGACGCTGAGGTCGATGCCGGCGAGCGAGCGCTGGCCGTTGGCGTGGATGTGTTCCACGCCGGTCAGTTTCAGCGTCACTTCAAGAGGCCGGCGGCGCGCGCCGATTCCTCGATGCCCTTGTAGTTGTCAGGCTGGGTTTCGATGAAGCGGCTGGCCGCCTGCAGATCGAGGATTTCCTTGTCGCGCGGTTTGCTCGGGTCGAGGGCGAGGAAGGCCTTCTTGATCTTCTCGGCCAGGGCCGGATCGAGGTTGCCGCGCACGGTCCAGTTGTAGTCGTAGTAGGTCGGGGTGGTGGCGAAGACCTTCACCTTGTTGGTGTCGACCTTGCCGCTGTCCACCAGCTTCTGCCAGACGGAGGCGTTCAGCACGCCAGCGTCGACCTTGCCGGCCTGGACCCAGGCGACGGTGGCGTCGTGGGCGCCGGAGTAGGCCACGCGGGAGAAGAACTGCTCGGGCACCACGCCGTCCTTTTGCATGAAGTAGCGCGGCATCAGGCTCCCGGAAGTGGACGACACGGAACCGAAGGCGAAGGTCTTGCCCTTGAGGTCCTGGATCGATTTCACCTTCGGGTCGGCGGTGATGAATTTGCTGGTGAATTGCTGATCCTGCTCGCGCTGTACCAACGGGATGGCATTTCCGGTCTTCAGCCGCGCCTGGACGAAGGTGAAACCGCCCAGCCAGGCCATGTCCAGGCGATCCGAAGCCAGGGCCTCGACCACGCCGGCATAGTCGGACACCGGGATGAACTTCACCGGCATGCCCAGCTGTTCTTCCAGATAGGCGCCCAGCGGCTTGAACTTGCGCAGCAGCTCGGTAGGGGCTTCATCGGGAATGGCCGAGACTTTCAGTTCTTTCGGGGTATCGGCGTGGGTGAAAACGGCGGACAGGGACAGGGCAAAACCGGCGGCGAGCGCCAGGGAGCGTTTCAGCATGGGGAGAGTTCTCCGGTTCAATGGCGGAAAAAACTCCGGGATTATAGTGGCGGCGCGTCTGTTTGGCAGCCGTCCCGCTAGCGAAAGCAATGCCGGCCGGTCAACTTCGCGCCTGCTAGAATCCCGCTCCCCGTGCCCGTCCTGCTGTCGAACTGGAGATCATCCCATGTCGTCCCCTTTGCCATCCCTCGCTTTTGCCGGTCTCGGTTTGATGGGGGTACCCATGACGCGCCGCCTGCTTGCCGCCGGCTACCCACTGTCCGTATGGAACCGCTCCGCCGGTAAGCGTGAGCTGCTGGCCGCTGAAGGTGCCCAGGCTGTGGAGACGCCCGCACAGCTGTGCGCCGACGCCGAGGTGGTGATGCTCTGCCTGGCCGATACCGCCGCCGTGCGCGAAGTGGTGTTCGGCGCGGGCGGCATCGTCGAGAGCGGCCGCGCCGGCCAGGTGCTGGTGGACTTCTCCAGCCTTGAGCCGGCCGCGACCCGTGAGATGGCCGCCGAGCTGGAAGCGCGTACCGGCATGCGCTGGATCGACGCGCCGGTTTCCGGCGGTACACCGGGCGCCGAAGCCGGCACCCTGGCGATCATGGCCGGCGGCCGTGTCGAGGACATCGAGCGTGTGCGGCCGATCCTCGCCCATCTCGGCCAGCGCCTGACGCGTATGGGGGATGTCGGCGCGGGGCAGGTGACCAAGGTCTGCAACCAGATGATCGTCGCCTGCAACGCGCTGGTGATCGCCGAGGTGGTGGCGCTGGCAGAGAAGGCGGGCGTCGATGCGAGCCTGATCGCCCCGGCCCTGGCCGGCGGTTTCGCCGATTCCAAACCCCTGCAGATCCTGGCCCCGCAGATGGCCGAGAGTCGCTTCGAACCGGTGAAGTGGCACGTGCGCACACTGCTCAAGGACCTGGACACCGCCGTGAAGCTTTCCCGCGAGGAGGGTTCGGCCACGCCCATGAGCGGCCTCGCCGCGCAACTGATGCGCCTGCATGGCAGCCAGGGCAATCTCGAACGCGACCCGTCTACCCTGGTCGAGCAATACCGTCAAACGAAGGAATTCCCCGCATGAAGCTCTGCGCCAACCTGTCCCTGCTGTTCACCGAAGTTCCGCTGCTGCAGCGTATCGACGCCGCCGCCAAGGCCGGTTTCGAGGGCGTGGAGATCCAGTTCCCCTACGACGTCCCCGCGCAGGACCTGAAAGCCGCGCTGGACGAAGCCGGCTTGCCGCTGGTGCTGATCAACCTGCCAGCCGGTGACCTGATGCAGGGCGGCCCGGGCATCGCCGCCGTTCCGGAGCGCGCTGCCGAATTCGAAGCCGCGTTGGCCAAGGCGCTGGACTATGCGCGCATCGTCAAGCCGCAGCACATCAACGTGCTGGCCGGGCGGCTGGTCGAGGGGCAGGAGCGCGAGGTCTCGCTGCAGACCCTTGCCGAGCGCCTGCGCGCCACCTGTGATGCCTTTGCCGGCAGCGGCACCGATGTGCTGATGGAAGCCATCAATTGCCACGACATGAAGGACTTCCTGCTCAATACCCCCGAGCACCTGCAGGACATGCTCGAACGCGTGGCGCGGGAAAACCTGCGCGCGCAGCTGGACCTCTACCACATGGCGCGCATGGGCCTGGAGCTGGTGGATTGCATCTACGCGCTGATGGGTCAGATCGGCCATGTGCAGTTCGCCGATTACCCCGAGCGCGGCGAACCCGGCTCGGGCGAGATGGAGTTCGAAGTGCCGCTGCAGGTGCTCGACGACGTGGGCTACGATGGCTGGCTGGGGGCCGAGTACCGTCCTACCGGCACTACCGCCGATTCCCTGCGCTGGCTGCCGCGCTGGCGCGCCGGCAAGTTCGACTTCTGAGCCGGGACCACCGGCCTCAGGCCTGGTTGCGCAGCAGCGCCGGATCGCTGTCCTCGCGGTAGGCCTCGAGAAACTCCACCAGCGCGCTCAAGGGCAGGGGCCGGCTGAACAGGTAGCCCTGGGCCAATTCGCAATGGTTATCGCGCAGAAAGGCCAGTTGCTGTGCGTGCTCCACGCCCTCGGCGATCACCTTCAGGTGCAGCTTCTGCGCCATGGCGATGATCGCCTGGGCAATCTCGCTGTCGCGGCGTGATTGCGGTACGTCACGGATGAATGAGCGGTCCACCTTCAGCGCGTCCAGTGGCAACTGGCGCAGGTAGGACAGCGACGAGTAGCCGGTGCCGAAGTCGTCGATGGACAGGCTGACGCCCAGGTCGCGCAGACGGTTGAGCAGCGGGATGGTCTGGTTGATGTTGGACATCACGGCATTCTCGGTGACCTCCATTTCCAGGTAGCGGGCCGCCAGACCGGTCTCTTCCAGGGTTCGCTGGACTTCGTCGACCAGGCTCTCACGCCCCAGGTTGCTGGCGCAGCAGTTCACCGCCACACGCAGGCTGTCGTAACCCAGCTCGTGCAGGCGGCGCAGGTCCTGGCAGGCACGGCGCAGCACCCAGGCATCGAGCGCGCCGATCAGGCCATTGGCGGTGGCCAGGCCGATGAAGCGGTCCGGCGCCAGCAGTCCGTGGGTGGGGTGCTTCCAGCGCACCAGCGCTTCGAGCTGCGCCACTTCGCCATGGTCGATGCGCAGGATCGGCTGGTAGTAGAGCACCAGTTCGTCGTCCCACAGCGCCTTGCGCAACTCTTCTTCCAGTTGCAGTTCCTGGGTGGCCTTGGTCTTCAGGTGCGGGCTGAAGAAATGGGTGGCATTGCGGCCGTTGCCCTTGGACTGGTACAGCGCGAGATCGGCGTGCTTGAGCAACTCCTCGGGCACCTCGCTGTCGTTGGGGAACAGGCTGATGCCAACGCTCAGGGTCATCACCAGGCTGCGCCCGGCGATGCTGATCGGCTCCTTCATGCGCTGCATCAGGCGCTGGGCGAGGATGCGCGCTTCATGGTCCTCACCGAGGTCGGCGAGGATGCAGAACTCGTCGCCGCCAAAGCGTGCCAGCAGGTCGGTGCCGCGCAGCGCGCTGCGGATGCGCTCGGAAACGATGCACAGCAACTCGTCGCCGGCCGCGTGGCCAAGGGAATCGTTGACCCGCTTGAAGTGGTCCAGGTCCAGCAGGATCACCGCCATGCCCTGGCCCTTCTGGCGGTTGCGTTGCAGGCGCGCCTCGAACTCGTCGTTGAGGGCGTTGCGATTATGCAGACCGGTGAGCCCATCGAAGCGCGCCAGTTTCTGCAGCGAGGCGTTGGCATTGTCCAACTGGCTGAGCAGGGCGTTGACCCGGCTCAGCTCGCTTTCCTTGCTTTCCAGGCTGTCCTCGATCCAGGCCGCCCAGAGCCCGGCCAGTACCACGGCGAGGGCCAGCAGGCCGACCATCAGTCCGAGCTGGATGGCGTTGTTGCGGCCCAGGTCCGCCACCGGCGCTACCCAACTGGGCAGGGTCAGGGTCAGTGCGGCCATGCCGGTGAAGTGCATGCTGGAGATGGCACCACCCAGCAGCAGGCTGGCGGCGATCTGGTAGATCCGCTGGAGATTCGCCGGTTGGCGGTTGAGCACCGGGGCCAGGACCAGGGCGACGAAGGCGACCAGAACGGCGAGCAACACTGACAGGGTGACCAGCAACGGGTCGTAATGCTGCATGGGCGGCGTCTGGATGGCGGCCATGCCGGTGTAATGCATGCCGGCGATGCTGGCGCCGATGCAGCAGGCGGCCAGCAGGTACTGCAGCGGGCTCAGCCCGGCATGGGCCAGCAGGCGCATGGCGACCACACAGATGCCGATGGCGATGAGCAGCGAAAGCAATGTCAGGCCGCCGGAGAAATGCAGCGGCACCGAGGCGTGGAAGGCCTGCATCGAAACGAAGTGCATCGACCAGATGCCGCTGCCCAGGCAAATGCCGCCGACCCACTGCCAGCGGTGGGCGTGTTGCGGCGCGCGGACCATTCGCGCGGCGATGCTCAGGGCGACGAAGCTGGCGACGCAGGCGATGAAGATGGCCAGCAGAACCAGCCAGGGGTTATGGGAACACTCCAGCAGCACAGCATCGGGTAAGGCGTCCTGGTGCCAGTCCATGGGCGGGATGCTCCGGATGTCGAGGGTGCGAAGGCAGATTGATATCACTTTTGTGTTGAGTCTAGAAAGTCGCCAACACGCTGCAAGCGGACGGTTGCTATTTCGCTGCAAGGCCATGGAGCGCGCGACGTACGGTAGTACCAAGTACCGGTTCGATCATTGTTCCGACCACTGGCCGAAAGCGTGTAGCCAACTTGACACTTTTTTGACTAACTGCCCGCTAGAGTTGCGCCGCCGGCCGGCAGGGTCGGCTATTTCATTTCCTATCCGACTATCGATGTAAGGAGTGCGCTCGATGTCCGAGGGCAAGCGCCGCCTCTTCCCTCAGGTCAGCCCCGCGCGGCTGGTCCTGCTGTTCTCGCTGGCACTGGTGCTGTTCTACAACTTCGCCACCTGGCGGGCACTGAACAGCCTGGTTCCCATGGAAGGCCTGTGGGGCGTGGCTTTCTTCGCCTCCTTCGGCTTGTTCCTGTGGGCGGCCTTCACCCTGCTGCTGACCCTGGTGTCCTTCCGCCCGCTGCTCAAGCCGGCGCTGACCCTGGTGGCGCTGGTGTCCGCGGCCGCGGCGTACTTCATGAACTCCTACGGTGTCGTGATCGATACCGTGATGGTGCAGAACGTCGTCGAGACCAACCCCGGCGAAGCCACAGCGCTGTTCAGCGCGCGCATGTTCGGCTACCTGCTGGTGCTCGGCGTGCTGCCGGCGGTGATCATCTGGCTGACGCCGGTGCGCTACAGCCCGTTCTTCCGTGGCCTGCTGACCAAGGTATTGGTGATCTTCGGTTGCCTGGTGGTGGTTGCCGTCTGCGTGGGGGCGTTCTATTCCACCTACGCCCCGGTGTTCCGCCAGGAAGAGAAGCTGACTCACTTCATCAACCCGACCAACTACATCTATGCGGTGAGCAAGTTCACCAAGCAGCGCCTGGGCATCAAGGAAAACCTGGTGGTGCAGCCCATCGGCGAGGATGCGGTGATGCCGCGCAAGGTGAGCGCCGATGGCCGCAAGTCGTTGATGATCTTCGTGGTCGGTGAAACCGCACGCGCGGACCACTTCTCCCTCAACGGCTACGCCCGCGACACCAACCCGGAGCTGAAGAAGCTCGATATCGTCAACTTCGCCAACGTCAGCTCCTGCGGGACGTCCACTGCGGTGTCGGTGCCCTGCATGTTCTCCAAGTTCCCTCGCGAGGACTACAGCGACAAGAAGGGCAAGACCAATCAGGGCCTGCTGGATATCCTCCAGCGCGTCGGCGTGTCGGTGCTCTGGCTGGACAACAACAGCGACTGCAAGGGCACCTGCCTGCGCGTGCCCAACCGCGACATTCCCAAGGACCAGCCCGGCCCGTTCTGCGATGGCAGGAACTGCCTGGACGAAGCCCTGCTGCAGAACCTGCAGGCCTACATCGACGGCCTGAAGGACAACGCGATCATCGTCCTGCACGCCGACGGCAGCCACGGTCCGGAATACTACGAGCGCTATCCCAAGTCGCTGGAGCGCTTCACCCCGGTGTGCCGAACCAACCAGCTGGGCAGTTGCAGCAGTGAGGAGCTGGTGAATGTCTACGACAACACCATCCTCTACACCGACTTCTTCCTGTCCAAGGTGGTGGAGCTGCTCAAGCAGAACCAGGAGCGCTTCGACGCCTCGATGGTCTACGTCTCCGACCACGGCGAATCGCTGGGCGAGAATGGCGTCTACCTGCACGCCGCGCCCTATGCCATCGCACCGAAAGCGCAGACCCATGTGCCCATGGTGATGTGGTTCGGCGCCGGTGCCCTCGGCGGCATGGGCGTGGACCGGGCTTGCCTGGAGAAAAAGGCGGCCAGCGACGAGTTGAGCCACGACAACCTGTTCCATTCGGTGCTTGGCCTGTACGGCGTACAGACCAGCCTGTACCAGCCGGAACTGGATATCTTCCACTCCTGCAGGCGCGACATGACCGCTGCGCAGTGACCTGGGCGGCGGCCATGAAAAAGGCCCTGCGGCTCACGCCGCAGGGCCTTTTTGTCTTTCCGGGTTAATTACTTCTCGCGAACCAGCAGCACGGGGCGGTTGCTGACGCGCAGCAGGCCTTCGGCCACACTGCCCAGCATCAGGCGGCGGACGCCGCGGCGGCCGTGGGTGCCCATGACAATGATGTCGGACTTGGACGCTTCGGCCTCGATCTCGATGCGCTCGGCGATCTCTTCACTGGCGCGTTCCTGGCAGACTCGCTCGAAGCTGGTTTTCACCGGGAACTCGGCGATCTTTTCCTTCGCCTTGCCGAGGATGTCGTCGGCGGCCTTCAGCGCGGCTTCGCGCAGCGGCTCCGGGTTGTAGTACACGGCGTAGTCGGGCAGATGGCGCAGCGGGCTGTCGACAATGGTGATGACACGCAGCTCGCCACCGCTCAGTTGGGCCAGCTTGGCTGCTTCGACCAGGGCACGGTCGGATACCGGGCTGCCGTCCACCGCTACCAGAATGCGCTCGTACATGATGTGTTCCCTCAATGAGTGGCTTGGTAGGAAAACTCTATCCCCCCACGGGCGAGAATCCCTTGCGCAGCGTCAATGGTAGTCGGAATGTCCGAATGTGCCGGGAATAGAGCGGTGTCCCCGTGGACGGACAGGTGCCCGTGCGGGTTCGCGAGCAAGCTCGCTCCTACAGGGATTACCTGCCGCTCTTGTAGGAGCGAGCTTGCTCGCGAACAGATGGTAGGGCGCATGACGCGTCAGCGTTATCCGTAGCGGGGCAATTGGCGGATAACCCGTTCCGGGTCCTGGTTCTGCACTATCCGAGAGCACCGGATGGCTCCCTCTCCCTGAAGGGAGAGGGGACTGGTTGGGTGCCGGCTGAAACCACAGTGTCAGCCGGCTCAGATAGCTCCCTCTCCCTTCGGAGCGGGGCGCGCAGCCAGGGCGGGGGGAGAGGGCGTGCCTCGGCACGGTGTTTCACGCAGGAGCGGACTCATCCGCACGCCAGATCCACCCAGGGAGCCGCCGATTAGACATCGCGGACAGAGTCCGCTCCTACGCAGCCGGTGGGAACGGCGCCCATGAAAAAAGCCGCCAGCGGATGCCCGCTGGCGGCTTTGCTTGAAGCCCCTGACTGAATCAGCCGGCGACCAGCACGCGGATCGCCTCCAGGCGCAGCGAGGCCTTGTCCAGCATTGCCAGGCTGTCGTCGCGCTGCTTGCGCAGGGCATCCAGCTCGCTGTCGCGCACGCTGGGGTTGACGGCCTTGAGCGCGGTCAGGCGCGCCAGCTCCTCGTCCAGGGTCGCCTTCAACTGCTGGCGCGCAGCCTCGACGCGCTCGGCATGGCGCGGGGTGATCTTGGTCTCGGCTTGGGCGAACTGCTTGGCCAGTGCGTCACGCTGCGCCTGCACGAACTTGTTGGCGCTGGCGCGCGGCACGCTTTCCAGCTGGTCGTTCAGGGTCTCGAAGGATACGCGCGAGGACAGGTCGTTGCCGTTGGCGTCCATCAGGCAACGCAGCGCCACCGGAGGCAGGAAGCGGCCCAGCTGCAGCTTGCGCGGCGCCACGGCTTCGCTGACGAACAGCAGCTCCAGCAGCACGGTGCCGGGCTTGAGCGCCTTGTTCTTGATCAGCGCCACCGAGGTGTTGCCCAGCGAGCCGGACAGCACCAGGTCCATGCCACCCTGCACCATGGGGTGTTCCCAGGTGAGGAACTGCATGTCCTCGCGGGCGAGGGCCTGGGCGCGGTCGTAGGTGACGGTCACGCCTTCGTCGTCGCCCAGCGGGAAGCTGGCGTCGAGCATCTTCTCGCTCGGGCGCAGGATCAGCGCATTTTCGGAGTGGTCCTCGCTGTCGATGCCGTAGGTGTCGAACAGTCGCTCCATGTAGATCGGCAGGGCGAACTGGTCGTCCTGTTCCTCGATCTCGGCCACCAGCGCCTCGCCTTCGCCGGCACCGCCGGAGTTCAGCTCCAGCAGGCGGTCGCGGCCGTTGTGCATCTCGGCTTCCAGCGCCTCGCGGGCGGCGGTGCCTTCGGCCAGCAGCGCCTCGAAGGCGTCGTCGTCGCCGCCGTCCAGCAGTTCCACCAGGCGCGGGCCGAAGCGGTGCTGCAGGGCGTTGCCGGTGGGGCAGGTGTTGAGGAAGGCGTTCAGCGCCTGGTGGTACCACTGGAACAGGCGTTCCTGCGGGCTGTTCTCCAGGTGTGGCACGTGGATCTGGATGGTGTGCTTCTGGCCGATCCGGTCCAGACGGCCGATGCGCTGTTCCAGTTGGTCCGGGTGGGCCGGCAGGTCGAACAGCACCAGATGGTGGGCGAACTGGAAGTTGCGGCCTTCGCTGCCGATTTCCGAGCAGATCAGCACCTGGGCGCCGAACTCTTCATCGGCGAAGTAGGCGGCGGCGCGGTCGCGCTCAAGAATGCTCATGCCTTCGTGGAACACGGTGGCCGGGATGCCGGACTTCAAGCGCAGGGCGTCGCCGAGGTCCATCGCGGTCTCGGCGTGGGCGCAGATCACCAGCACCTTGTACTGCTTGAGCATCTTCAGGGTGTCGATCAGCCACTCGACACGCGGGTCGAAGCGCCACCAGCGGTTATTCTCGTCACCGTCGTCGGCCTGGGCCTGGAAGCTGACTTCCGGATAGAGGTCCGGGTGCTCGCCCAGCGGCAGCTCCATGTACTCGATCGGGTTGGGCAGCACGTACGGGTGCAGTTGGCGCTCGGGGAAGCCCTGCACGGCGGCGCGGGTGTTGCGGAACAGCACGCGGCCGGTGCCGTGGCGGTCCAGCAACTCGCGCACCAGGCGGGCGCGGGCTTCTTCATTGCCGCCCTCGACGCTGGTCAGCAGTTCGTCGCCCTCGCTACCGAGGAAGCCATGGATGGCCTGGCGCGCGGCGGGGGAGAGGCTGCCCTGGTCGATCAGTTCCTGCACCGCTTCGGCAACCGGGCGGTACTGGGTGCTTTCGGCACGGAAGGCTTCCAGATCATGGAAACGGTCCGGGTCGAGCAGGCGCAGACGGGCGAAGTGGCTATCCAGGCCGAGCTGTTCCGGGGTTGCGGTGAGCAGCAGCACGCCGGGGATCACCTGGGAAAGTTGCTCCACGAGTTGGTACTCAGCGCTGGCCTGCTCCGGGTGCCACACGAGGTGGTGGGCTTCGTCGACCACCAGCAGGTCCCACTCGGCGGCAAACAACGCGTCCTGTGCCTTCTCGTCCTCGCGCAGCCACTCCAGCGCCACCAGGGCCAGCTGGGTGTCTTCGAAGGGGTTGCTGGCATCGCTCTCGACGAAACGCTCGCGGTCGAAGAGGGCGACTTCCAGGTTGAAGCGCCGGCGCATTTCCACCAGCCACTGGTGCTGCAGGTTCTCCGGAACCAGGATGAGCACGCGGCTGGCGCGGCCGGAAAGAATTTGGCGATGGATCACCAGGCCCGCTTCGATGGTCTTGCCCAGACCCACCTCGTCGGCCAGCAGGACGCGCGGTGCCATGCGGTCGGCGACTTCGCGGGCGATATGCAACTGGTGGGCGATGGGTTGCGCGCGCGCGCCGCCCAGGCCCCAGAGCGAGGACTGCAGTAGGCGGGTGCGGTGTTCCAGGGAGTGGTAGCGCAGACCGAACCAGGACATCGGGTCGATCTGCCCGGCGAACAGGCGGTCGCTGGCCAGGCGGAACTGGATGAAGTTCGACAGCTGGGTTTCCGGCACGGTGCGCTGGTCGTTCTGCGCGGTGAGGCCGTGGTAGATCAGCAGGCCGTCGACCTCGTCCACTTCGCGGACGGTCATCTTCCAGCCTTCGAAATGGGTGATCTCGTCGCCGGGAGCGAAGCGCACGCGGGTCAGCGGCGCATTGCGCTCGGCGTACTGGCGGGTATCACCGGTGGCGGGATAGAGCACCGTGAGCATGCGGCCGTCCAGCGCCAGGATGGTCCCCAGGCCGAGTTCCGCTTCACTGTCGCTGATCCAGCGTTGACCGGGTTGATACTGCGCCATGGACACCTCCCAAAAAAAGCCGGCTATGGTACCGGAACGCGCAGCTTTCAGCGATGGCCATCAGCGCCTCCGGTCGACTGATTTGTGGGGGAACCAGTCCGGAATACGCACTCATCGCACATCGTGGAAAGTGTAGCGAGACGCCCTCAAGTCTGTAGCCGCTACGCCGATAGCCTGACCAGAGGACCTCCACACAGGGCTTGCCGCACAGCCCAGGACCGCACCATGCTGCCGCCCATTCCCCATAGTCTGGCGCCTGTCACTGCCCAGCAGGACGTGCCCAAGCCGCGACCGGATGTCGCTCCGGTGACTCCGCCTGCGCCCAGCGCGGGGAATGCCGGCGTGGAACTGGAGCGTCGCCCGGATGAGGAGGCGCTGCGCGAGGAATACCAGCGCCGACGCAAGCGTCGCCAACTGGCCGACGGCACCCCCGAAGGCGAGGCGCTGGAAGAACTGGAGGAAGTGGAGGAACTGGGCGACGAAGTGCAGCCGGCCCCCCGCAAGGGGTTGTGGATCGATGTCGAGGTCTGAAGTGTCGAGGTAGACTCTTCGCATTGCTGATTCCCCGAACTTGCCATGCTGTTCGACGACGCCCCCATCCTGCTGCCCGATGCCGAACTGCGCCTGATTCCCGATTGGTGCCCACCCGAGCGCGCCGAGCGCTGGCTGCAGCAACTGGTTGCCGAGACGCCCTGGGAGCAGACCGTCGTGCACCTGCATGGGCGCGATTACCCGGTGCCGCGCCTGGTCAACTGGTATGGCGATCCCGCGGCTTTCTATACCTATTCCGGCCAGACCCACGCGCCGCTGCCCTGGACGCCGCTGCTGGCGGAAATCCGCTCGGCGGTGGAGCAGGCCGCCGGCCAGCGCTTCAACGGCGTGCTGCTCAACTACTATCGCGACGGCCAGGACTCCATGGGCTGGCACAGCGACGACGAGCCTGAACTCGGGCGCAACCCGGTGGTGGCCTCGCTGAACCTGGGCGGTACGCGGCGCTTCGACCTGCGGCGCAAGGGGCGAAACACAATCGAACATTCCATCGAGCTGCCTGGCGGTTCGCTGCTGGTCATGTCTGGCGCGACACAGCATTATTGGCAGCATCAGGTCGCGAAGACACGCCGTCCGGTTGCTTCGCGCCTGAACCTGACTTTCCGCCTGGTGCATGCCCTGTCATGAGCAACGACGACAAGCTGATCGACTTCACCGCCGAGCGCGACAAGCGCATCCATGACGTGCACGAAAAGCGTCTGCAGGACGTGCGCAAGGCCTTCGAGCAGGCGCTGCCGCTGGGCAAGCCGAGCAAGAAGGGCAAAAGCAAGCCGAAGAAACGCTGATTTCCCCCTCCCAGGGCCGCAAGGCCCCGCTCTGCGCGGCTTCCCGCCGCACCGCACCCCTCCGGAAACTTGACCTGCGTCAGTGCTGCGGCCCTCCCCGGAAAGCGCTTTGTCGACCATTGACCCAGGTCAATTTGCGCCGCCCGGTCGCCGGTAATCTGCACACATCCCCAGACGATGTAGGCAACAGGAGGCCAGCATCATGTTCATCGACGAAGTGGTTCTCGCAGGCGTCCTTACCGTTGGTCTCATGGTTCTGTTCTTCGGTGGGGTCGGAATTTTCATCTGGAAGGACAGCCACAAGAAGAGCTGATCCTTACAGATTCACAGAGCACGCAAGGCACTTCGGGCGACTTAGGTCGCCCGTTTTTTTGCCTCGACGAAAGTCAGGATGACAAGTTGTTAGCTTGCTAATAATATTTCAAGCAACGATTCAGTTGTTCCCCATGCCGGCTATCTTTAACCCGACAGACCGGTATTCCTTTCGAGAGACCGCGTGCGACCTTCGCTACAGGCATTCCTGGCGCCGGATACGCTGGCGCTGAAATTTGCGATCAAGACCCTCCTGGCCGGCGGCCTGGCGCTCTGGTGCGCCTTCCGTTTCGACCTGGAACAGCCGCAATGGGCGCTGATGACGGTGTTCATCGTGTCCCAGCCGCTGTCGGGCATGGTGGTGGCCAAGGGCATATTCCGCTTGATCGGCACCGTGGTTGGCACCGTGATGTCGGTGGTGATGATCGCGCTGTTCGCCCAGACGCCCTGGTTGTTCCTGTTGGCTGTCTCGCTCTGGCTCGGCCTCTGCACGGCCGCCTCGACGACCCTGCGTAACCATGTTTCCTACGCCTTCGTGCTGTCCGGGTATACCGTGGCGATCATCGGCCTGCCGGCGATCAGCCATCCGCTGGGCGTCTTCGACCAGGCCGTCGCACGCAGTACCGAAATCTGCCTGGGCATCCTCTGCGCGTCGGCCATCAGTGCCATCCTCTGGCCGCGCCGTGTCGAGGCCAACCTGGGCAGGCAGGCCCACGCCACCTGGCTCACCGGCATGCAGGCCGCGCGTAGCGAGATCGATGCAGACGCCCGGCAGATCAAGGGCCTGCTGCAGGCGCTGGGCAAGATCGTCGAAGTGGACGTGCAACGCGACCACGCCTGGTTCGAGGGGTACCGCGGGCGGATGCGTTCGCGCGCGCTGCGGATTCTCTCCCGCGACTTGCTCAGCCTGCTGCGTACCGCCCGTGGTGTGGCCCGGCAACGCAGCGTGCTGGATGCCGAGGACCGCGCGCGCCTGCAACCCTGGTTCGAGGAACTGCGCGCCACCCTGGAGGACCCGCAGGTCGAAGCCATGCGTTCGCTGCAGGAGCGCCTGCAAGCTGCAGGTCTGGATGAGCGCTACTCCAACGACCTGCGCTATTGCCTGACCCGCTGCGCCCTGCTGCTGCTCAAAGCGCTGGACTCGGAGAAGACCATGCGCGCCGTGGCGGACGGGCGGGTGGACGATGTCGCCACCGGCACGCTGTCCTGGCACCGTGACTGGCTGATGGCGTTGTTCTACGGCCTGCGCAGTGCGCTGGCGCTGCTGGGCATGTCGGCCTTCTGGATGGCCACGGCCTGGCCTGCGGCTACCGGCGGAATGTTGCTGGCGGCGGTGATCTGCAGCCTGTTCGCCAATCGCGACAACGCCGTGACCATTGGCCTGGGCTTCCTGCGCGGCATTCTCTATGCGGTGCCCGCCGCCGCAGTGGTAACCCAGTGGCTGCTACCGCAGTGGAACGGCTTTCCGCTGCTCTGCCTGGCACTGGGAGTACCGTTGTTCTTCGCCCTGCTGGGAATGGCCACGCCGGCGCTGGCCGGCACCGCGACGTCCTTCTCGATCCACTTCATCACCCTGGTCGCGCCGAGCAACGTGATGAAGTACGACCTTGCCAACCTGCTCAATTCGGCCCAGGGCATCGTGATTGGCGTGGGCTTCGCCGTGCTCGTGTTCCGTCTGCTCACGCTACCGGCGAACTGGCTTAACCGCCGGTTGATCCAGGCCACCTGCGAAGACCTCGGCCGCCTGACCCGGCGCCCGCTGGCCGAAGCCGAAAGCTGGTTCGGCGGGCGCATGGCCGACCGTCTGATCCGACTGGCGCGCCACTACACCTTGTTGCCCAAGGAAGAACAGCGGCGCTGGCAGGACGGGCTGTTTGCCCTCGATCTGGGCAACGAGCTGATCCACCTGCGCGCCTGCCTCAGCGGTTCCCAGGGGCAACTGGGCAAGCGTCGTGACCAGTTCCTCGGCGCCCTGGGCGGCGTCCTGGAGAAGGGCCCCGGCGTGGGACGCGAGCAGCGTCTGGAAAGCCTGTGCCCGCCGCTGGAGCAAGCCCTGGCGCACGACGTGCAGGGCGACAACGAACCCAACCGCCTGGCCCGTGCCGCGCTGGCGCAATTGCGCCATACCTGGCGCCAGTGGTGCCGTCTGGAGGACGCCCATGGGACTGCATGAATTCGGCTGGGGCGGTGTATTCCTGAGCCCGCTGTTCATCTATGCGGTGCTCGCCCTCGGCTTGACAGTCGTACTGCGCCTGCTGCTGCAGGCCACACCCTTCGGGCGCTGGATCTGGCACGAGGCGCTGTTCGACTGCGCCCTGTTCGTGCTGATCCTGAGCGCCATCACCTGGGCGCTCAGCGCTGCGCCTTGAGAGGAGAAGCTGTATGCGCGGATACCTTCGCGTAACCGTCACCATCGTCCTGGTCATCGCCGCCGTCCTGGCCGGCACCTGGCTGTGGCGTTACTACATGCTGTCGCCCTGGACCCGCGATGCGCGGGTGCGCGCCGATGTGGTGGTGATCGCCCCGGACGTTTCCGGCTGGGTCACCGACCTTGCCGTGCAGGACAACCAGCAGGTCAAGGCCGGCGACCTGATCATGCGCATCGACCACGAGCGCTACGCGGCGAACCTGGAGCAAGCCAAGGCCCTGGCCGAGACCCGGCACCAGCAATACCTGTTGCGTGTGAGCGAGGCGTCGCGGCGCAGTAAGCTCGGTATCGCCGCGATCAGCGCCGAGGACAAGGAAACCGCGCAGATCAACGCCGCCATCGCCAAGAGCGAGTACGACGAGGCGCAGGCCCAGGTGCGCCTGGCCCAGCTCAACCTGACCCGCAGCGAGATGCGCGCCCCGCGCGACGGCCAGGTCACCAACCTGCGCCTGGCCCAGGGCAATTATGCCCAGGCCGGCCAGGCGATGATGGCACTGGTGGACCAGAAGTCCTTCTACGTCACCGCCTATTTCGAGGAAACCAAGCTGCCCGGCATCCGCGTTGGCCAGCCGGCCCAGGTGGTCCTGATGAGCGGCGATATCGCCATCGATGGCACCGTGGAAAGCATCAGCAGCGGCATCACCGACCGCAACGCCATCCCCGACAGCCAGTTGCTGGCCAACGTCGAGCCGACCTTCAACTGGGTGCGCCTGGCGCAGCGCATCCCGGTGCGCATCCGTCTGAACAAGGTGCCTGAAGGCGTGCACCTGAGCGCCGGGATGACTGCCAGCGTTACCGTAAAACAGTGAGCGGAACGTCTGCACGGTCGCGTTGAAGCCAGCAGGACAAGGCCGCGCAGAAGATCGATGCGGCAACCAGCGAGACGCCCACCCAGGGTGTCCAGCCGATGCCGGCCAGGCTGATCACCGCGCCCCCCAGTGCCGCGCCGAGGGCCACGCCCAGGTGCATCGCCGAGGTGTTCAGCGCCACCCCGGCGCTGCCGCTGGCCGGGTCGCTGGCCAGCAGGTAGCTCTGCACCGCTGGGGAAATCATCCAGCTGATGGTGCTCCAGACCATCAGCGCGCCGAGCAGTAGCCAGGGGTGGCCGAGGCTCAGCGGAATCGCCAGCATCGCCAGGCCGAACAGCACCGGCACCACCAGCAGTGCTCGGCGATGGCCGATGTGGTCGCTCAGCCAGCCGCCCAGGTATCCGCCACCGATGGCCGCCAGGCCGATCAGCAGCAGCGTGAGGGCAATGCCCTGGCTATCGGCGATCCCGGCGACCTGCTGGAACCACGGCGTGATGTAGGCGAACAAGGTGAAATGGCCGCCCAGCAGCAGGATCGACACCAGCTGTGCCAGGCTCAGCGACGGGCTGCGCAGCTGGCGCCTGTAAGCCGCGCCATTGGCTGGGCTGTCCAGCTTGCGGCGGGGCAGGGCTATCCGCAGCAGGGCAGCCAGCGGCAGGGAGTAAAGGGCGATGGCGGCGAAGATCCAGCGCCAGCCGAGCCAGTCGTTGACCAGCACACCGGCCGGCACGCCGAACACCAGCGAGCCGCTGATGCCCATGAAGATCAGGCCGATGGCGCGCCCGCGCTGGGCCGGCGGCGCCAGCTCCACCGCCAGCAGACTGGCCTGCATGATCAACAGCCCGCAACAGGCGGCCATGCCGATGCGCATCAGCAGCAGCGAAACGTAACCGGGACTCAGCGCGGCGCCGGCGTTGAACGCGGCGAATACCAGCAGCGTGATGACCAGCAGCCGGCGACAGTCGGCGCCACGGGTAAGCCAGCCGAGCAAAGGCGCGGCGATGGCGAAGCTCAGGGAAAACAGGCTGGTGAGCTGTCCGGCGAGGCTGAGGGAAACCTGCAGGTCATCGGCAAGGGACGGCAGGATGCCGGTGAGGATGGCTTCGGCAACGCCTGCGGCGAAGGTGCAAAGGGACAGCAACAGCAGTCGAAGGTCCATGGCGGCTCCGATTCCCGGTGAGGGGTTTCGGGCACGCAGCCTTCGGTTATCCCTGGTAGATGTGAAATGACGAGGGCAGGGTAGTCGAGCGAGAAACTGTATACAAGTTTCCGGAGCCGGCTGGCCGACCCCGGAACGTGGATCAGCCGACCGTGATCGGCGGCAGCGCGGGCAGTTCGACGTCGAGTTTCTCGGTCGGCGCCATGACTTCGGCCTCGCCCTTGACCACGGCCTTGCCGTCCTGGTTGAGCACCACGGTGCCGATGCGCACGCGGTTCTTCGGCAGCTTCTCCAGCACTTCCAGCTCCACCGTCAGTTGGTCACCGAGCTTCACCGGGCGGGTAAAGCTCAGGTTCTGGCCGAGGTAGATGGTGCCCGGGCCGGGCAGGGTGGTGGCGATCGCCGCGCTGATCAGCGCGCCGGTGAGCATGCCGTGGGCGATGCGTTCCTTGAACTGGGTAGTGGCGGCGTAGTCGGCGTCCAGGTGCACCGGGTTGCGGTCGCCGGAGACTTCGGCGAACAGCTGGATGTCGCGCTCGGTGACGCTGCGCTGGAAGTTGGCCTTCTGGCCGACTTCGAGTTCTTCGTAGGGGACGTTTTGCACGGAAGTCATAGGGGCTCCTCGGATTTCTCGACCTGGGGAACGGGGCAGTGCGCCGCCAGCCAGTCGATCAGGTTGCGGGTGACCTCGTCGCGGTTGCTCTCGTTGAACAACTCGTGGCGAGCGTCGGGATAAATCTTCAGTTGGACGTCGCGAACCCCGGCCCGGGTCATCGCCTGAGCCAGGTCGCGCAGGCGTTTGCCCTGGCTGACCGGGTCGCGCTCGCCGCCGATGACCATCACCGGCAGGTCGGCGCGGATGCTCGACAGGTGCTCCACGGGGGTGATGTCGGCCAGGCCGCCGAGCAGGTCGATCCACAGCTGGTTGCTGCAGCGGAAGCCGCAGAGCGGATCGGCGACGTATTTGTCGACTTCGACCGGGTCGCGGCTGAGCCAGTCGAAGGCGCTGCGGTTGGGTTTGAAGGGCTTGTTGAACGAGCCGAAGGACAGGAGGTCGATCAGCGCGCTGCGCCCCAGCGGGCCCTGGCGCCAACGTTCGAACCGGGCGATGACGCGAGCGCTCTTGTACAGCGCCACGGGCTGGTAGTTGGAGCCGGACAGCACCGCCGCCTTCACGCTGGTGCTGTGCTGCATCAGGTAGGCGCTGCCGATGTAGCTGCCCATGCTGTGGCCGAGCAGGATGATCGGCAGGTCCGGGTGCTCCTCGCGCACATGCTGGTTCAGCGTGTACAGGTCGCCGATCACCTTGCCCCAGCCGCCTCGGTCGGCGTAGTGGCCCAGTTCGCCGTTCTCGGCGGTGCGCCCGTGTCCGCGCTGGTCGATGGCATAGAGGTGGTAGCCGGCGGCGTTCAGGGCCAGCCCCAGGCGTTCGTAGCGGCCAGCGTGCTCGGCCATGCCGTGGGACAGCATCAGAGCGCCGCGGGACGGGCCTTCGGGCGCCCAGTGGCGGGTGTAGAGCGGTGTCTCGTCGCTGGCGGGGAGCCAGTAGGCGGCGTAGGGCATGGGGTCCATCCTGTTTCTTGTTCGTCGATTCTTATTGGAATGGGGCCATGGAGCGGGCCGGACGGGGCGATTCTGCCACGCCGGGACATTTTCTGTATGGATTGCCCGCTGCGTCTGTCTGGCATTCTGTGGGCCTTGTCCTGGGCGGCGGTCGGCTCTATCCCGCGCGATGCCGGGATGGTGGCGCAAGATTCACGCAGTCTATGACGCCGCCTGGAGTCTTTGCGATGACCAAAGGAACTGCTAGCTTCCGTTGAATGACCGCAATGACGGTTCGGTTTCGCTCAGGTATGAGGACAAGAATAAATGCAACCTGATTTCTGGAACGACAAACGCCCGGCCGGCGTGCCCAGCGACATTGACCTGACCGCCTACAAATCGGTGGTCGAAGTCTTCGAGCGCTCCTGCAAGAAATTCGCCGACCGTCCGGCGTTCAGCAACATGGGCGTGACCCTGACCTACGCCGAGCTGGACCGCCTGTCCGCCGCCTTCGGCGCCTACCTGCAGAAGCACACCGACCTCAAGCCCGGCGACCGTATCGCCGTGCAGATGCCGAACGTCCTGCAATACCCTATCGCCGTGTTCGGCGCCCTGCGCGCCGGACTCATCGTGGTCAACACCAACCCGCTCTACACCGCTCGCGAAATGCGCCACCAGTTCAAGGATTCCGGCGCGCGTGCGCTGGTCTACGTGAACCTGTTCGGCAAGCTGGTGCAGGAAGTGCTGCCCGATACCGGCATCGAATACCTGATCGAGGCTCAGATGGGCGACCTGCAGCCCGCGCTCAAGGGCCTGCTGGTCAACACCGTGGTCAAGCATGTGAAGAAGATGGTGCCGGAGTACAACCTGCCCCAGGCCGTCTCCTTCAAGGCTGCGCTGCGCCAGGGCCGTGGCCATGGTCTGCAGCCGGTCAAGGTCGGCCTGGAAGACATCGCGGTGCTGCAGTACACCGGTGGCACCACCGGCGTGGCCAAGGGCGCCATGCTCACCCACGGCAACCTCGTGGCGAACATGCAGCAGGTGCACGCTTGCCTGCAGCAGCACGGCCCGGACGGCAAGCCGCTGATGCAGGTCGGCAACGAGGTGATGATCGCGCCGCTGCCGCTGTATCACATCTATGCCTTCACCGCGAACTGCATGTGCATGATGGTCAACGGCAACCATAACGTGCTGATCAGCAACCCGCGTGACATCCCCGGCTTCATCAAGGAGCTGAAGAAGTGGCGTTTCTCCGCGCTGCTGGGCCTCAATACCCTGTTCGTCGCCCTGATGGATCGCCCCGAGTTCAAGGAACTGGACTTCTCCAACCTGAAGGTCACCAACTCCGGCGGCACTGCGCTGGTCACCGCTACTGCCGAGCGCTGGAAGGCCGTGACCGGCTGCACCGTGGTGGAAGGCTACGGGCTCACCGAGACGTCCCCGGTGGTCAGCACCAACCCTTACGGCGACCAGGCGCGCCTGGGCACGGTCGGCATTCCGGTACCTGGCACTGCGCTCAAGGTCATCGACGATGACGGCAATGAGGTCGGCCTGGGCGAGCGTGGCGAGTTGTGCGTGAAGGGCCCGCAGGTCATGAAAGGCTACTGGCAGCGCCCGGACGCCACCGCCGAGGTGCTGGACGCCGAAGGCTGGCTGCGCACCGGTGATATCGCGGTGATCGACCCGGACGGCTTCACCCGCATCGTCGACCGCAAGAAGGACCTGATCATCGTCTCGGGCTTCAACGTCTACCCCAATGAGATCGAGGACGTGGTCATGGCCCACCCGAAAGTCGCCAACTGCGCGGCCGTCGGCGTGCCGGACGAGAAGTCCGGCGAGGCGGTGAAGCTGTTCGTGGTGGCCCGCGAGGGCGGTGTGACCGTCGAGGAGCTCAAGGCCTACTGCAAGGAAAACTTCACCGGCTACAAGGTGCCCAAGCACATCGTGCTCAAGGACGCCCTGCCGATGACACCGGTGGGCAAGATCCTGCGCCGGGAGCTGCGCGAAACCGCCTGAGGCCAGCGTGAATGAAAAAGGGGCTGATCCTGGATCAGCCCCTTTTTATTTTTGGCGGATTGTCGGCCAGGGCCGATCAACCACCACAGCCGCCGCAGCAGCCTTCCTTCTTGCGCAGGATTTCGTAGAGATCGTCCTTGAGCTGCAGCTTCTGCTTCTTCAGCGCCTCGATGGTGTCGTGGGAGGCGGGGGTGATGCCGGCTTCCATGTTCTTGATCTCCTGGTCGAGATCGTTGTGGCTATGGAAGAGCTTGGCGAAATGCGGATCTTCGGCTTTCAGACGGGTAATCTTTTCGCGGTATTCGGGAAACATGAGGGTTCTCCAGGAGAGTGCAGGAGCACTTTGCGAGATACCGTTCCGGAGAGTGTTGAGGTAGATCATTGAAGGCGCCGGGTGGAGAGGGACGAAATCGTCGTATCGAACCCTGACGATCTACCCTGCCACGGGGAATGGCCTGACGCCCCTTTCCCGTTCTTTTTGCCGGTTTCATTTCTCCGAAATCCACTTTGTCGGACAATCCAACAAGGCTGCGAGCCTTCTGGGACGGGCTTTTCCGACGAGCGGAGCGTTGGTGACCGGAAAGCCTGTCTCTGGTCATTTTTCTTACGGACAAGCCTGTGTTTGGTGCTGGTCGCTGTTTCTCAAAGCTGATAATCTCGGCCCGCTTTTCGCTCCCCGAGCCTGGGGAAAGCGACATAAACACAACAAAGAACCGCGAACGCGGTAAAGATGAGCTGTTGCTTAGGAGTGGGCTTCCATGACCGACAATTTCTGGAAGGACAAATACCCAGTGGGGATCGCTGCCGAGATCAACGCTGACCAGTACCCGAACATCCTCGCGGTACTCAAAGAATCCTGCCAACGTTTTGCAGACAAGCCTGCCTTCAGCAACCTGGGCAAGACCCTGACCTACGGCGAGATGTACAAGCTCTCCGGGGACTTCGCCGCCTACCTGCAACAGAACACCGATCTCAAGCCCGGCGATCGCATCGCCGTGCAACTGCCCAACGTGCTCCAGTATCCGATCGTGGTCTTCGGCGCCATGCGCGCTGGCCTCATCGTGGTCAACACCAACCCGCTGTATACCGCGCGGGAAATGGAGCACCAGTTCAACGACTCCGGCGCCAAGGCGCTGGTGTGCCTGGCGAACATGGCCCACCTGGCCGAGGAAGTGCTGCCCAAGACCGGCATCCGCAACGTCATCGTCACCGAAGTGGGTGACATGCTGCCGCCGCTCAAGCGCTTCATCGTCAACTTCGTGGTCCGCAACATCAAGAAGATGGTGCCGGCCTACAACATCCCCAATGCGCAGAAGCTCACCGACGTCCTGGCCAAGGGCCGTGGCAAGGCGGTGAAGGAAGTCTCGCCGCACAACGACGACGTCGCCGTGCTGCAGTACACCGGCGGCACCACCGGCGTGGCCAAGGGCGCGATGCTGACCCACCGCAACCTGGTCGCCAACATGCTGCAGTGCAAGGCACTGATGGGCGCCAACCTCAACGAAGGTTGCGAGATCCTCATCACCCCGCTGCCGCTGTACCACATCTACGCCTTCACCTTCCATTGCATGGCGATGATGCTCACCGGCAACCACAATATCCTGGTGACCAACCCGCGCGACCTGGCCAGCATGGTCAAGGAACTGTCGCAGTGGAAGTTCACTGGCTTCGTCGGCCTGAACACGCTGTTCGTCGGCCTGTGCAACAACGAAGGCTTCCGCAAGCTGGACTTCTCCGCGCTGAAGCTGACCCTCTCCGGCGGCATGGCCCTGCAACAGGCCGCTGCCGAGCGCTGGAAGGACGTCACCGGCTGCGCCATCTGCGAAGGCTACGGCATGACCGAAACCAGCCCGGTGGTGTCGGTGAACCCGTTCCAGAACATCCAGATCGGCACCATCGGCATTCCGGTGCCGTCGACCCAGTGCAAGGTCATCAGCGATGACGGCCAGGACCTGCCGCTGGGCGAGCGTGGCGAACTGTGCGTCAAGGGCCCGCAGGTGATGAAGGGCTACTGGCAGCGCCAGGAAGCCACCGACGAGATCCTCGACAAGGATGGCTGGCTGCGTACCGGCGACATCGCGATCATCCAGGAAGACGGCTACATGCGTATCGTCGACCGCAAGAAGGACATGATCCTGGTGTCGGGCTTCAACGTGTACCCCAACGAGCTGGAAGACGTGCTCGCCACCCTGCCGGGCGTGCTGCAATGCGCCGCCATCGGCATCCCGGACGAGAAGTCCGGCGAGGCGATCAAGGTCTTCGTGGTGTCCAAGCCGGGTGTAACGCTGACCAAGGAGCAGGTCATGCAGCACATGCACGACAACCTCACTGGCTACAAGCGTCCCAAGTCCGTGGAATTCCGCGACAGCCTGCCGACCACCAACGTCGGCAAGATCCTGCGCCGCGAATTGCGCGACGAAGAGCTCAAGAAGATCAGGGCTTAAGCCGATATACAGGAAACCCGCCGCAAGGCGGGTTTTTTGATGGGGCAAGGAAGCCATGTCCCTTATCCGCTTGAGGTGAACGCCTTGAACACTGCCCTCCGTTTGCGCGCCAAGGTCCTGCTCCTGGCCATCGTCCCGATCCTGATCCTCACCCTGCTGCTGTGCGCCATTTCCACTGTTGCATTGAAACAGTTGGCGACCCAGCAGGAAGCGCAGATCCGCGAGAACCTCACCCAGGACCGCGAAGCCCAGCTGAAGAACTTTGTCGACGTCGCGCTGGCCGCCGTCGGCCCGGTCTACCAGGCAGCCTCCCAGGGCGATGCCCAGGCGCGCGAGCAGGGCATCGCGATCCTCAAGCGTCTCGAATACGGCAAGGGCGGCTACTTCTGGGGCTACGACACCCGCTCCGTACGCGTCTTCCAGGGCACCAGCGACGAGCGCCTGGGCGAGGACTTCAGCGGGTATCGCGACCCCAATGGCGTCTATGCCATCCGCGAACTGGTGGCGGCGGGGCAGAGCGGCCAGCACTACGTGCGCTACAGCTTCACCCTGCCCGGCGGCAACGCCATCGTGCCGAAGATCGGCTACGCCCACTTCCTACCCAAGTGGAACCTGGTGTTCGGCACCTCGCTGAACCTCGACGACGTCGAGCGCGAGGTGAAGGAAGCCGGAGCGGCCTTCGACGCCAAGATCGACAACCTGCTGCTGCTCATGGGCGGCGCGGCGCTGGCGCTGCTGGTCGTGATCGGTCTGCTTGCCGGATTGTTCAGCCGCACCATCGTCCAGCCCATCGTCCAGGTGCGCGACAACCTCGACGACATGGCCGCCGGCGACGGCAACCTGACCCATCGCCTGAACCTCGGCCGCCACGACGAACTGGGCGAACTGGCCGGCTCCTTCAATCGCTTCGTCGAGAAGATCCACGTGCTGGTACAGCAGGTGGCCGGCACCACGAACCAGTTGTCCGGGCTGGTGGGCGACGTCGCCCAGCAGGCGCAGCGCTCCGAGCGTGCAATGGATGGGCAGCGCCACGAGACCGACCAGGTCGCCACTGCCATCAACGAAATGACCGCGGCCGCCCAGGAAGTGGCACGCAGCGCGCAACAGGCCGCCGATGCCGCACAACAGACCGACCGTGAGGGCCAGGCGGCCAAGCGCGAGGTGGACCTGTGCGTCTCGCAGATCAATGATCTGGTGGGTGAGGTACGCAGCAGCAGCGACTCCCTCGACACCCTGCGCCAGGACGTGCAGGGCATCGTCGGCGTGCTTGAAGTGATCCGTTCCATCGCCGAACAGACCAACCTGCTGGCGCTCAACGCCGCCATCGAGGCCGCACGCGCCGGCGAGGCCGGGCGTGGCTTTGCCGTGGTCGCCGACGAAGTCCGTGCCCTGGCCAGCCGCACCCAGCAGAGTACCGGGGAAATCCAGCAGATGATCGACCGCCTGCGCGGCACCACGGAAGGCTCGGTGAGCGCCATGCAGCGCGCCAGCGACATGGCCGAACGCACTCGCGGCCAGGCCAACCAGGCCGGTCAATCGCTGGATGCCATCGCCCAGTTGATCGGCACCATCAACTCGATGAACGCGCAGATCGCCAGTGCCGCCGAGGAGCAGACCGCCGTGGCCGAGGAGATCAACCGCAGCGTGCACCAGATCGCCGGTGGCGTGGACAGCGTGGCCGACGACGCGGCCAAGGGCGCGCGTACCGCGACCGAACTCAATGGGCTGGGCGAGCGCCTGCGCCAGCTGGTAGGCCAGTTCCGCATCTGATCCGGCGGGGCGCAATGCCCCGCCAATCCGGGTCGCCAGGCAATCGGCATGGCGGCCCATGCCGGTCTTTTGCGACAATTCCCGGATTGTCGCCATGACAGCCCATTCCAGGGACCGGCTCCGCACCCGCTCGCGCCGCTCCCGCCTGATGCCCGCGAAGCCGATGACCACAGACAGTACGCCGACCCCCGAACAGCTCCTGCAGCGCATGGACCACGCGATGATCCGCGACCGCCATCGCCTGCGCCGGCAGCTCCACGAGCTGCGCAAGCACCCGGACGACGCCAAGCTCGCCCAGTGGGCAGAGCGCCTCCAGGCCTCCTGCGCCAAGGTCGAGGCGCGCCGCGGGAGCATTCCGAAGATCCGCTATGACGACAGCCTGCCGATTGCCGCCAAGCGCGACGAGATCAAGGCCGCGCTGGAAAAGAGCCAGGTGGTGGTGATCGCCGGCGAGACCGGCTCGGGCAAGACGACCCAACTGCCGAAGATCTGCCTGGAGCTGGGGCGCGGTACCCACGGCATGATCGGCCACACCCAGCCGCGCCGGCTGGCTGCGCGTAGCGTGGCCACCCGCGTTGCCGAGGAAATCGGAACACCGCTGGGTTCGCTGGTCGGCTACCAGGTGCGCTTCGAGGACCAGAGCGATGAAAGCACGCTGATCAAGCTGATGACCGACGGCATCCTGCTGGCTGAAACCCAGCACGACCGTTATCTGGAACGCTACGACACGATCATCGTCGACGAAGCCCACGAACGCAGCCTGAACATCGACTTCCTGCTGGGCTTCCTCAAGACGCTGCTGCCGCGTCGGCCCGACCTCAAACTGATCATCACCTCGGCCACCATCGATCTGGAGCGGTTTTCGAAACATTTCGGCGATGCGCCCATCGTCGAGGTGTCCGGCCGCACCTATCCGGTGGAAACCTGGTACCGCCCGCTGGCGGCGGAAGTGGACGAGGACGGCGAAGCGCTGTTCGACGACCTCTCCGTGGACCAGGGCATTCTCCGCGCGCTGGACGAGATTGCCGCCCACGAGCGCGAGGTGGGCAAGCGCCCCGGCGACGTGCTGGTGTTCCTCCCCGGCGAGCGCGAGATTCGCGACGCCGCCGACATGCTGCGCAAGGCCAACCTGCGCCACACCGAAGTGTTGCCGCTGTATGCGCGCCTGACGCCGGCCGAACAGCAGAAGATCTTCGCGCCCATGCCGGGGCGCAAGATCGTGCTCGCCACCAACGTCGCCGAGACCTCGCTGACGGTGCCGGGCATCCGCTACGTGATCGACAGCGGCACCGCGCGCATCAGCCGCTACAGCTACCGCGCCAAGGTCCAGCGGCTGCCCATCGAGGCCGTCTCCCAAGCCAGCGCCAACCAGCGCAAGGGCCGTTGCGGCCGGGTCGAACCGGGCATCTGCGTGCGCCTTTACAGCGAGGAAGACTTCAACGGCCGCCCGGCCTTCACCGATCCGGAGATCCTGCGCACCAACCTGGCGGCGGTGATCCTGCAGATGCTGCACCTGCGCCTGGGCGACATCGAGGCCTTCCCCTTCATCGAGCCGCCGGACGGCAAGGCGATCAACGACGGCTTCACCCTGCTGCAGGAACTTTCGGCAGTGAACCGCGAGGGCCAGCTGACGCCGCTGGGGCGCCAGCTCGCGCGCCTGCCCATTGACCCGCGCCTGGGCCGCATGCTGCTGGAGGCGGCGCAATTGGGCAGCCTGCCGGAAGTGCTCACGGTGGCCAGCGCGCTGTCCGTGCAGGACCCGCGGGAGCGGCCGATGGATCGCCAGCAGGCCGCCGACCAGGCTCACGCCCAGTGGAAGGACCCGGACTCGGACTTCGCCGCGCTGATCAATCTCTGGCGCGGCTTCGAGGAGCAGCGCCAGGCGCTGGGCTCCAACCCGCTGCGCACCTGGTGCCGGAAGAATTTCCTGAATTACCTGCGCCTGCGCGAGTGGCGCGACGCGCACCGCCAGCTGACGCTGATCTGCAAGGAATTGCAGTTGCCCTTCGGCGCCAAGCCTGAGGGTACCCAGCGCAAGAACGAGCCCGCCCGCGAGCAGGCCAAGCCGCACGACAATCGTGGCCGCCAACCGCTCGCCAAGGCGGATGAACCGAAGGCCCGCGACATCGACTACGCCGCCGTGCACAAGGCGATCCTCTCCGGCCTGCTGAGCCAGATCGGGCAGAAAGCAGAGGAGGGTGACTACCTCGGCGCGCGCCAGCGGCGCTTCTGGATTCACCCCTCCAGCGTGATCGGTCGCAAGAAGCCGCAGTGGATCATGGCCGCCGAGCTGGTGGAGACCACCAAGCTGTTCGCCCGCATGGTCGCGAAGATCGAGCCGGACTGGCTGGAGCCGTTGGCCGGGCACCTGGTGAAGAAGAATTACCTGGAGCCGCACTGGGAAAAACGCCGTGGCCAGGTGGTGGCCTATGAACAGGTCACCCTCTACGGCCTGATCATCATCGGTCGCCGCCCGGTTAACTACGGCCCCATCGATGCGCCGGTGTCCCGCGAGATGTTCATCCGCGAGGCGCTGGTGCGCGGCGAGATCAACAGCCGCGCCAAGTGCCTGTCGGCCAATCGCCAGTTGCTGGAGAGGCTCGACGAGCTGGAAGCCAAGGCGCGTCGGCGCGACATCCTCGCCGACGAGGAAACCCTGTTCGCCTACTACGACGAACGCTTGCCGGCGGACATCTACCAGTCCGCCAGCTTCGAGAAGTGGTACGAGCGCGAGCACAAGGCAAAACCGGACCTGCTGATCATGCGCGAGGAGGACGTCCTCGCCCGTGACGCCAGTGAAGTGACTGCCGGCCTGTACCCGGATCGCCTGCGCCTGGGCGACTTGCAGTTGCCGCTCACCTATCACTTCGAGCCGGGCCACGTGCGTGACGGCGTGACTGTGCGCGTCCCGGCGCCTTTGCTGCCGCAGCTGCCCGCCGAACGCCTGGAGTGGCTGGTGCCGGGGCTGTTGGAAGCCAAGTGCATCGAGCTGGTGCGCAGCCTGCCCAAGGCGATCCGCAAGAATTTCGTGCCGGTGCCGGACTTCGTCAGTGCCGCGTTGGGCAAGATGGTCTTCGCCGAGGGGGCGTTGTCCGAATCCCTCGGCCGTGAGTTGCAGCGCATGACCGGCAGCCGCGTGCCGGAAGAGGCCTGGGCAGAGGCCCAGACCCAGGTGGAAAGCCACCTGCGGATGAACATCGAGGTGGTCGACGCCCGGGGCAAGTTCCTCGGCGAAGGCCGCGACCTGGCCGAACTCACCGCGCGCTTTGCCGAGGCCAGCCAGGCCGCGCTGGCGATCCCGCAGGCGGACAAGCCGCAAAAACCGGTGGAAGCCAAGGGCTTTGGCGAGGTGGCGGAGAAGGTCCAGCAGAAGGTCGCCGGGCTGTCGATGACGGTCTACCCGGCGCTGGTGGAAGAGGCCGGCGTGGTGAAGGAGAACCGCTTCCCCACCCAGGCCGAGGCCGACTACCAGCACCGCCGCGCCCTGCAGCGGCTGTTGCTGCAACAGCTGGCCGAGCCGGCCAAGTTCCTGCGCAGCAAGCTGCCGGGGCAGACCGACATGGGCCTGCTCTACCGCGAACTGGGCCGGGTCGAGTCGCTGGTGGAAGACATCCTGCTGGCCAGCCTGGACAGCGCCATTCTGGACGGCGAAGCCAACCTGCCCCGCGACGGTGCCGGGCTTGCGTCACTGGCCGAGAAGAAGCGCGGCGCCTGGACCGAGCACGCCGAACGCATTGCCCGCCTGACCCTGGAAATCCTCAAGCTCTGGCACGGCCTGCAGAAGCGCTTCAAGGGCAAGGTCGACCTGGCCATGACGGTGCCGCTCAACGACGTGAAGGGGCAGTTGGCCCAGCTGGTTTACCCCGGCTTCGTGCGCGACACGCCGCTGGAATGGCTCAAGGAATACCCGCGCTACATGAAGGCGGTCGAGCAGCGCCTGGACAAGGTCGCAGGCCAAGTCCAGCGCGACCGCGTGTGGAGCGGCGAGATGGCCGGCTACTGGGAGCAGTACTCGGCGCGCCTGGCCAAGCATGCCCAGGAAGGCAAGCGCGACCCGGAACTGATGATGTACCGCTGGATGCTGGAGGAGTACCGCGTCTCGCTGTTTGCCCAGCAACTGGGGACCAAGTTGCCGGTGTCGGACAAGCGTCTGTCCAAGCAGTGGAGCCAGGTCGAAGCCTGACGCTGGATTCCCTTGTAGGAGCGAGCTTGCTCGCGAGCCCGTCCAGCCCCTGGGCTGTCGGGGAATCCGTTCGCGAGCAAGCTCGCTCCTACAGGGTGTGAATCCTCAATCCCGCTTCGGGATATTCAGCCCGCGCTGCACCGCCGGCCGCTCCAGGAATCGTTCCAGCACGCGCTTCACATTGGTGAATTTCTCGAACCCCACCAACTCACCCGCCTCATAGAAACCAATGAGGTTGCGAATCCACGGGAAGGTGGCGATGTCGGCGATGGTGTAGCGCTCGCCCATGATCCAGTCGCGTCCTTCCAGGTGGCGGTCGAGCACGGCCAGCAGGCGCCTGGCCTCGTCCACGTAGCGCTGCAGCGGGCGCTTGTCCTCGTAGTCCTTGCCGGCGAATTTGTTGAAGAAGCCGATCTGGCCGAACATCGGGCCGATCCCACCCATCTGGAACATCAGCCACTGCAGCGTTTCATAGCGGCCGCTGGCACCGGGGGCGATCAGCGAGTCGGTCTTGTCGGCGAGATAGACCAGGATCGCACCGGACTCGAACAGCGCCAGTGGCTTGCCGTCCGGACCGTTGGGATCAAGGATTGCCGGGATCTTGTTGTTCGGGTTCAGCGAGAGGAACTCCGGGGACATCTGGTCGTTGCGCTCGAAGCTGACCAGGTGCGGCTCGTAGGGCAGGCCGAGCTCTTCCAGCATGATCGACACCTTCACGCCGTTGGGCGTGGGCAGCGAGTACAGCTGCAGGCGGTCGGGGTGTTCGGCGGGCCATTTGCGGGTGATGGGGAACGCGGAAAGGTCTGACATGCATACTCCGGTCAGGTGAGCGGGATCTTGAGTCGGTCCTCAGGATAGACCTCCGCGCGCCACCGGTCATGACCCGTGCGCGACAAACCGGTATGGTGCGGGCCCATAGACAATCAACCGGCCCCGATGCGGCCAACAGACAAGGAACCCAGCATGAGCCTGCAAGGCACCTACGATCCACAGAACATCTTCGCCCAGATCATTCGTGGCGAGGCTCCCTGCTACAAGCTGTACGAGGACGACGACGTGCTCGCCTTCCTCGACCTGTTCCCGCAGTCCTACGGCCATGCCCTGGTGATTCCGAAGAATTCCCCGGCGCGCAACATCCTCGAGGTCGACCCCGATGCGCTGGCCAAGGTGATGCGCGTGGTGCAGCGCCTGACCGGCGTGATCGTCGAAGAGCTCAACCCCGATGGCGTGCAGATTGCCCAGTTCAACGGTGCGCCGGCCGGTCAGACGGTGTTCCACATCCACGTGCACATCGTCCCGCGCTATGCCGGCGAGGGCTTGGGCATCCACGCGGCGAACAAGGCCGATGCGGGGGAGCTGGAGAAGCTGCAGGCGCGCCTGGTTGCCCGTCTGAACGGCTGAGGCGCGCCCGCGACGGCGGTTACTCGACCGCCGGCTTGATGTCGAAACCGGTGCGGTTGTCGCTGACGATGCGGAAGGCGTTATTGCCGCCCGGCTCCAGCGGTACCAGCAGTTCACGGCGCAGCATGGCCTTGCTGCAGAGGCCTTCGCCGTCCTTGTCGCCGATGATGCCGACCACGTGCTTGCCCACCGGTACGTGGAAGCTGGCCGACTCGCCCTTGCCGATGCGCGCGGCCACCTGGTGGTCGATGGTGAGGGCGACGTAGCAGCCGCCGCCGATGTAGCCTACGTCGCGGGTGACGTCGACCTTGACGCTGTCCTTGCCCGGTTGCTGGTAGGCCAGCAGGCGGTCGGTGGGGACGGGGTGGACTTCATCGGTCTGGTACGAAGCACAGCCGGAAAGCGCAAGCAGGGACAGGACGGCAAGGATCGAACGCATAGACTTCCTCCATGGACAATGCAGCCTAGGCTAGCCCATCCGCCCGGTTTCCGTCGGCTTGGCTACGCGTTGTGGGAAATTGGAGTAGTCTTCTGATGACGTGAATCGGGCTGGAGCGCCCGGATGCCGCCATTTCGGCCGACCCGCGGGCGGTCGAGCCAAGGAGCAGGGCCGATGCACCGCAACAGCGATCCCGACCACCTGTTCGAGTCCAACACCGGACCCACCGGGCTGGAAGAGGCGGACCATCGCCTGTTGATGCGGCTGATCTTCGCCTGCACCGGGGTGACCCTGGGGGTGTTCTCGATCCTGCAGTATCTCGCCGGCAACCTGTGGCTGTCCGGCGCGGAGCTTGCGACCTGCGGCTTGCTGCTGTGGGCAGCCCATCGGCTCAAGCGGGTCAGCCGGCTGGTGCCCTGGATCATTGCCTACCTGTTGCCGACCTTCTGCTTCATCCTCTACATCATCGTCATGCCCAATGCCTCGGCCACGGCCTTCGTCTGGGTCTACCTGATGCCGGTGATGGCCTACCTGCTGCTGGGCAAGTGGCGCGGCTTCCTGCTCGCCGTGCCGTTCATGCTGGCCGCCACGCTCATGTACCTGCACGCCAACCGCCTGCGCCTGGATGCCCCGGGGCTGATCGACATCGGCAACGGCATCTTCTGCGGCGTACTGGTGATTGCTTTCATGCACGTCTATGAAGAGCGTCGCGCCGCCGCCTACAAGCAGCTGCGGCACCTGGCGCTGACCGATGCGTTGACCGGCGTGGCCAGTCGCGAGAGCTTCCAGCGCACGTTGCGGCGCTGCATCCAGGAGGCGGCGCGCTATGAGACGCGGCTGGTGCTGGTGGTGCTGGACGTCGACCACTTCAAGAACATCAACGACCAGTGGGGCCACGATGCCGGCGACAAGGCGCTGCAACACCTGTGCAACCGCCTGCGTTACCGTCTGCGCGCCACTGATCTGATCGGCCGGCTGGGGGGCGAGGAGTTCGGACTGCTGCTGCCTTTCACCGACCGCTTCGATGCCAAGCCGCTGGTGGAGTCCCTGCGCCGGGACATCGACGAGGCGCCGCTGGTGTACCACGGTGAGCGCATCGAGATTTCCGCCACCTTCGGCCTCGCCGAATGGCCGGGGGACGGCCTGGATGCCGACGAACTCTATCGCTGCACCGACCGCCGTCTGTATCGCGGCAAGGCCGAAGGGCGTAACCGCCTGGTCTACAGCGATCCCGCCTGAGCGCGCTTCGCCGCCAGCGGCTCGGCGATGCGCGCATAGGCAGCGCGCAGCTGACGTGCCATCTTCCGTTCCACCCATTCGTAGCTCAGCCAGGACAGCAGCAGGATCGCCGGGACGCTGAGGCCCAGTGTCTGATACGGCGTCAGGCCCAATCGTTCGTGCAGCCAGTAGGCTGCTAGCCAGAGCACGATGACGTGCAGCAGGTACACCGAATAGGACCAGTCGCCCAGCGCGTGCAGCACCCGGCTGCGCTCGAACAGCGGCTCCAGCGCAACGCACGCGGCCAGCAGCGCGGCGGCGGGCAGGCCCCAGGTCAGCAGGCGCCAGGGATGGTCGGCGGGGAACAGCGCGATGGTCGTCACTGACATCACCACCGTCAGCAGGGCCAGCGGCCGGGGCAGGTTCAACCAGCCGCGTCGGTACAGTGCCGCCAGGCCAAGGCCGAGGACGAACTCGAAGATGATCGGGTTGCGGTAGAAGTTGCTGATCCATGGCTCGCGCGCCAGCACTTGCGCCACCAGCAGCACCAGCGCGGTCACCAGCCAGGGACGCCAGCGCTCGGCGACCAGGAAGGAGAGGGCGAACAGGCCGTAGAAGAGCATCTCGAAGTTCAGCGTCCAGCCCACCGGCAGCACCGGGTAAAGGCCGAAGCCGCCGGGGTTTTCGCTGGGGATGAACAGCAGCGAGAGCAGCAGCGATTTGCCGCCGACGCCGTAGATCGGCATCACGTCGGCGAAGGCATGGATGATCAGCGCGGTGATCGCCGTGTACAGCCAGTAGGCCGGAGCGACACGGGCCAGGCGCTGCACCAGGAAAGCCAGCGGCGACATCGGCCGGCCGGCGCTGGAGAGGTGGATCACGAAGCCGCTGAGGACGAAGAAAATATCCACCCCGACCTGGCCGCGGGTGGAGAGGAGCTTGCCGCCGAGGCTGTCGGCGCGGAAATCGAAGAACACCTGCATGAAGTGATGGAACACCACCAGCCAGGCGGCCAGTGCCCGCAGTGCCTGAAGCGAAACCAGCATGGGTGGGCGAGTCCTCCGTCGGTGGATAAAAGAAAGGGGCGCGACAAGGCGCGCCCCTTTCCTCGACAGTAGGGTTCCGCCGATCGTTCACCGGGCCTGCTGGACGGTCGCCGCGGCCATGGCCGGTTCACGCTCCAGGCGCAGGCACAGCAGCGCGGTGGCGATGGCCGCGATCGGCAGCAACGCGCCCACCCAGGGCAATGCCGCCAGGCCCGGGCCGTGGTCGATGGTCAGGCCGCCGAGCCAGGCACCCAGCGCGTTGCCCAGGTTGAAAGCGGCGATGTTGAAGCTCGCCGCGACACTCTGGCCGGCGCCGTGAGCCTTCTCCAGCACCCACATCTGCAGCGGTGGCACAGTGGCGAAACCGGCGGCGCCGAGCAGGGCGATGAAAATGACAACGGCAACCTGATTCTCCAGTGCGAAGCTCATCAGGCCCATGACCACCGCCAGTGCCACCAGACTGCCGAGCAGCGCGGGCACCAGCCGGCGGTCCGCCAGCTTGCCGCCCAACAGGTTGCCCAGCACCAGCCCGCCGCCGAACACCAGCAGCACCGGCGACACCGCGCCTTCGGAGAAGCCGGCCAGGCGGGTCAGCAGCGGCGACACATAGCTGAATACGGTGAACACACCGCCGAAGCCGAGCACGGTGGTCAGCAGGCCGAGCAGCACGGCGGGGCGCTTGAGCACGCGGAAGTCGTCGCGCAAATTACCGGCGATGGGCGGAGCACTGTTGCGCGGTAAATACACAGCCAGGATCGCCAGGGCCAGCAGGCCGATGCCGGTCACCACCCAGAAGGCCGCGCGCCAGCCATAGAGTTGGCCAAGCCAGGTGCCCAGCGGTACGCCGAGGATGGTGGCGACGGTTAGGCCGGTGAACATCAGGGCGATGGCCGAGGCGCGGCGTTCCGCCGGGACCAGGCTGGTGGCGACCACCGAGCCGACGCCGAAGAAGGTGCCATGGGCGAAGGAGGTCAGCACGCGCGCCGCCATCAGTGTGGTGTAGTCCGGCGCCAGGGCGCAGGCGAGGTTGCCGAGGGTGAAGATCACCATCAATCCGAGCAGGGTCCGGCGTTGCGGCCAGCGCGCGGTGAGGGCGGTGAGCAAGGGGGCGCCGAGCACCACGCCCAGCGCGTAGCCGGAGATCAGCAGGCCGGCGGCGGAGATGGACACGCCGAAATCCTGGCCGACCTCCAGCAGCAATCCCATGATCACGAATTCGGTAACGCCGATGCCAAAGGCACCGGCGGTCAAGGCGTACAAGGCAATGGGCACGGTGGCTCTCCCGAAAGGGTTCGAAGAATGGGCGCCACCTTATCCCCGCGCGAATTGCTGATATAGACTGCCTCGGAGCAAATCACCTGTGAATTGAATTCAAGATGGCCCGACCCGACGTCAACCGCTTCGGCGAAATGGAAGTGTTCATCCGCGTGGTGGAAACCGGCGGTTTTACAGCCGCCGCGCAGCAATGCGGCATGACGCCCTCTGCGGTGAGCAAACTGGTGGCGCGCCTGGAGGATCGCCTCGGTGCGCGACTGTTCAACCGCTCCACGCGGCGCCAGCAGCTCACGGCCGAGGGCGCCGGCTTCTATGAGCGCAGCCTGCGCATCCTCGCGGATCTCGATGAAGCCGAACGCGAAGCCTCGGCCAGCGCCGAGCCGCAGGGGCGGGTGCGGATCAGCTGCAACCTGCCGGTGGGGCGGCAGTTCCTGATTCCCGCGCTGCCGCTGTTCTTCGAGCGCTACCCCGGCGTGAACCTCGACCTGCAACTGACGGATGAGGTGGTGGACCTGCTGGAAGTGCGCGCCGACGTTGCCATCCGCAGCGGGCCGTTGCGGGACTCGCGACTGGTGGCGCGCTCGCTGGGCGAGTCGGGACACCGTATCGTCGCCGCGCCGGCTTACATCGCGTGCCGCGGAGCGCCGCAGCATCCGCGCGAGTTGGCCGAACACAATTGCCTGGGCTTCAGTTACCGGCGCATCGAACCGGATTGGCCTTTCCTCGGCGCGCAGGCAGGCGCCCCGGAGCCCAGCGGCAACCTATTGGCCAGCGACGGCGACAGCGTGCGCCATCTGGCGTTGGCGGGATTAGGGCTGGCGCGGCTGGCGGAATTCCAGGTGCGCGACGACCTGCTCACCGGGCGACTGGTCGCGGTGCTGGAAGCCTTCAACCCCGGCGACCGCAAGCCGATGCATGCGCTCTACCTCGGCAAACCAGGGCACCTGCCCGCTCGGGTGCGCGCGGTGCTCGATTTTCTCGCCGAGCATGTGCGCATCGATTGATTCAGGCGGTTTCGAGCAGCGACAGGGTATCGGCCGCGCCCATCATCTTCGCCGCGGCCATGGCCGTCAGGCCGCTGGCGTCGCGGGCCTCGCGGTCGGCGCCATGCTCCAGCAGGCAGCGGACGATGTCCGGACGATTGAACATGGCCGCCATCATCAGCGCGGTCTTGCCGTCGGGGGAGGCGCCTTCTACTTCGGCGCCACGGCTGAGGAGCAGTCGCACCATCTCCAGATCACCCTTGAAAGCGGCGCCGGCAAGGGGCGTCTGCCCGGCGTTGTTGCGCAGATCCGGATCGGCGCCATGGTCGAGCAGTACGCCCACGGTATCGTGGTGGCCGTAGTAGCTTGCCAGCATCAGCAGGCTGTCACCCTTGTGGTTGCGCAGATTGGCCGGCAGGCCCTGCTGCAACAGTTCCTTCAGACGCGGGGTATCCCCCTGGCGAGCAAGGTCGATCACCTGGTTGGCGAATTCCAGGGTCTGTTCGTCCATTTCCGGGCGGCTTTCTGCACTCATCCTGAAGTCTCCTTGGCAAATTCGGGAATGCACTGAAGGATAAGGACTAGCGCGCCGGGGCGCGCCAACACTCTGTCTATGGTGTCGGTGGAAATTTTCAATCCGTTGTTCCAGCACAGGCGTGGCGTGATTTATGTCCATGATCTTGCGTAAATGCCGCCCCCGCACTGCGACTTTTCGGCGAAAATTGCAGCATAATCAGCGATCAGCGGTTGCACCCTGGGTGAAACCGCAAACCGCCGGGCGGGCAAAGGTGCCCACCGCCGGTGGGAGTGGCACACTGCCCTGTTGCGGGGATCGCCATCCCGAAGCCTTCGCGCCAGGACGCGGAGCGACGAATATCCAGTGCCGGCCGATGGGCGGGCACCTTGATGCCTAACCTTGCCGCCCGGCCCGGCGGCGCAGATTGAGAAGAGGATTGACCGTGCATAAAGTCGTGATCAGCGGAACCGGCCTGTATACCCCGCCGTTCAGCATCTCCAACGATGAACTGGTGGAATCCTTCAACAGCTACGTCCGCAGTCACAATGAGCAGAATGCCGAAGCCATCGCCAAGGGCGAGATCGAGGCGCTGTCCGAATCCAGCTCCGCCTTCATCGAGAAGGCCTCCGGCATCAAGAGTCGCTTCGTGGTGAACAAGGAAGGCATCCTCGATCCGCAGCGCATGGCGCCGCGCATTCCGGAGCGTTCCAACGAAGACTGGGGCATCCTCTGCGAGATGGCGACCGCCGCCGCGCAACAGGCCCTGCAGCGCGCCGGCCGTACTCCCGAAGACATCGACGGGGTGATCGTCGCCTGCTCCAACCTGCAGCGCGCCTATCCGGCGGTGGCCATCGAAGTGCAGGCCGCCCTTGGCATCCAGGGCTTCGGCTACGACATGAACGTCGCCTGCTCCTCGGCCACCTTCGGCATCCAGGCCGCGGTGAACAGTGTGCAGTTGGGCCAAGCCCGCGCGATCCTGATGGTCAACCCGGAAATCTGCACCGGCCACCTGAACTTCCGTGACCGCGACAGCCACTTCATCTTTGGTGACGCCGCCACCGCCGTGGTCATCGAGCGCGCCGATCAGGCCACCAGCGAACACCAGTTCGAGGTGGTGAGCACCAAGCTGCTGACCCAGTTCTCCAACAATATCCGCAACAACTTCGGCTTCCTCAACCGCGCGGCGGAGGAGGGCATCGGCAGCCGCGACAAGCTGTTCGTGCAGGAAGGCCGCAAGGTGTTCAAGGACGTCTGCCCGATGGTGGCCGAGCTGATCGGCGAGCACCTGGCGCAGAACGATATCCCGGTCAGCGACGTGAAACGCTTCTGGCTGCACCAGGCCAACCTGAACATGAACCTGCTGATTACCCGCAAGCTGCTCGGCCGCGATGCCGAGGCCCACGAAGCGCCGGTGATCCTCGATACCTACGCCAACACCAGCTCCGCCGGCTCGGTCATTGCCCTGCACAAGTACCAGGACGACCTGCCCGCCGGCTCCATCGGCGTGCTGAGCTCCTTCGGCGCCGGTTACTCCATCGGCAGCGTGATCCTGCGCAAGCGCTGATCGTGTCCGCCGACGACAGCGAGCTGTTGTCACGCCTGCTGGCCGGTGACCAGCAGGCCTTCCGCACCCTGGTAGCCACCTTCCAGGGTGCGATGCGCGCCGTGGCCATTGCCATCGTCGGCGCAGCCCATGCCGATGAAGTGGTGCAGGATGCCTGGCTCGCCGCCGTGCGCAACCTGGATGGCTTCCAGGGGCGCTCCAGCCTCAAGACCTGGCTGCTGACCATCACCGCCAATACCGCCAAATCCCGTCTGCGCAAGGTTCGCCGCGACGTTTCGCTGGACGAACTGCCCGCGCCCCACGGCAGCATCGATGACTCCCGCTTCGCCGCCGACGGCCACTGGAGCCCGGCGCCGCTGGCCTGGCACGAGGATTCGCCGGAAGCCCTGCTGGCCGAAGACGAACTGCGCCAATGCCTGGAAAACACCCTGCTCAGCCTTTCCGAACTGCAGCGCAGCGTGTTGCTGCTGCGTGAACGACAGGGGCTGGAGCTGGAGGAAATCTGTAATCTGCTGGAGGTTTCGCTCTCCAATGTCAGGGTGCTGCTGCATCGCGCGCGGCTGAAGGTGTTCGCCAGCGTCGAACACTTCGAGGAGACCGGGGAATGCTGACCTGCAAGGAACTGGTGGCACGCTCCAGCGACCTGCTGGACGAACAACTGGGCTGGCGCGAGAAGCTTGCGCTGCGCCGGCATCTGCTGCTTTGCCGTCATTGTCGGCGCTACCTGCGGCAGATGCGCCTGGCCCAGGCGACCTTGCGCCTGCTACCAGAACCGCCGCGTCCTGATGCAGAGCGCCTGGCCGACCATCTCGCCGAACTTCGCCGGGACAGCGCGCGGCGCTGAAGGGCAGATCGCTTCTGTATTGGGGATTGGTGAAGGAGAGTTGTCTGAAACACCGTACCGGTGATTTCCCTCTCCCTAACCCTCCCCCTGAAGGGAGAGGGGACTGATTCGGCGTCGGCTGAAACAGTGGCTTCAGCCGGCACGGATAGCGCCCTCTCCCTTCGGAGCGGGGCGCGCAGCCAGGGCGGGGGGAGAGGGCATGCCCTCAGCGCGATATCGAGGCAAGAGCGGATTTATCCTGATTTTTCGCTGCAGACACCCGCGGACGGAGTCCGCTTCTACGTTGGATTCACCACCGGCGCAGGTGCTTGCGCCCGCCACGCATCCAACCCACCCGACAGCGCCCACGTACGCGGGTGCCCGAAGGCCTGCAGCCGCTCGGCCAGCATCGCCGCGGAAAGCTCGTGGGGGCAGGCGCAGTAGATCACCACGTCCTTGTCGTCCTCCAAGCTGCCGCGCAACTCGTCCAGCGCGCCGTCCAGGCTGAAGGCGATGGACCCGGGAATCGCCTCGTCATCGAACTGTGCCCGCACATCGAGGATCAGCGGCGGCTCGCCAGCATCCAGGCGCGCTCGTAGCTCGCCCACGCTGATGCGTGGAATCCGCGCGGTGCGCTTGAGCAGGCTGTAGCGCTGCCAGAGCTTCCAGGCGATGAACAGCGCGAAGGCACCGAGCAACGCCGCGACGCCGACGCTGGCGTACTCGGTGAGCCAGCCGAGGAGGCGGTCCACCGCGTTGCTGAAGATGCTTCCGAGCATCAGCGCGGAGCCAGCCCACAGCGCCGCGCCGGCGAAGTCGTAGGCAAGGAAGCGCGACAGCGGCGTGCCGGTCATGCCGGCCATGGTGGTGGTGAGCGCGCTGGCGCCGGGGAGGAAGCGCGAAATCAGCAAGGCACGCGGGCCGATGCGCAGGTAAAGACTCTGGCTCTGGCGAATGCAGCTGTCCGGCGACAGCGAAACCTTGCACACGCTGCGCAGCATGAAGCCCCCATAGTGCCGCCCGGCGCAGAACCAGATCAGGTCGGCAATCAGGCACGCGCACACGGCCACCGCCAGAGCCTGTCCCAGCGGCACGCCGCTGCCTTGCAGCGCCAGGGCACCCGCGACGATCAGCGCAGGGTAGGCCGGAATCGGCAGGCCTAACTGCTCGAGCAGGACGTTGAAGAACAGCAGGGTGAGGCCGTGCTGCTGGATCAGGGGTTGCAGTTCGTGCATGGCGAAGCCTGAGCGGGAAGGTCTTTCAGGAGGGCGTCAGCATACCGGCAAAGTGGACTTCAGAAAGTGTCTGAAAGCCTAGTGGGAAGCGGCTTAGGACCTTTATGCCATAAAGAAATCAAAAGTTCCTTTGTAATAAAAGTTTTATCTACGAGCAACTGATCTGAAATAACCCCTCGCCAAGATTCCCAGCAACACAAACGGGGGCCGCCAGAACGGCCTGTGCGAGTCCTTGGGGGGCGCGCAGCAGCCAGGCACTCGGCGTGTTCAACGCAAATACCATTAAGGGGAATCTTCGATGATCCGTAAGCACTTCGCCGGTTACGCCGCCACTGCCCTGGCACTGGCCGTTTCCGCCCAGGCTTTCGCAGGCACAGTCACCACCGATGGCGCCGATATCGTTATCAAGACCAAGGGCGGTCTTGAAGTCGGCACTACCGACAAAGAATTCAGCTTCAAGCTCGGTGGCCGTCTGCAAGCGGATTACAGCCGCTTCGATGGTTTCTACACCAAGAACGGCAACAACGGTGACGGCGCCTACTTCCGCCGTGCGTACCTGGAGCTGGGCGGCGTCGTCTACAAGGACTGGAAATACCAGATCAACTACGACATGTCCCACAACTCCGGTAACTCTGACAACGGTTACTTCGATGAAGCTTCTTTCAGCTACACCGGTTTCAGCCCGGTTACCCTGAAGTTCGGCCGCTTCGACCCGGACTTCGGCCTGGAAAAAGCCACCAGCTCCAAGTGGGTGACCGCCACCGAGCGTACCTCCGCGTACGAACTGGCTGACTGGATCAACACCCACCAGGATGGCATGGGCGCCCAGGTCGGCGGCGTCGTCGCCAACATGGCTTACCTGGACGCTGGCGTATTCGCCAAGGACGCCGATGACACCGACGGCGACAGCGTCAAGCAGTTCAACTTCCGCGGTGTATTCGCTCCGATGAACACCGACGGCAACGTGCTGCACGTTGGCGTGGACTACGCCTACCGTGATCTGGACGACACCGCCTTCGACTCCCGCATCCGTCCCCGTCTGGGCATGCGTGGCATCGCCACCAACGGCGGTAACGACGCCGGCGACAACGGCAACCGCGCGACCTTCGGCGGCGCCACCCTGAGCCCGGCCGGTTCCTACAAGGACGATTCCACCTGGGGCGCAGAATTTGCCTACGCCATCGGCCCGTTCTCGGCCCAGGCCGAATACCTGAAGCGCAAGCTGAAGGCTGATGCCGACGCTTACGAAGACATCAAGGCTGACGGCTACTACGGTCAACTGGCCTACACCATCACCGGTGAATCCCGCGTGTACAAGCTCGATGGCGCCAAGTTCGACACCATCAAGCCTTCCAACAAGGAAATCGGTGCCTGGGAAGTCTTCTACCGTTACGACCACATCAAGGTCGATGACCCGAACGTGGTCGTGGCCACCGCCACCCGCGACGTGGGCGACACCAAGGCCAGCACCAACACCATCGGTGTGAACTGGTACGCCAACGAAGCCGTGAAAGTGTCCCTGGACTACGTTCACGTCAGCACCGACGGCATTCGCAACGCCAACGGCGACGACGACGGCAACGGTGTCGTGACTCGTCTGCAGTACGTGTTCTAAGAACGACCGCTCTACCGTTTGACTCCTTTGTGTGAACCCCTGCCTCGGCGGGGGTTTTTTTATACGCGTCAGCAAAGAAGCGAACGTTCTTTGTAGGAGCGAGCTTGCTCGCGAATCTGCTGCACTGGGAATTCGCAGGAAACTTCGTTCGCGAGCAAGCTCGCTCCTACATGGTTTGCCTCAGCGAAAACTGGGGCCCGCCGGCCGTCGGCGGAATTCGAACTCGAGCAACTCATCGAATGGATTGCCCATTTCCAGTCGCGTCCAACCCAGCTTGATAAGGAAAGCCAGCGCCGCCGGGTTGTCCGGCTTCACGCTGGCCCGCCACAAGGGGCTGCTCTGCAGTTCCGGCCGGCTCATCACCAGCGTCATCACCGCGCGCCCTATGCCCGACCTGCGCAATGCCGGGCGCACGGCGAGGTCGGTAACGAAGTAGTACGGACGCTCCGGGCTGGGCAGGCAAACCCCCACCACCGCGACCAGCAGGCTGCCACGCAGGATGCTGTACTGGGCCTTGTCCGAATCCTTCAGCACCTGTTCCAGCCAGTACCGATCCATCGGGCCCAGTTGCGCGTCGAGCAGCGGGTCGTCGAACCAGCTTTCGTACAGTGGAATGTCCTCCGGCTGGAAAGGGCGAATCTGCATGCGGGCGCTCTCCGGTGCAGCTTTAGAAAGTTTCACACTCGCACCTGCTGGGCGATTGCGTCAATCGACCCTGAGCGCTCGCGTCATTGAGGCCACGCGCGGCCAGCACCTACCCTGCGGGCACTCAACCCACCGGGAGTCGACCATGCTGCGCAATCACTTCGAGACCGAGCACAACCTGTTCCGCGATGCGTTCCGAACCTTCCTCAACAAGGAAGTGGTGCCTCATCAGGAGGAGTGGGAGGAAGCCGGCGTGGTGGACCGCAGTGTCTGGCGCAAGGCGGGGGAAATGGGCTTCCTGCTGCCCTGGGCGGAAGAAGAGTACGGCGGAACCGCTCTGAAGGATTTCCGCTACGAACAGATCATGTGTGAGGAATTGGCCGCCATCAACGAGCCGGGCTTCATGATCCCGCTGCACTCGGCGCTGTGCGGTCCTTACATCGCCGAATACGGCAACGCCGAGCAGAAGGCTCGCTGGCTGCCGGGGATCATCCGTGGCGAGAGCATTCTGGCGGTGGCCATGACCGAGCCTTCGGCGGGCTCGGACCTTGCCGGCATGCGCACCACGGCGGTGGACAAGGGCGATCACTTCGTCCTCAACGGTTCCAAGGTCTTCATCTCCAACGGCCTGCTGGCGGACCTGGTGATAGTCGCGGCCAAGACCGACCCGGCGAACAAGCACGCCATGGGGCTGTTCGTGGTGGAGCGCGGCATGGAAGGCTTCGAGCGTGGGCGCAACCTGAAGAAGCTGGGCATGAAGAGCCAGGACACCGCCGAGCTGTTCTTCAACAACGTGAAGGTGCCTAAGGAAAATCTGCTCGGCGACGCCAAGGGTGGCTTCTTCTACCTGGTGAACATGCTGGCGCAGGAGCGCCTGACCAACGCCTGCGGCGCGGTGGCCGGCGCCGAGGCTGCGCTGAGCGCGACTGTCGACTACGTGAAGGAGCGCAAGGCCTTCGACCGCCCGGTGGCGCATTTCCAGAACACCCGCTTCAAGCTCGCCGAGATGCGCACGCAGATCGACGTAGCGCAGGTCTTCACCGACCGCTGCGTGATGGACCACAACCAGAAGAAGCTCACCCCCGAGGTGGCCGCCGAGGCCAAGCTGTTCACCACCGAACTGCTGTGCAAGGTGGTCGACGAGGGTGTGCAACTGCATGGCGGCTGGGGTTACATGTGGGAGTATCCGATCTGCAAGATGTACGCGAACGCGCGCATCCAGCGTATTTTCGCCGGCACCTCGGAGATCATGAAAGAGATCATCAGCCGCGGCATGAAGCTCTGAGGCGCGGCGCCCACGCATCGATTGAGCGAAACAGGAGTGCCCATGAACGGCCCGCTCGCCTCCCTGAAAATCCTCGATTTCTCCACCCTGCTGCCGGGACCCTTCGCCTCGCTGCTGCTGGCCGACATGGGTGCCCAGGTGCTGCGAGTGGAATCGCCCACGCGCATGGACCTGGTGCGCGTGCTGCCGCCGCATGTAGACGGGACCTCCGCCAGCCACGCCTATCTCAACCGCAACAAGCGCTGCATCGCGCTGGACCTGAAGCAGGCCGAGGCAGTGGAGGTGGTGAAGCAACTGGTGCAGGAGTACGACATCGTGCTGGAGCAGTTCCGCCCCGGCGTGATGGACAAGCTCGGCGTGGGCTACGAGGCGCTCAAGGCGATCAACCCGAAGCTGATCTACGTCTCGATCACCGGCTATGGCCAGACCGGCCCGTTCCGTGACCGCGCCGGACACGACATCAACTACCTGGCGCTGGCCGGCGTCGCCAGCTACACCGGCCGCCGCGAGAGCGGCCCGTTGCCTCTGGGCGTGCAACTGGCGGACATCGGTGGCGGTTCGCTGCATGGCGTGATGGGCCTGCTGGCGGCGGTCATCCACCGGCAGCAGACGGGGGAGGGGCAACAGGTCGACGTGAGCATGACCGACTGCGCCTTCAGCCTGCACGGCATGGCCGGCGCGGGCTATCTCGCGGCGGGCGTGGAGCCGGAGATGGAAGGTCTCGCGCTCAACGGCGGCAGCTTCTACGACTACTACCGTACTCGCGATGGTCGCTGGTTCTCGGTGGGCAGCCTGGAGCCGCAGTTCATGCAGCAATTCTGCGCCGCCATCGGACGCCCGGAGCTGGCCGCGCGTGGGTTGTCGCCCAAGCCGGAGGACCAGCAGGCGCTCAAGCGAGAAATTTCCATCGAGTTCGAGAAACATGACTTCAGCCATTGGCAGAAGCGCTTCGCCGCGCTGGATGCCTGCGTCGAGCCGATGCTGTCGATGGCCGAGGCGGTGGAGCACCCGCAATTTGTGGAGCGCGGCGCGGTTACCCAGGTGCCCAATGGCAAAGGCGGTGAGCAGCGGCAGATGGCCTGTCCGATTCGCTTCTCCGCCGGTCTCCCGGAGCCGCGTCACATCGGCGCCGCTCTGGGCGCACACACGGCTGAGGTGATGGCGGAGCTGGGCTATTCGGCCGAGCAGGTCGAGGCGTTGAAAGCGGCGAAGGTCATCGCCTGATTCGCATCATTCGCGGCGGATTTCGCCGGTGAAGATCAGCGTTGCGCGGCAGCGCCGGCAGTAGTAGCGCCGGCCCTGTGCGACCAGGTTGTGGCGCTGGGACGAAAAGGGGAATTCATTGCCTTCGCCGCAGTGGCAGCGATACAGGTAGCGGGTAGAGCGGCGGCGCTTGATCTCGTAGGTGTGGCAGCGATCGGGCGGCAGGCCGTAGATGCCGCGCATGATCAGCTGCCACTCCTCGCCATGGGGGCGGATGCGCGGGCCGAACATCTGGTGGGCGATCAGGTGCGCCACCTCATGGGCCACGGTCTGCTTTAGGAAGTGTTCGTGGTTTTCCCGGTACAGCTGCGGGTTGAAGCGCAGCAGGTTTTCATCCAGGTGGGCGACGCCGGCCTTCTGGCCGCGTAGCCGGAAGCTCACTTCCGGGCGGGGAAAGCGCCGCTGGAAGAAGGCTTCGGCCTGCTGGTAGCAGGCTTCGACGCGAGCGTTGAGCTGTTCAGGCATACAGTGGTTCTCCGACGGGGGCAGATTATGCCGCAGTCGAAGCGCCGGTGGAGGATTTCTCGCGGCCGCTCGTCCGGGGTGCAGGTTCAGGCAAGCCGTAGGGCGTTTAGGCAAGCGAAAGGAAACCGGGCCACGAAGGGCCCGGTTTCCTTTGTAGAGGACGGATCAGGTGTATTCCGGGCCCACACCGCTGCCCCAGAGGATGACCGACAGGGCCATCATCGCCACCAGCACCACCAGTCCTACCGCCAGCACCGAGCTTGAGAACAGGAAACCTTCATCCTTGTGGATGTTCATGAAGGTCGGGATGCCGACATAGAGCAGGTATACGGTGTAGCAGATCGCTGCTGTGCCGATGATCATGCCCAGCCACAGGTGCGGGTAAAGCGCCGCGAGGCCGCCGATGAAAAGCGGAGTTGCGGTGTACGCAGCGAATACGATGCATTGGGTCAGCGATGGCGACGCGTCATAGGTGCGGGCCATCCAGTGGATGAAAGCGCCCATGATGGCGACGCCGGCGAGCATGGCGATGTAGGTCATGATGGTCAACTGGATGGCGCTGGCGGCTGTCAGCTTGACCGGTCCCGCACTGCCCAGCACCCAACCGACCTGCGTGGTGCCGATATAGGCCGAAATGACTGGAATGGCAGCGAGGATCAGGACGTGGGTCAGGTACATGTGGCTGATGGTTTCTTCCTCGCCACGGATTTCCTGCCATTCCTGATCGGGATGGGTGAAGAGCCCCCACACATGATGGATCATGTCAGCATTCTCCTCTTCTTATAGAAGGTCGCCCCCCAGCGAGGCGCCGAATACGCGTAGCCAGCGTCATCCGGTGCCCGGCCGACCTATGCGACCTTAAGTCGCAGTATAGGAATGGCTGCAGACCACGTCGTCCGTGGGGTTAGAGCAAATGGAAGTTTCACGGGCGGCTGTAATAGCGCTCCAGAATTTCCATGGCTTTATTGATCGACTGAAGGCGCGTGTTACTGCCACCACGGTCGGGGTGGTGCTGGCTCACCAACTGGCGATAGCGCAGCTTGATCAGTGCGTAGTCCACCGGCCCGTCTTCCAGCTCGAAGAGCGCCAGCGCGGCGGCCTTTTCCTCATTCCCCTGCATGCGCGTCCAGAAGCTCTCCAGCAGCTTTTCCACGTCGTGTTCGGTGGTTTCCCTCAGATGCTTCTCGTCGAGGTAGTAGGCGCGCAAGGCGTCCTGCTCGCCGAGTGCCTGCACCCCGCTCATATAGGGACAGAGACGGATCGACAATGGGCCGATCTCCAGGTGTGCGGCGTTCTCCTCCCACAGCCGGTCGCGCAGGCGATACAGCGCGTTGAACACCAGGAAATGGGTGCGGAACAGCACCAGCTTGTCAGTCAGCGGCAGGTTGGGCACGTGGGTCGAGTGCCGAGCCTTCAAATGCTGGATCAGCTGGAATTCGGAGATTCCTTCAGTCGCTTCCTGCAGCAACTGCAGGAGCTGGTCCGTCAGGTCGAGGGAAGGGGCGAGATCGGGCGTCATGCTGTCAGATTAGCAGTAGCCCGATGGAGGGGCTGGGGTATGCGTCGCTTTGCGCGTAAAATGACCGGCTTTTCGTCTTGCCCTTTGGATTCCCGAGCACCATGGCCAGCACCCTTTCGGTCAACCAGAACAAACTGCAGAAACGCCTGCGCCGCCAGGTTGGCGAAGCGGTCACCGACTTCAACATGATCGAGGACGGCGACAAGGTGATGGTCTGCCTGTCCGGTGGCAAGGACAGCTACACCCTGCTGGACATCCTGCTGTACCTGCAGAAGGTGGCGCCGATCCAGTTCGAGATCGTCGCGGTGAACATGGACCAGAAGCAGCCCGGCTTCCCCGAGCATGTGCTGCCGGCCTACCTGGAATCCATCGGCGTGCAGTACCACATCATCGAGAAGGACACCTACTCGGTGGTGAAGGAGAAGATCCCGGAGGGCAAGACCACCTGCTCGCTGTGCTCGCGCCTGCGCCGTGGCACCCTCTACACCTATGCCGACGAAATCGGCGCGACCAAGATGGCGCTGGGTCACCACCGCGACGACATCCTGGAAACCTTCTTCCTTAATATGTTCTACGGCGGCACCCTCAAGGCCATGCCGCCCAAGTTGCTTTCCGACGACGGCCGCAACGTGGTGATCCGTCCGCTGGCGTACTGCAACGAGAAGGACATCGAGGCCTACTCGGTGCTCAAGGAATTCCCGATCATCCCGTGCAACCTGTGTGGTTCCCAGGAAAACCTGCAGCGCCAGGTGGTCAAGGAAATGCTGCTGGACTGGGAGCGCAAGTCGCCGGGCCGTACCGAGATCATGTTCCGCGCGCTACAGAACGTGGTGCCGTCGCAACTGGCCGACCGTAACCTGTTCGACTTCAACAGCCTGCGCATCGACGAGACCGCCACCCCGCGCTTCCTGGACGTGATGAACCTGTAAGAACTCGCAAGGACGCCCGATGCGCGATTACCCGTGGCTATACGAGTACTGCCTGAATCGCTTCGGCTCGGTCGAAGCGCTGGAAGCCCGCCTGCCGCAGCCCAAGTCGCCGGCCAATCTGGCGGCGGTTGGCGATGATCGCTACCTGTCGCTGATCAGCCTGCGCATCTTCCGTGCCGGGCTCAAGCACAGCCTGGTGGACGCCAAGTGGCCGGCCTTCGAGGAGGTCTTCTTCGGCTTCGACCCGGAGAAGGTCGTGCTGATGGGCGGCGAACGTCTGGAAAACCTGATGCAGGACACCCGGCTGATCCGTCATCTGGGCAAGCTCAAGAGCGTGCCGCGCAATGCCCAGTTCGTCCTGGACATCGCCCGCGAGTACGGCAGTTTCGGCAGGTTCCTGGCCGGTTGGCCTTCCAGCGATATCGTCGGCCTGTGGAAGCTGCTGGCCAAGCGCGGCAACCAGTTGGGCGGTATGTCCGCACCGCGATTCCTGCGCATGGCCGGCAAGGACACCTTCGTTCTCAGCGATGATGTGGTCGCGGCGCTCAAGGCCCAGGAAATCGTCGACAGGACGCCGACCAGCCTGAAGGACCTCGCGCTGGTGCAGAGCGCTTTCAGCCAGTGGCAGGAACAAAGCGGTCGGCCGCTGTGCCATATCTCGATGATGCTGTCATATACGGTCAATCACTGAAGGCGCGGCCCGGCTGCGGAGGAGGGTGCATGGATTCGGCCATCGAACGCACGGGCGCGGCATTGGCGCGCGCCGAGCGCATCCTGGTGATTACTGGCGCCGGACTTTCCGCTGACTCGGGGATGCCGACCTATCGGGGGCTGGGTGGTCTATATAACGGCCGGACAGCGGAAGGCATACCCATCGAGGTGGCGATTTCCGGTCCGATGCTGCAGAAAGATCCCGCCCTGTGCTGGAAATACCTGGCCGAACTGGGCAAGGCTTGCCTGAACGCGCAGCCAAATGCCGGCCACGAGGCCATCGCCGAACTGCAGCGGCTCAAGCCGGAATGCTGGGTGCTGACGCAGAACATCGATGGCTTCCATCGTCGCGCGGGCTCGCCTGCTGAGCGGCTGATCCAGATCCATGGCCAGCTGGCGCCGTTGTACTGCCAGTCGTGCGGGCTGGAAAGCTCCGAGCTGGCAGGGCATCTGCAGGGGCCGTTACCACCGAAATGTGCGCGCTGCGCAGGCGTGTTGCGTCCGCCAGTGGTGCTGTTCGAGGAGATGTTGCCCGAGGAGGCGATCGACACGCTGTATGCGCAATTGCGCAAAGGCTTCGACGCTGTTCTGCTGGTAGGAACCACTGCGAGCTTCCCCTACATCATCGAGCCGGTGCTGCGCACTCGGGACGCGGGGGGCTTCACCGCCGAGGTGAATCCAGGCCTGACGGACCTGAGTTCAGTGGTCGAAGAGAGAATGGCGGGTCGAGCCTTAGACATTATGCCGCGCCTGCTGGGTCACATTCCGCGATAAAAAACTTGCATTACCCCCATTGAGCGGGCAAATTAGCCCGCTATTAAATGGAACTAATGAGACACGGTCGTGCCCATGCTTAAACGCTTCGCACCCCTCGTGCCCATGAGTTTCGTTCTGCTGCTGGCAGCTTGCGCCAGCCATTCGCCGGAATCGCAGCCGAATCAGGTGGCTTCAGCGCCTGTCACTCGAGCCGCTCTCCAGGTCAATCAGCACAACATAGCGCTGATGAATGAGTCGCAGGACGAGGGGGCCAAAAACGATAACGGCAGTTCAACTGCCCATGTATCCGACATTCTGGACCGCGCGTTCTCGCTGATCGGTACTCCGTACCGCTTTGGTGGGAAATCGGAGCGGACGGGCTTCGATTGCAGCGGTTTCGTGGGCTATCTGTTCCGCGAAGAAGCGGGCATCAGCCTGCCGCGTTCGACGCGTGAGATGATCAACATGGACGTCCCGCTGGTCTCCAAAGAAGACCTGCAACCGGGCGACCTGATCTTCTTCAACAATCGTGGTCGCGGTCGGGTCAGTCACGCCGGCATTTATATCGGCGATGGACAATTCATCCATTCAGCCAGCCGCCGCGGCGGTGGTGTACGGGTGGATCGCCTGGACGAAAGCTACTGGCGCCTGAGCTTCATGGAAGCCAAGCGCGTGCTCGAGCCCGGCTACGAGCCGAAAACAGCGACTCGTTAAACTTAAAGTTTTACTTTAAGTATTGCGCTCAAGTCTCTGTTGGTAGAAAGTGATGGCACTCCTTGACGGGATGCCATCACATGTTCGTTCCTCAGCGCATCATTCTTCTGGTTGTTCTCGCCTCGCTGGCCGCCTGCGCCAGTCGTACGCCACCGTCGCCGCCTCCCGTGGTGAACGCGCCCGCTGCTCCCGTCTACAACACCCAGGCCGCTGACGATGTCCTGATCCGTGCCATTGGCTTGGTCGGAACGCCTTATCGTTGGGGCGGCAACACGCCGGATGGTGGATTCGATTGCAGCGGCCTGATCGGCTACGTCTACCGTGATGCAACCGGCCTGATGCTGCCGCGCTCCACTCGCGAGATGATTTCCCTGCGCGCGCCTACCGTCGGCCGCGAGTCCCTGCAGAGCGGCGATCTGGTGTTCTTCGCCACCAGCGGTGGACGGGGCGTCAGTCATGCGGGTATCTATGTCGGGGAGGGGCGCTTCGTTCATGCGCCCAGAACGGGCGGGACCGTACGCCTGGACAGCCTCGACAGCGCCTATTGGCAGAAGGCCTTCCTGGAAGCCAAGCGCGTCCTCGCCGTCCAGAGTCTCGCCCTCCATCCTTGATCCTCAGGAGGGCCCATGACCACCCGCACGCTGAATCTGGACGACTCGCTATACCAGTACCTTCTCGACGTATCCCTGCGCGATTCTCCCGTCAAGGCTCGCCTGCGAGCCGAGACTGCCAGCCTGCCGATGTCCCGTTGGCAGGTTGCCCCGGAGCAGGGGCAGTTCCTCGCCCTGCTGGTCCGACTCACCGGCGCGAAACGCATTCTCGAGATCGGCACCTTCACCGGCTACAGCGCCCTGTGCATGGCCGAGGCCTTGCCGGAAGGCGGGCATATTCTCTGCTGCGACCTGCCTGGTGAGTACAATGACATCGCCCGGAGCTACTGGCGTGACGCAGGCGTCGACTCTCGAATCGAGCTACGCCTCGGCGCGGCGCAGGCCACTCTGGAGACGCTGATGGCTGGAGACCAGAAAGGCAGTTTCGATCTGATTTTCATCGATGCCGACAAGGCCAACTATCCCGTTTACCTCGAGCACGCCCTGACGCTGCTGCGCGAAGGCGGCCTGGTGGTTTTCGACAATGTACTGTGGAGCGGGCGGGTGCTGGAGACGAACCCGGAAAGCGCGGACACCCGAGCGATCCAACAGCTCAACCTTGCGTTGAAGACGGACGAGAGGGTGGATTATTCGCTGGTGCCGATTGGCGATGGCATGAGTCTTTGCCGCAAGCGCTAATTTCTACGGTGAAATAAAAAAGGCACGCCAACCAGCGTGCCTTTTTTTGTCACCATCGTGTGGATCAGGCGACGTCGACCAGAATCACCTCACTGTCTTCCAGCGCCGTGACCTTCAACACGGCCTCGTCGGCAATTGCGGCGCCGTCGCGGGCCAGCAGTTCGACGCCATTGACCTCGACCTTGCCGGTTGCCGGCACCAGGTAGCCGCGGCGGCCGTCGAGTTCATACTCGGCGGTCTGTCCGGCCTTAAGAGTGGCGGCGACCAGGCGGCCTTCGGCGCGGATGCGCAAGGCGTCGGCGTCGTTCTCATAGCCACTGGCGAGGGTCACGAAGCGCCCGGCGCGGTCGCCCTTCGGGAAGGGTTTGGCGCCCCAGGATGGCGTGCCGCCGCGTACCGACGGGATGATCCAGATCTGGAAGATCTTGGTGACATCCTTCTCCAGGTTGTACTCGGAGTGCACGATGCCCGAGCCCGCGCTCATCACCTGTACGTCGCCCGCTTCGGTACGGCCTTTGTTGCCCAGGCTGTCCTGGTGGGTGATCGCACCCTGGCGGACGTAGGTGATAATTTCCATCTCGCGATGCGGGTGCGGCGGGAAGCCGGTGCCGGCAGCGATTTCGTCATCGTTCCAGACGCGGAGGTTGCCCCAGTCCATACGCTCGGCGTCGTAGTATTCGGCAAAGGAGAAGTGGTGCTTGGCATTGAGCCAGCCGTGGTTGGCGCCGCCAAGTTGCTGGAAGGGTCTGCGTTCGATCATGACTTAGTCCTCTTGGGGCGCGGCAGGCGGGTGGGCCTGACCGCGCGGTTCATGGGACTATGTTCTCTCGCGCTCTATCGATAAAAAAGCGCAAATATCGGCGTATATTGATCGATTAATTCGATTCTATTCCGCTACGCGCTTCTCGCCCTGGTCGAGGAATTTGCTGAGGAACTGACGGGTGCGTTCTTCCTTTGGGTGGGCGAACAGTGCCTTGGCGTCGCCCTGTTCGACAATCACGCCCTTGTCGATGAAGATCGTCCGGTTCGCGACGTCGCGGGCGAAGCTCATTTCGTGGGTGACGATGACCATGGTGCGTTTTTCCTGGGCCAGGCCGCGGATAGTCGACAGAACTTCACCGACCAGTTCCGGGTCGAGCGCCGAGGTGGGCTCATCGAAGAGGATCACGTCCGGCTGCATGGCCAGGGCGCGTGCGATGGCAACGCGTTGTTGCTGGCCACCGGAAAGGCGCTTGGGGTAGGAGTCTTCCTTGCCGGCCAGCCCGACCTTCGCCAGTAACTGGCGGGCACGCTCGATGGCTTGGGCGCGAGGCTCCTTCTTCACGATGATCGGGCCTTCCACCACGTTCTCCAGCGCGGTGCGGTGAGGGAACAGGTTGAAGTTCTGGAAGACGAAGCCCACGTGCTGGCGCAGCTTGCGGATCAGTCCCTGCTGTCCGCTGAGCGGCCGTGAGGCATCGATGCGGATGTCGCCAACCTGGATGGTCCCGCCGTTGGGCACTTCCAGCAGGTTGAGGCAGCGCAGCAGGGTCGTCTTGCCCGAGCCGCTGGGGCCGATGATCGCGACCACTTCGCCGGCCTCCACGGTCAGGTCGATGCCCTTGAGCACCTCCTGCCCTCGGAACTGCTTGGTCAGCTGGCGTACTTCGATCATGCGTCGTGCTCCTGGTCATGACGGTTGACCCGGTCTTCCAGGCGGTTCTGCAGGTGCGACAGGATGCTCGCGAGGATCCAGTAGATGAGTGCCGCTGCGAGGTACATGGTGAAGACCTCGAAGGTGCGCGCGGTAATCAGCTGGGCCTGGCGGAACAGTTCCGGGACCTGGATGGTAGCGGCCAGGGCGGTGTCCTTGACCAGCGAGATGAAGCTGTTGCCCAGTGGCGGCAAGGCGGTGCGCGCGGCCTGCGGCAGGATCACCCGGCGCAGGGTTTCGGCGCGGGTCATGCCGATGCTGGCGGCGGCCTCCCACTGGCCTTTGTCGATGGAGCCGATGGCAGCGCGGAGGATTTCGCAGACATAGGCGGCCATGTTCAGCGAGAAGCCGATCAGCGCCGCCGGCAACGGGTCGAGCTCGATGCCGGCCTGAGGCAGGCCGTAATAAATCATGAAGAGCTGGACCAGCAACGGCGTGCCGCGGAAGAACGACACGTAGATGCGCGCGATCCAGCGCACGGGGGGGAAGCCGTACAGGCGCATCAGCGCCAGTACGAAGCCGAGCAGCAGTCCGAAGAACATGCCGCCAACGCTGAGGACTACCGTAAAGACCGCGCCCTTGAGCAGGAAGGGCGCGGAATCCAGCGCTAGCTGCAGGCTTTCCTCGATCATTGGGTGACGTCAGCCTGGAACCATTTCTCCGACAGTGTTTTCAGCGTGCCATCAGCCCTGAATTTCTCGATGGCCTTGTTCAGTGCCGCGAGCAGTTCCGGGTTGCCCTTGCGCAGGGCGATGCCGGCTTCCTGGCGAGCGAAGGGCGCGCCGGTCAGCGCCATGGCGCCCTTGGTCTTGTTGACCATGTCGAAGGCGGCGAGGCGATCCACCAGAATCACGTCGATGCGGCCGCTGCGCAGGTCCTGGAATTTGGTGGGGTCGTCTTCGTAGGTGCGCACGTCAGCTTGCGGCACATGCTCGCGCAGCCATTGCTCATAGTTGGTGCCCAGGCCCACCCCGACCTTCACGCCAGCCAGTTTCTCCGGCGTGTCGTATTTGCCTTCGTCACCCTTGCGCACCAGCGCCTGGATGCCGGAGACGGTGTAGGCGTCGGAGAAGTCATACTTCTTCTTGCGCTCCTCGGAGATGGTCACCTGGTTGATCACCAGGTCCAGGCGCTTGGATTCCAGCGCGGCGAGGATGCCGTCCCACTTGGTCGGTTGCAGCTTGGCGGTGACGCCCAGCTCCTTGGCGATCAGGTTGGAAAAGTCCACTTCAAAACCGGCCAGCTTGCCGTTCTCGTCCTGGAAACTGAAGGGCGGGTAGGTGCCCTCGAGACCGACGCGGACTTCGCCCTTGGACTTGATCTGGGCGAGCAGGTCGTCCGCGGCCTGGGCCTGGCCGAAGAGGCTGGCGCCGAGGGTGAGGGTCAGGCTGGCAAGCAGGAAATGACGTCGCAGTGCGGAGAAGGTCATGGTGGTCCCCGTTTTTGGTGTTTTAAGCAGGTTAGTCAACGCGTGGCGACTATATGGGCAAAATTGTTATGCAATAAAATAGTAAAAAATTACATGTCGAGATCTAATTGTTATATTGGTGAGATCGCTGAATGATAAGCGAACAGCGCCGGCGAGCCGCCTGTGTGGAGGAACAGGATCGGTCCTGGCTTGCAGAAGCGATTACGGCGGATGCCATCGAGCAATCCGGCCATGGCCTTGCCGGTGTAGACCGGGTCCAGCAGCAGGCCTTCCTGGCTCGCCAGCAGGCGCACCGCCTCCAGCGTACCGGCGTTGGCTTCGCCGTAGCGCGGGCCGAAATACTCGTCCCACAGTTGCACTTTCGGTGCTGCCGAGGCGTTGTGGCCGAGCAGCTCCAGCGTGCGTTCAATCAATCCTTCCACCTTTGGCCGCTGTGCCGCATCGGTGCGCGAGACGGTCACGCCAATGACGTCCAGCCCCGGCAGGGCATCGGCCAGCGCAATCGCCAGGCCCGCATGGGTGCCCGCGCTGCCGGAGGCGAGCGCCACGGCAGAAAACTCCTGGCCGCTGGCGCGAATCTGTTCCGCCAATTCCAGTCCGGCGCGCACGTAGCCCAGGGCGCCCAGTGCGTTGGAGCCGCCAATGGGCACGAGGTAGGGCTTGCGGCCCTCGCGGCGCAGACGCTCGCCGGTCTGTGCCAGAAGCTCGTCCGCGGTATCGAGGTTTTGCACGAGTTCGACTTCGGTGCCGAACAGGTCCAGCAGCAGGCGGTTGCCGTTGCTCAGGTAATTGCGGTCATCGGTGCCGATGGGGTTTTCCAGCAGCGCCACGCAGCGCAGGCCAAGCTTGGCAGCGACGGCGGCAGTCTGGCGCACGTGGTTGGACTGGATCGCTCCGGCGGTGACCAGAGTGTCGGCGCCGGCCTTCAGGGCATCGGCGGCGAGGAATTCCAGTTTACGTACCTTGTTGCCGCCCAGGGCGAAGGGCGTCGTATCGTCACGCTTCACATACAGATCGCGGCCCAGGTGTGCGGACAGCCGCTCCAGCTTGTCGAGCGGCGTCGGGCCGCCGGCCAGTTCGAGGCGGGAAAAGCGTGCGAGAGCTTCACGCAGGGCGCTCATGGGGAATTCTCGGTGTGACGGTGGGAGGCGTCACGATAGAGCGCGCGAAGGCCCGCTGCAATGTGGCTGGCCGACGCGTGACGCCGACTTGCACGGCAATGTCGCGCGATCATCATCCTGCTTTGCGTGGCAATATCCGGAGGCTGTGAATCAATGTACGGACAGCGGCGCGGCGAACCGCTACGCTCCACCCTCAGATCCGGGATCACTGACCGGGCGATAACGAAAACAGGAAAACCAGGGCGGGAAATCCGATGACTTCAGCAGTACCCTCACGCGCTTCGCTGCAACGCTGGACGCTTCAGCTGCTCGGAGCCGTTGCCTTGTTGTTGGGGCTGAGCAGCCCGGCGCTGGCTGATCGGGTGATCCCTTCGGGAATGATGGTGGGCTTCGTCGACAGCGCCGTGTTCCCGGTGATCACCCTGAAGCGACCCAAGCCGACCCTGCTGCGCCAGGTGATGACGCTCGGGCTGTACAAGAAAACCATCAGTTACCCGTTGTCGGTGTCCATCCGCATCCGCGACGAGGACAATCGTTTCATGGTCTACGGGCAGTTGCCGAAAATCACCGGCAAGTTCGTCGGCATCAAGATGGGCCTGGACAGCCGTATCAGCCAGATCTGGGTCCTGACCCAGGCCGAAGCGGTGGAGTACGTTCGCCGGCCCGATACGCTGTTCCCGCCGAGCTGATGACCCTGCGCCCACCGCTCGTGCGGGTGGGCAGCCGGAACAGGCCGAGATCGGCTATCCTATGTGCCGTTTCGAACCTTTCAGAACCGGTCTACCCATGACGCCCTCTCAGCCGCCCCGCGAAGACAGCGCCGACAACGCGCAGGAACAACCCAAACTCTCCCTGGCCCAGCTGGCCAAGGCCGCCCTTGCCGCGCAGCAGCAGGCGAGAACCGCCTACCAGCATCGCAAGCCTCACGACCAGGCCGAGTACCGCCCACCGCATCCGCGCGGCTCGCGTCGCTCGATGGGCAAGCGCTGATACCACCTCTCGTCCGAAACACCTTCAGCCGGCGCTCTTGCGAGGGCGCTCCCTGAACTGCGGTGACCGGCATGGGTCGTATCCACATCGACCTTGCCATGCTGGCTGGCCATTCCTGCTCTCGCGAACCCGTCACGGATCGACACCCGCGCCGCCCTATGCCCAGGCAGAAGGAGCGCCTCGCGTCCAAGGAGAATCCATGAAAGTCCTCGTTCCGATCCTTTCCCTGCTGGCGCTCGCCGGCTGCATCACCATGACCGGCAACTACGAAGTCAGCGCCCATGACGAGTCCGGCAAGGCTCTGAGCAACGGCAAGTTCCTCGCCCATGGCAGTGGTATCTATACCGTGCGCAATTCGCTCTGCTCGGTCTACCCGAAGGCCATCGTCACCATCAGGGACGTGGAGACGGACCAGGAACTGGAGGGCGAAAGCCCTTACCACTGCCGCTGAGGTGTGTGATGGCGGCGCCAGGCTCGGGCCGCCTTCTTTCATCGGTCAGTGCTGTTCTTTGAGCAGTTCCTCGCAGCGCTGCCTGACACTTTCGACAGGGTCTGATTGCTGGCACTTGCGGAGCATCCGCAGCGCGTCGCCCGGCCAGATTTCCCGTGGCCATGCCGAAATGGCCTTGAGCGCCATATTGCGGTTGCGCACTGTCGGGCTTTGGAGGCCTGTGCGGATCAGGTCCCAGCCCTCGCCAGGGAATCGGTCGAGGTCTTGCAGAATGAAGTCGAGGTCGCTGTGCAGGTGATACGCCGGACCCAGTCCGAGGGTTTCACCAGGACCACTGGCAATGGCGGCCAGATCCAGTTGCTGTCTCGCCAGGTCCAGCACTCGCCGCACGCGCTCGTTGTCATGGGTTTGCATCAGTTGGTACCAGTGTTCGCCGCGCTTTTCGGCCTGTCGCAGGAAGAGCGGCTCCCAGATGTCCAGATCAAGCAGTCGTGCGGCTGATATACCCTGCCAGACTTGCTGCCGGTCGCTCTGCTGCAAAGCCGCCAGCACGGTTTGTGGCCATTTGGGATCGTCGACGAAGGCCTGTGCGCGAGCAGCCAGGCGTTCACGGGTCTGCTCAGTCCAGCCGGACTGCTCCAGCGTGTCCCAGTCTTCGTCGCCTTTCAGGAAGTCCAGAATCTGTCCGGTGGTTTCCAGTGATTGCAGGGAGTCGCTCCGGCGATTGGTCACCTGCAGAAGATAGCTGTCACACGCCCAGGCGCCATCGGCATAGTCACGAATGTCCCGGGCGGGCCCCCCGCACAACAGTGCGGAGAGGATTTCCGCTGCACAGTTCAGCAGGTCGTCATCCAGTCCGACGGCGGGCACCGAGAGCGCGGCGGCCAGTTGTCCGCCTACCGCGCAGCTATAGGCGAGGTACTCGTACATCACGTCGTTGCGATAACCCTCTCGCAGTAGCCAGTCCCTGATCTGCACGTTGTGTGTTGCCGCCAGACGCTCGACCAGATGGATGCGTCCCCAGCCATGTACCTTGCGGGCAAGCTGCCACTGTCTGTGCTCTGCTTCTGTCGGGGGGAGCAGATTCCCCAGCGCCACGGCGGCGTACAACGTGAACTCTTCGTGCAGGCCGAGCGTGGTCAGGATGTCGGCATGACTCCTGTTTCCCAGAATCCCCAGCATTGCCATGGCGAATTTCACCGGGGCGCGGTCGGGGGCTTCCGTTGCCAGCCAGAGCGCCAGTGACTCCAGTTTTTCCCTGCGGATACCGGGGTAATCCGGCAGGCGCTCGATCAGCACATCGAGGTATTCCAAGGGCGAGGCGCGGCAAAGGTGCTCGTACAAGGTGATCATGGCGGGAGCGTTTGGGCTGTCGCAAGCTGCGCGCAGCTTGCCCAGCAGTTGCTCGACCTCCTCCGATTGTCCGGTGTGGCCATGGTGACCGAACACGCCATCCAGGGCGCCAGCGCTCCAGCCCATTTCTCCCTCGGCGGCCGGTACTTCATCCGGCAGCGTCGTTGCGTCGTCGGGAAGGCCGTCTGGTTGATCCGCGTAGCGGGTGAGAAAGCGGTAGAGACTCTGGCGATCACCGGGCCAGGCTTCCAGGGGGCGCTTCTGAAGAACGATCGCATTGGTGTCGATCGAATCCGCGGGGCGTCCGAGCAATCTGCGCAGCCAGGCGCTAATGTCCATATCTGTACTTCCATGTAGGTGGAAACCTGCAAGCTTGAGCCATCACGCGACCAGTGCACAACCTGACTCGGTCCAGATGGGATGCGCCCCTCGTCAGGCTACTGGGTGCTGCCAACCTGGGGGCGATTGAGTTGCCCCTGCTGCAACGTCCACTCCACCACCTGAGCCGAAAGCTGGTCGGCGGCCTTGCCGAAGGCGCTGACCACCTCGGGCACCTGTTTGCCGCCCACCGGCTGGCGGACCTCGAAGGTGTGCGAGGCGACGATGCGCTGGCCGAGGGTGCGCACCAGGCGGGCGTCGTAGCGCAGATGAATCACCGGAGTGCCGTTCTGGTACTCGCTCTGGAAGGCGCGCAGGTCGCCGGTCAGGTCGAGGTCGGCCTGCAGGCTGGCTTCGTCGCTGCTCAGGGCGCGCACGCTGCCGTTGGCGGTGAAGGCGTCGAGCAGGCGGTCACGCAGCAGGCCTGGGGCGCGGTTGCTCCAGCGCGCGCCCTGATAGCTGCTGATCTGGCTGCCCTGCGGGACTACGGCGATGCGGTTGCTGTCCAGCGCGAGGCTGGCGCTGGGCGCGCTGACGCGCAGCGACCAGTTCACCGGCGCATTGCTGCGCGCGGGCTGCTGGGTGGCCGGCAGCAGGTAGAAGTCGGGGCTCTCCGCTTCCGGGAGGATCGAGCAGGCGCCCAACAGGCTGACCAGGGCGGCAACACCGAGCAGGCGTGGGAGGGCGGTCATGGCTGGAACTCCTTGTTGCGTTCGCGGCCGAGCAGGTAGCCGGTGGGGTTTTCCTGCAGGCGGCGGGTGACGCCGCGCAGGTCTTCCAGGGTGGAGCGCAGTTCGCGGATCGCCGGGCCGATCTCGCCCAGGCCATCGAGTCCGCCGTTCACCGAGTCGTAGTTGCTGCCCAGCAACTGCTCCACCCGCTCGCTGCTGGTACGCAGCGAGGCGAGGGTCTTCTGGGTGTCGTCGAGGATGTCCTGGCCCTTGCCGCCCAGCGTCTGGTTGGCACGCTCGAGCAGCTGGCTGGCGTTGGCCAGGGTGATACGCGCCTGCTCGCTGGCGGCGGCCAGCTCCTTGAAGGTCTGGCGGATGTCGTCGCGCTGCTCGGCGACTACGCCGGTGGCCTGGTCGATGTGGTCCAGGGTGCGGCTGATGCGGTCGACGTTCTCCTGGGAGAACATGCGGTTCACGTTGTTGATCAGGTTGTTGATATTGGTCGCGATGTCCTCGCCGTTGGCCAGCAGCTTGGCGAAGGGCGAGGGGATGGTCTTGATCACCGGCACTTCGCCGTCCTTGCTGGCCAGCGGCGGGCTGTCCTGGGCGGCGCTGGAAAGCTGGATGATGGCCTGGCCGGTGACGCCGGTGAGGGCCAGCTTGGCGCGCGTGTCTTCGCGGATCGGCGTGCTGTCGTACACGCGGATGCGTGCGCGGACCTTGCGCGGGTCGTTCGGGTCCAGGCGCAGGGACGTCACGTCGCCCACGCGGATGCCGCTGTACTGCACGGTGCCGCCTTCGGACAGGCCGGTCACTGCCTCGTTGAAGATCACGTCGTAGATCTTGTACTTCTGGTCGTTGCTCGACTGTGCCAGCCACAGGGCGAAGAGCAGCGCGCCGATCGACACGACCAGGGTGAACAGACCGATCAGCACATGATGGGCACGGGTTTCCATTCAGCTTTCCTCCCGCAGGTGTTCGGTGGCCTGCAGCGCGGCACGGCCGCGGGGGCCGTGGAAGTAGTCCTGCACCCAGGCGTCGTCGGTCTGGGCGACCTGGTCCAGCGGCCCCACCACCAGCACACGCTTCTGCGAGAGTACGGCGACGCGGTCGCAGATGGTGTAGAGGGTGTCCAGGTCGTGGGTAACCAGGAACACGGTGAGGCCAAAGGCGTCGCGCAGGGTCAGGATGAGTTGGTCAAAAGCCGCCGCGCCTATCGGGTCGAGGCCGGCGGTGGGCTCGTCGAGGAACAGGATGTCCGGGTCCAGCGCCAGGGCGCGGGCCAGGGCGGCGCGCTTGACCATGCCGCCGGAGAGCTCGGCCGGGTATTTGCCGCCGGCATCCGGCGGCAGGCCGGCGAGGGAAATCTTCACCTTGGCCATGAATTGCGCGTCGGCGCGGGACAGCCCGGCATGCTCGATCAGTGGCAGGCAGATGTTCTCGCTCACGGTCAGGGAGGAGAACAGCGCGCCGTTCTGGAACAGCACGCCGAAGCGCCGTTCCAGCTTCGAGCGCTCCAGCGGCGGCAGCGCCGGCAGGTTCTGCCCGAACACATGCACGCTGCCTTCGCTGGGTTGGCGCAGGCCGATGATGCTGCGCAGCAGCACCGACTTGCCGGTGCCCGAGCCGCCGACCACGCCGAGGATCTCGCCCTTCATCACGTCGAGATCCAGGTGCTCGTGCACGGCGTGGCTGCCAAAGCGATTGGCCAGGTCACGGACGACGATGATCGGTTCGCTCACCAGCCCATCTCCATGAAGAACAGCGCGAAGACCGCATCCAGCAGGATCACCACGAAGATCGACTGGACCACGCTGGAGGTCGTGTGCTCGCCCACCGACTGCGCGCTGCCGCTGACCCGGAAGCCTTCCAGGCAGCCGATCACGGCAATGATGAAGGCAAACACCGGGGCTTTGACGATGCCCACCAGGAAATGCTGCACGGCAATGTCGTTCTGCAGCATGTAGAGGAACATGCGCGGTGAGATATCCAGGCTCAGGGCGCAGACCACGCCGCCGCCGAAGATGCCGGAGATCATCGCCAGGAAGGTCAGCATCGGCAGGGTCAGCAGCAGGGCCAGCACCCGTGGCAGCACCAGCAGCTCCACCGGGTCCAGGCCCAGCGCCTGGATGGCGTCGATCTCCTGGTTGGCCTTCATCGAGCCGATCTGCGCGGTGAAGGCGCTGGCCGTGCGGCCGGCGAGCAGGATCGCAGTGAGCAGTACGCCGAATTCGCGCAGGAAGGAGAAGCCCACCAGGTCGACGGTGTAGATCTGTGCGCCAAATTTCTGCAGCACCGTGGCGCCGAGGAAGGCCACCACCGCGCCGACCATGAAGGTCAGCAGGGCAACGATGGGCACGGCGTCCAGCCCGGTTTCCTCCATATGCGCGGCCAGCGAGGTGAGGCGCCAGCGACGCGGGCGTAGCAGGTTTCTGAGCAGCGTCTGCAGGGTCAGGCCGATGAAGCCGAGCACGCCGACCAGGTGTTCGCGGAAGGTCAGGGTGGCGATGCCGATGCGTTCCAGCACATCGACCAGCGCGTTGCCCGGCTCCGGCGCCTTTTCGTCCAGGCGGCACTGGGTGATGGCGCTGCCGACGGCGCGCAGCAATGCCTGGCGTTCGGCGGGAAGGTTGCGGGCGATCTGCTCCAGCTGGCTCATGCGCGCGCCGCCGATGATCTCGGCAAGCAGCGCGGCGCCAGCGGTGTCCAGCGCGCCGAGACCGGCAAAATCCAGCTCGGCGGGGCACTCTGCGTGGCGCTGGGCGGCAATTTGGGCTTCCAGCGCGGAGAAATGCGCGAGCGTCCAGTCACCGCTGACGTGCATCAGTGGTGGGTTGGCGGAGGGGTCGAGTTGAAGCTGGCCGGGCTGGGCGGTCATCGTCATGGTTCGCATTCTAGCGGAGTTACACACTGCCATGATTGGACATGTGTGTCGCCTTTTAGAGCGGCTGCCCGGAGCTGTGACCCGCCTGGAGACATCCGCTTCAATTGACGCCCCAGGCCGCCAGCCACTAAGCTGCGCGCCTGCTTCAGGTGCTCTCGGTGCGAGCCGCGAGTGAAACAGGGAAGCCGGTGGCATCGATGCGCAATCGACCATTCCGGCGCTGCCCCCGCAACGGTAAGCGAGCTTCGAACCGCAATCCGCCACTGTGCTCCAGCATGGGAAGGCGCGGTTCTTCGGAAACGCCACGCGCTTCCACTCGCAAGCCCGGAGACCGGCCTGTCGCATCGCATGGCATCGCGGGAGGCGCTGCCGACGCCGGCCGCCTGCGCCGCGCGTTGCCGTCCTCCGCCTGCCCCGACTGGTCAGTGCCGCGCGGGTGAGAGCGGCGGAGAATCCTTCAGTTGAATTCCCTGTTCCCCAGGTCGACAGCCCTCGTGCTGGGCGACCTCTGCCGCCTGCGCCCGCGCGAGCTGCTGGCTCGTCTGCCCATTCCATTTCTCGTGCGCTGCTACCCGGCCGGCGGCCTGACGCCTGCGCAATGCCTATCTGGAGCTCCCTTTCATGACTGAATCCCCGGAAAAGGACGAGCGCCATCGCTCGCGCATGCAGCGCAAGAAAGAGGTGATCGACGAGAAGATCGCCCAGGCCCAGGGCGAGCGCGGTGTGTTCCTGGTCAACAGCGGCAACGGCAAGGGCAAGAGCAGCTCGGCCTTCGGCATGGCCGCCCGCGCATTGGGCCACGGCATGAAGGTGGGCGTGGTGCAGTTCATCAAGGGCGCCGCCACCACCGGCGAGGAAGCGTTCTTCCGCCGCTTTCCCGAGGAAGTCAGCTTCCACGTGATGGGCGAAGGTTTTACCTGGGAAACCCAGGACCGCCAGCGCGATATCGCCAAGGCGCAGGCAGCGTGGGAAGTCGCGCGCCAGTTGCTGGCCGACCCGGAAGTGGGCCTGGTGGTGCTGGACGAAGTGAACATCGCCCTCAAGCACGGCTACCTGGAGCTGGACACCGTGCTCGCTGATATTGCTGCGCGCCCGCCCATGCAGCACGTGGTCGCGACCGGCCGCGGGGTGCAGCCGGCCATGGTCGAGGCTGCAGATACCGTGACCGAGATGGGCCTGGTGAAGCATGCCTTCAAGGCCGGCATCAAGGCGCAGAAAGGGGTGGAGTACTGATGCATCCCGTTGTGGCGGAGCGCGCCCGATGACCTCGCGCCAATGCCCCGCATTGCTGATCGCCGCGCCCGCTTCGGGCCAGGGCAAGACCACCGTGACCGCCGCCCTGGCGCGCCTGCACACGCGCCTCGGGCGCAAGGTGCGGGTGTTCAAGTGCGGACCGGATTTCCTCGACCCGATGATCCTCGCTCGCGCCAGTGCTGCGCCGGTCTACCAGCTGGACCTGTGGATGGTCGGCGAGCGGGAGAGCCGCCGCCTGCTCTGGGAGGCGGCCGGCGAGGCCGACCTGATCCTCATCGAGGGTGTGATGGGCCTGTTCGACGGCTCGCCCTCGGCGGCCGACCTGGCGCGGCGCTTCGATGTGCCGGTGATGGCAGTGATCAACGGCCAGTCCATGGCGCAGACTTTCGGTGCGATGGCGGTCGGCATGGCGACCTACCAGAACGACCTGCCATTCTCCGGCGTGCTCGCCAACCGCATCGGCAGCCAGCGCCATCGCGACCTGGTGCGCGACAGCCTGCCGGAATGGATTCGCTGGTATGGCGCGCTGCCGCGCGATACCGACGTGGAGTTGCCCAGCCGCCACCTTGGCCTGGTGCAGGCCGACGAACTGGCCGACCTCGACACCCGCCTGGACGCCGCCGCCGATGCCCTGGCGGCCAGCGCGAGTACCGAGCTGCCGGCGCCGGTGAGCTTTGCCGCGCCCGAGTCACGCAGCCAGCCCTCCGGCCTCGATGGGGTGCGCATCGGTGTGGCGCGGGACAATGCCTTCGCCTTCCTCTATCAGGCCAACCTAGACCTGCTGAGCGAACTGGGTGCCGAACTGGTGTTCTTCTCGCCGCTGCGCGACCAGGCGCTGCCGGAGGTGGACAGCCTCTACCTGCCCGGCGGCTACCCGGAGCTGCACCTGCGGGCGCTGGCCGGGAACCGCGCGATGGCCCAGGCCATCCACGCGCACCACGAGATGGGCAAGCCGATCCTCGCCGAGTGCGGCGGCATGCTCTATCTGCTCGACGCGCTGACCGACGTAGCCGGCGAACGCGCGCCGCTGCTTGGTCTTCTGCCGGGCGAGGCACGCATGCAGAAACGCCTCGCTGCATTGGCGCTGCAAGCCGTGACGCTGCCCGAGGGGACGCTGCGAGGGCACACCTTCCACCACTCGTTGCTGGACAGCAGCGAGGAGCCGCTCGCCCGTGGCGTCTGCCCCAACGACAAGCCGGTGGCCGAAGCGGTGTTCCGCCGCGGCCGGCTCACCGCCTCCTACATCCACTTCTACCTGCCGTCCGACCCGGCCGCCGCAGTTGCCCTGCTCAGACCATGAAGAGCGTCAGACCATGACCGAGCACGCCTACAGCCTTGAGGAGCGCGCCGCGCTCTACCGTGCCATCGCCGAGCGCCGCGACATGCGCCACTTCAGCGGCGGCACGGTGGTGCCCGACCTGCTCGCACGCTTGCTTGAAGCGGCCCACCAGGCGCCCAGCGTCGGCCTGATGCAGCCGTGGCGGTTTATCCGCGTCACTTCGCGGGAGCTGCGTGAATCGATCCATGCGCTGGTGGAGGAAGAGCGTGTGCGCACCGCCCAGGCGCTGGGCGAGCGTTCCGACGAGTTCATGCGGCTGAAGGTCGAGGGTGTGCTCGACTGCGCCGAAGTGCTGGTGGCCGCGCTGATGGAGGGCCGCGAGGCGCATGTCTTCGGCCGTCGCACGCTGCCGAACATGGACCTGGCCTCGCTCTCCTGTGCCATCCAGAACCTCTGGCTGGCTTCCCGCGCGGAAGGTCTGGGGATGGGCTGGGTCTCGCTGTTTGATCCGGCCGCGCTGGGCGAGCTGCTCGGATTGCCAGCTGGCGCCGAGGCCGTGGCGGTGATCTGCTTGGGGCCGGTCAGCGAGTTCTATCCCGCGCCGATGCTGGCCCTGGAAGGCTGGCGCCAGCCGCGCTCGCTGGACGAGCTGGTGTTCGAAAACCGCTGGGGAGAGAAGGCATGAGCCTGGCCTTGCTGAGCGTCCTCGGCGTGGCGCTGGATGCCCTGCTGGGCGAGCCGAAGCGCTGGCATCCGCTGGTGGCGTTCGGGCGGTTGGCGGACCGGCTGGAGCGAAGGTTCAATCGCTCCCGCGCCGATGCCGGAAGCGACACCCCTGGCCTCGGCTGGCGCAGCCATGGCGTCACTGCATGGATCATCGCGGTTATTCCGCTGACCCTCATCGCGCTGTTGCTAAGCCTGCTGCCTTACGTCGGCTGGATCGTCCAGGCGCTCGCGCTGTACGCCGCCCTGGGTCTGCGCAGCCTGGGCGAGCACGCCGATCCGGTGGTGCTGGCGCTGCGTAGTGGCGACCTCAACGAAGCGCGCCTGCGCGTGGGCTACATGGTCAGCCGCGATACCGCTGAGCTGGACGACACTGCCGTAGCCCGCGCCGCCACCGAGTCGGTGCTGGAGAACGGCAGCGATGCGGTGTATGCCGCGCTGTTCTGGTTCGCCGTGGCCGGCGCGCCGGGCGTGGTGCTCTATCGCCTGAGCAACACCCTCGACGCCATGTGGGGCTACCGCAACGCCCGCTTCGAACGCTTTGGCTGGGCCGCGGCGAAGATCGACGATGCGCTCAATTACATTCCGGCGCGCCTGGTGGCGTTTACCTATGCGCTGCTCGGCCAGACCCGTCTCGCCCTGCGCTGCTGGCGCACACAGGCGCCGCAGTGGGACAGCCCCAACGCCGGCCCGGTGATGGCGGCCGGCGCGGGAGCGCTGGGCGTGTCGCTCGGCGGCTCCGCCCGCTACCACGGCGAACTCCACGAACGCCCCCAGCTGGGGCAGGGCCCGGCGCCGACCGCCACGGACATCTGGCGCGCGCTGGCCCTGGTGCGCCAGGGCGTGCTGCTCTGGCTGGCGGTCATCCTCATCCTGGGAGTGCTCTGATGCTCGAACATGGCGGCCGGTTGCGCAAAGCGGCGCAGCAGTACGGCATTCCCCTCGCCGAATGGCTGGACCTGTCCACCGGTATTTCGCCCTGGCCCTGGGCTTTGCCCAGCGTGCCGGCGGCTTCATGGATGCGCCTGCCCGAAGAGGGCGACGGCCTGGAGGCCGCCGCTCGTCGCTACTACAGCGCCGAAAAGCTGCTGCCGCTGCCCGGCAGCCAGGCGGCGATCCAGTTGCTGCCGCGGCTGCGCCGGCCGGGCAAGGTCGGCGTCGTCTCGCCCTGTTACGCCGAGCACGCCGAGTCCTGGCGTGCCGCCGGGCACATCCTGCGCGAGGTCAGCGACCAGGAAGTCCCCCATCACCTGGAACGCTTCGACGTGCTGGTGGTGGTCAACCCGAACAACCCCACCGGCCGGCGCATCGAGGCCGGCGTGCTGCTGGAGTGGCATGCGCGCCTGCAGGAACGCGGCGGCTGGCTGGTGGTGGACGAAGCCTTCATGGACTGCACGCCCGAGCACAGCCTGGCGCCCAGTTGTGCCAGCCGTCCTGGGCTGATCGTGCTGCGCTCCTTCGGCAAGTTCTTTGGCCTGGCCGGTGCTCGCCTGGGCTTCGCCTTCGCCGAACCGCGCCTGCTGGAGAGCCTGGCGAAACTGCTCGGCCCCTGGTCGGTGAGCGGCCCGACGCGCTGGGTTGCGCAGGCGGTGCTGGGCGAGTTCCAGGAACACATCCAGCGGCGGCGCGATCTGCATGAGGCCAGCCGGCATCTGGCCGGGCTGCTCGGGGCACACGGCTTCGCCCCGCAGGGCGGCACGCCGCTGTTCCAGTGGGTGGTGTCGATGCGCTCCCACGCGCTGCGCGATCACCTGGCGCGCCAGGGCGTCCTCGTGCGTCTGTTCGAGACGCCGGCCAGCCTGCGCTTCGGCCTGCCCCCGGATGAGAAGGGCTGGGAGCGCCTGGAGCATGGCCTGCGCACCTTCAACCAGATGGAGAACCTGCGGTGACATCGCCCCGCGCGCCTGGCGCGACCCTGATGGTTCAAGGCACCACATCCGACGCGGGCAAGAGCACGCTGGTAACCGCACTGTGCCGCTGGCTGCGCCGGCAGGGCGTGGCCGTGGCGCCGTTCAAGCCGCAGAACATGGCGCTCAACAGTGCGGTGACGGCTGACGGAGGCGAGATCGGCCGCGCCCAGGCAGTGCAGGCGCAGGCCTGCCACCTGGCGCCGCACACCGACATGAACCCGGTGCTGCTCAAACCCAACAGCGATACCGGCGCCCAGGTAATCATCCATGGCCGCGCGGTGACCAGCATGAACGCCGTGGCCTACCACGACTACAAGCGCGTGGCGATGCAGGCGGTGCTCGACTCCCATCAGCGCCTGAGCGCGCAGTACCCGGTGGTGATGGTGGAAGGCGCAGGATCGCCGGCGGAGATCAACCTGCGCGCCAACGACATCGCCAACATGGGTTTTGCAGAGGCGGTGGACTGCCCGGTCATCCTGATCGCCGACATCGACCGCGGTGGCGTATTCGCTCACCTGGTCGGCACCCTGGAGTTGCTCAGCGAGAGCGAGCGGGCGCGGGTGAAGGGCTTCGTCATCAACCGTTTCCGCGGCGACATCGCATTGCTGCAGAACGGCCTCGACTGGCTGGAAGAACGCACCGGCGTTCCAGTGCTCGGCGTGCTGCCGTACCTGATGGATTTCCACCTGGAAGCCGAGGACGCCATCGACACCCGCCAGGCCGCAAAGACCGGCGAGCGCCTGCGCGTGGTGGTGCCGGTGCTGCCGCGCATCAGCAACCACACCGACTTCGATCCTCTGCGCCTGCACCCGCAGGTGGAGCTGACCTTCGTCGGCCCTGGCCAGCCGATCCCGCCGGCGGACCTGATCATCCTGCCCGGCTCCAAGAGCGTGCGGCCGGACCTGGCCTTCCTCCGCGCCCAGGGCTGGGAGGAAGCAGTCCGCCGACACCTGCGCTACGGCGGCAAGCTGCTGGGAATCTGCGGCGGCTTGCAGATGCTCGGCCGGACTCTGGCCGATCCGCATGGCCTGGAAGGCGCGGCGGGGGAGAGCGACGGTCTGGGCCTGCTGGATCTGACTACCGTGCTGGAACCCGAGAAGCAGCTGCGCAATGTCAGCGGCCAGTTGGCGCTGGAACGCGCCCCGGTGAGTGGTTACGAGATTCATGCCGGCGTCACTACAGGCCCGGCGCTGGCGAACCCCGCCGTGCGCCTGAGCGATGGTCGCAGCGACGGCGCGTTGAGTGCCGACGGGCAGGTGATGGGCACCTACCTGCACGGGCTGTTCGAGTCCGCCGCATCCAGTTCGGCACTGCTGCGCTGGGCCGGGCTGGGTGAGGTGCAGAGCATCGACTACCACGCCCTGCGCGAACGTGACATCGAGCGCCTGGCCGATCAGGTCGAGGCGCATCTGGATATCGAAAAACTGAGAGCATTGTGCGGGCTGCAGGGTGCATGACCCCTCCATCCTGCTGCACCTGGCTTTTTTGTAGGACCCGATTTTCAGGGAGACACCATGCTTGAACTGATCCTCGGCGGTGCCCGTTCGGGCAAGAGCCGCCTGGCCGAGCGCCTGGCGCGGGAAAGTGGCCTGCAGGTCACCTACGTCGCCACGGCCCAGGCCGGCGACGGCGAGATGTCCACGCGCATCCTCCAGCACCGCGAGCGCCGCCCCGAACACTGGGGCCTGGTGGAAGAACCGCTGGCCCTGGCCGACGTGCTGGAACGCCTGGCGGCGCCAGAGCAGTGCGTGCTGGTGGACTGCCTGACCCTGTGGGTCACCAACCTGCTGATCCACGAAGATGGCTGGCGCCTGCGCGGCGAGATCGACGCACTGCTGGAAACGCTGCCGCAACTGCCCGGACGAATCATTCTGGTCAGCAACGAAACCGGGCTGGGCGTGGTGCCGATGGGCGAGCTCAGCCGCCGATATGTCGACGAGGCCGGCTGGCTGCACCAGTCCCTGGCCGAGGTCAGCGAGCGCGTGGTGTTCACCGTCGCCGGCCTGCCCATGGTGTTGAAGGGGGAAGCGTTATGAGTCTGCAATGGTGGCTGCAATCGACCCAGCCGATCGACCGCGTGGCGCAGGACAAGGCCGCCGCGCGCCAGGACCAGCTGACCAAGCCGCGCGGCGCGCTGGGCCGGCTGGAAGAGGAAACCATCCGCCTCGCCGGCCTGCAGGGGCGCGAGCGGCCGGCTCTGGAGCACATCTGGATCGCCCTGTTCGCCGGTGACCACGGGGTGGTCGCCGAGGGCGTGTCGGCCTATCCGCAGGCGGTGACCGTGGAGATGCTGCGCAACTTCGTGCGCGGCGGTGCGGCCATCAGCGTGCTGGCCCGCGACCTCGATGCGCGCCTGGAGGTGATCGACCTGGGCACCGCCACGCCGCTTGAGCCGCTGACGGGTGTGCTGCATGTGATGGTCGGCGCCGGCACCGCGAACTTCACCCAGGAGCCGGCGATGACCGCCGCGCAGTGCCTGATCGCACTGGAAGCCGGCCGTGAAGCCGTGCGACGCGCCCAGCAGGCCGGCGCGGAGCTGTTCATCGGCGGCGAGATGGGAATCGGCAATACCAGCTCGGCGGCGGCGCTGGCCTGTGCGCTGCTGGATGAGCCGGCGCAGGCGCTGGTCGGCCCCGGCACTGGATTGGATGCGCAGGGCGTCGCACGCAAGGTCGAGGTCATCGATCGCGCGCTGGCGCTGCACCGCGCCCATTGCGACGAGCCCTTCGAGGCGCTGTGCCGTCTCGGGGGGTTCGAGATCGCCGCGCTGGTGGGCGCCTATCTCGCCTGCGCGCAGAAGGGCATCCCGGTGCTGGTGGACGGTTTCATCTGCACCACTGCCGCGCTGTGCGCCACGCACCTGAACCCCGGCTGCCGTGACTGGCTGCTGTTCGCCCACGCAGGCGCCGAGCCGGGGCACATCCGTGTGCTGGCTGCGCTGAACGCCGAGCCCTTGCTGGACCTTGGGCTGCGCCTGGGCGAGGGCAGCGGCGCAGCGCTGGCCGTGCCGTTGCTGCGCCAGGCGTGCCGGTTGCACAGTGGTATGGCGACCTTCGCCGAGGCAGCGGTGTCGGACCGCCCGGCATGACATTGCGCCTGGAGTTGCTGCGTCACGGCGAGACCGAGCTCGGTGGTGGCTTTCGCGGGCGGCTGGACGATGCGCTGACCGAAACCGGCTGGGCGCAGATGCGTGATGCACTGGGCAATGAATGCCGCTGGTCGGCGCTGGTCAGCTCGCCGTTGCAGCGCTGCGCGGCGTTCGCCGAGGAGTTGGCGGCGCGCCATGGCTTGCCGCTGGGCTTCGAACCGGGCCTGCAGGAGCTGGATTTCGGGCAGTGGGAAGGCCTTTCGCCAGCTAAGCTGATGGAGACGGACGCCGTGGCGCTGGAGCGCTTCTGGAACGATCCTTACGCCTTTGCGCCACCCGGTGGCGAGGCCATGGGCGACTTTGAGTCCCGTGTCTTCGCAGCGCTGGAACGTCTCTACCAGGCCCATGCCGGATCGTCCGTGCTGGTGGTCACCCACGGTGGCGTGATGCGCCTGCTCGGCGCGCTGGCCAGTGGCCTGCCGGCAAAGCGCCTGCTGGAAGTGGTGGTGGCCCATGGCGAATGCATGGCGCTGGACGTGACCCGCGACGGCGACGGCTGGCGCATCCACAAGGCAAGCAACTGATGACACACCCGGACCGCGAGCAAGAGGCAGCCGAGCCCGCCGAGCAGAGCGGAGCGGATGCGCACGCCGTCCAACTCAGCGACTGGCTGCTGCCGTTGGTGGCACTGCAGTTCCTCACCCGCCTGCCGGTGCGCCTGGGGCACATGCCGACGCCGGAGCAGTTTGGCCGCGCCACCTTGTACTACCCGCTGGTGGGCCTGCTGATCGGTGCGGTGCTGTTCACCATGGGCGGGTTGCTCGGTGGCGTACATCTGTTGTTGCAAGCGGCGCTGATCCTGCTGGTGTGGGTCGCCTTCACCGGCGCGCTGCACCTCGATGGCCTGGCCGATACCGCGGACGCCTGGATCGGCGGCCTGGGGGATCGCGAACGTACCCTGGCGATCATGAAGGACCCGCGCTGCGGCCCGGCGGCGGTGGTCGCGCTGGTACTGCTGCTGCTCCTCAAATTCGCGGCGATCACCGCCGTCCTGGGCAATCACCAGCACTGGGGTCTGCTGCTGGCGCCCTGGCTGGGGCGCTGCGCGCTGCCGCTGCTGTTCTTCACCACCGACTATGCGCGCAAGGGCGGTCTGGGCCAGGCGCTGGCCGACCATCTCCCGCGTGGCGCAATGCCGTGGGTGCTGGCGGCCAACGCGGCGCTGATGGTGCTGGTGGGCCTTTCCGGCCTGCTGGCGCTGGCAGTCGCGTTGGCATTGTTCGTCTGGCTGCGCAGCCGCTTCATCGCCCGCCTGGGCGGCACCACCGGGGATACCGCCGGGGCGATGCTGGAGATGATCGAGTGCGCGGTGCTGGTGGCGTTGGCGCTCTGAACTCCTCTTCGGAAATTCCTGGTTGGGGAGCCCCTCTCCCTAACCCTCTCCCTGAAGGGAGAGGGGACTGTATGGTGCCGGATGATGCCGCCGTTTCAGCCGGCACGGGCGGCTCCCTCTCCCTTCAGGAAAAGGAGACGGCACGGTGCCGGTTGAGGCCGCGATTTCAGCCGGCACGGGCGGCTCCCTCTCCCTTCAGGAAAAGGGAACGGCACGGTGCCGGTTGATGCCGCGGTTTCAGCCGACACGGGCAGCTCCCTCTCCGTTCAGGGAGAGGGGACTGTGTGGTGCCGGTTGATGCCGCCGTTTCAGCCGGCACGGGCGGCTCCCTCTCCCTTCAGGAAAAGGGGACGGCATGGTGCCGGTTGATGCCGCCGTTTCAGCCGGCACGGGCGGCTCCCTCTCCCTTCAGGGAGAGGGCGGGGGAGAGGGCTGGAGCTCGCGCCGGAGGTCAGGCAGGTGCGAGCGAGGGCTTGGCGCCTAGGTTAATCAAACGCGAAATGCTCCGTCTTCAACCCCATGATCGACCGCACGGGCTTCGCCATCGCCGCCGCATGCCCCTTGGCGCGTGGCAGCAGGCGAGCGAAGTAGAAGTCGCTGGTGGCGATCTTCGCCTTGTAGAAGTCGCTCGACTCGCTGCCGCCCTGGCGCAGGCGCTTGCGCGCGGCGGCTTCCTGCAGCGCCCAGGAATACGCCAGCGCGGCGTAGCCGGAGAACATCAGGTAATCGTGGCTGGCGGTGCTCACCAGGTCGCGTTGCTTGCGGGCGGTGAGGGCGATGCGCAGCGTCAGCAGGTTCCACTGCGCGCAGAGCTTGAGCAGCGTGAGCGCGCGGCCGCGCATGGCCGGCTCCTGCTTGAGCAGGTCGACGGCGAACTTCGCCACCTGCCGGGTGAAGTCGCGCACGGCCTTGCCCTGGGTCATCAGCAGCACCTTGCGGCCGAGCAGGTCCAGCGCCTGGATGCCGGTGGTGCCTTCGTAGAGCGTGGCGATCCGCGCGTCGCGGACGATCTGCTCCATGCCGTGTTCCTTGATGTAGCCGTGGCCGCCGAATACCTGCATGCCCAGGTTGGCGCTCTCCAGGCCCAGTTCGGTCAGGCAGCCCTTGAGGATAGGAGTGAGGAAGCCGAGCTTGTCGTCCCAGCGGTCGTACTCGGCGTTGGAGTGGGTCAGCAGGCCCTGGATCATCTTGTCGGCATACTGGGTGGCCAGGTAGATCAGCGCGCGGCCGCCTTCGGCCACGGCCTTCTGGGTCAGCAGCATGCGGCGCACGTCGCCATGGTGCATCAGGCTGTCGGCGATCTCGCCCGGTTCCTTGGTGCCGGAGAGGGCGCGCATGGAGCGGCGCTCGCGGGCGTAGGCCAGCGCGCCCTGGTAGGCCAGCTCGGCGGTGGCCACGCCCTGGATGGCGGTGCCGATGCGCGCGCTGTTCATGAAGGTGAACATGCACTCCAGGCCCTTGTTCGGCTCGCCGATGAGGTAGCCGGTGGCGCCGTCGAAGTTCATCACGCAGGTGGCCGACGCCTTGATGCCCATCTTCTTTTCCAGCGCGCCACAGGTCACGCCGTTGCGCGGGCCGAGTGCGCCGGCTTCACTTGGAAGGAATTTCGGCACGATGAACAGCGAAATACCGCGCGTGCCTTTCGGTGCATCCGGCAGGCGGGCGAGGACGATGTGCACGATGTTCTCGGTGAGGTCGTGCTCGCCGGAGGAGATGAAGATCTTGGTGCCGGTGATCGCATAGCTGCCATCGGCGTTCGTTTCCGCGCGGGTCTTCACCTGGCCCAGGTCGGTGCCGCATTGCGGCTCGGTCAGGCACATGGTGCCGCCCCAGCGGCCTTCGGTGAGCGGGGTGAGGTAGGTGCGTTTCTGCTCCTCGGTACCGTGCTGCATCACGGTGTTCATCGCGCCCAGCGACAGGCCCGGGTACATCGAGAACGGCCAGTTGGCGGTGCCCATCATCTCCTGCTTGAGCGCGCCCAGGCTCATCGGCAGACCCTGGCCGCCGTATTCCACAGGATGCGACAGGCCCTGCCAGCCACCGGCGACATAGGCGTCGTAGGCTTGCTTGAAACCCTTGGGCGTGCGCACTTCGCCATTCTCCAGGTGACAGCCTTCCTCGTCGCCGCTGTGGTAGAGCGGGGCGATCACTTCCTCACAAAGCCTGGCGCATTCGCCGAGGATGGCGTCGACCATGTCCGGCGTGGCTTCGCCGCCATTCACCAGATTCTGGTAGTGGGTAGGGAAGTCGAAGACTTCATTGAGCAGGAAGCGGGTGTCGCGCAGCGGAGCTTTGTAGACGGGCATCGGGGACCTCGGACCGTGATGCGCCCCGTCGAAAGCGCGGGGCTGGATGGCCGCAGTTATACGGCTGGCTCCGCGCGGTGCCCTTGGCTGCGCCAACGCCACGCATTGGCAGATGGGACAATGGGGCGCGTCGGCCATTGACCGCTTCGCAGATGCGGGTATATACATGCATCCATGCTGACCACCCAATGCCTCTGCACCAAACTGCGCCGCTCGGCCCGCGCCGTGACCCGCGTCTATGACGATGCCCTGAAAGGCGTCGGGTTGACCACTGCGCAGTTTTCCCTGCTGCGGCACCTGTCGCGGCTGGAGCAGCCGAGCATCTCCGAGCTGGCCGAGGCCATGGGCCTGGACCGCAGCACGCTGGGGCGCAATCTCAAGCCGCTGGAGGCCGATGGCCTGGTGAAGCTGGAAGAGGGTGAAGATCAGCGCAACCGGATCGTGGTCCTGACCCCGGCCGGGCTCGAGCGCATCGTGCGGGGTCGTGATGCCTGGGACGCGGCGCAGTTGGGTGTGGCGTCGCATCTGGGCGATGAAAAGCGCCGTCAGCTGGAAGCCTTGCTGGATGAACTGGCCGCGCTGGAGAGCTAGCGGCGGCCTGCATGCCATTTGGAAGAACGAACAAAAGCGGGTATATACCCGTTTAGGAGCAATCGATGTCGAAGCTGTCGCGCACGGGGTTCTGGATACTGGTATCCGGCGCCCTGATACTCGCCCTGTCCCTGGGCATCCGCCATGGCTTCGGCCTGTTCCTTGCGCCGATGAGCGCCGAATTCGGCTGGGGGCGTGAGACCTTCGCCTTCGCCATCGCCCTGCAGAACCTGATCTGGGGTGTCGCCCAGCCGTTCACCGGGGCCGTCGCCGACCGCTTCGGCGCGATGCGCACCGTACTGGTGGGCGGCATTCTCTATGCCGTCGGGCTGGTGCTGATGGGCTATTCCGACTCGGCCTTCAGCCTGTCCATGAGCGCCGGCCTGCTGATCGGCATTGGCCTTTCGGGCACCTCGTTCTCGGTGATTCTCGGTGCGGTGGGGCGTGCGGTACCGCTGGAGCGCCGCAGCATGGCCATGGGCATCTCGGCGGCAGCGGGTTCCTTCGGCCAGTTCGCCATGCTGCCGGGCACCCTGGGACTGATCGGCTGGCTGGGCTGGTCCGCTGCGCTGCTGGCGCTGGGTCTGCTGGTGGCCTTCATCGTGCCGCTGGCGGTGCTGATGAAGGACAAGCCCCTGCCGATGCAGGGCCACGAGCAAACCTTGGGCGAGGCGCTGCGCGAGGCGGCCGGGCATTCCGGCTTCTGGCTGCTGTCCCTGGGCTTTTTCGTCTGTGGCTTCCAGGTCGTATTCATCGGTGTGCACCTGCCGGCCTACCTGGTGGACCGCCACCTGCCCGCCACCGTCGGCACCACGGTGCTGGCGCTGGTAGGTCTGTTCAATGTCTTTGGCACCTACATTGCCGGCTGGCTGGGCGGGCGGATGAGCAAGCCCAGGCTGCTCACCGGCCTGTACCTGTTGCGCGCGGTGGTGATCGTCGCCTTCATCTGGGCGCCGCTGAGCGTCTGGACGGCTTACGCCTTCGGCATCGCCATGGGCCTGCTGTGGCTATCCACCGTGCCGCTCACCAACGGCACAGTCGCGACCCTGTTCGGCGTGCGCAACCTGTCGATGCTCGGGGGCATCACCTTCCTGTTTCACCAGATCGGCGCCTTCCTCGGCGGCTGGCTGGGCGGCTACGTGTATGACCACACCGGCAACTACGACCTGGTCTGGCAGGTTTCCATCCTCCTCAGCCTGCTGGCCGGTCTGCTCAACTGGCCGGTGCGCGAGCGCCCGGTCGAGCGTACCGCGCTGGGGGCGGCGTGAAGCGCCCAATGGTGATCGCTCTGGCGCTGGGACTTGGCCTGGCGGTGGCGGGTATTGCGTGGTGGGGCTGGCAGCGCGGCGGTCTTGCGTTGATGCAGCTGGGCATGGGCAGTTGCTGATGCATGGCGCGCGAGGTAGCGTGGCGGGATAGCTTGAGGATCACTGCCATGCGCCTATCTCTGCTCGTCCTGTCTCTGTTGTTGCCCCTGGCCGCGCAGGCCGCCGACTGCCCGGCGCTGCTCAAGACCCAGGGTGAATTGCCCAAGTTGCGCTCCAAGGATGTGCTTGATCTTTGCGAGCTCTATGCCGGCAAGCCCTTGCTGGTGGTGAATACCGCCAGCCATTGCGGCTTCACTCCGCAGTTCAAGGGCCTCGAGGCTGTCTACCAGAAGTACAAGGGACAGGGCCTGGAAGTGCTCGGCGTACCCTCCGATGACTTCAAGCAGGAGGATGCCGATTCCGCCGAAACCGCGAAGATCTGCTACGGCAACTACGGCGTGACCTTCAACATGACCTCGGTGCAGCACGTCAGCGGCGACGAGGCGATCCCGCTGTTCAAGGACCTCGCCCAACAGGCCGACCAAGTGCCACGTTGGAACTTCTTCAAATACGTGGTGGACCGGCAGGGCAAGGTGGTGGCGGAGTTTTCCAGCTTGACCAAGCCGGACGACCCCGAGCTGCAGGCCGCCATCGAAAAGGCCATCGCCAGCCAACCCTGAGGTTCGGGGGAATCACGATGAAGCCGGGCCGGTGCCCGGCTTTTTTTTGTGCGCCAGCGCAGGCGCAGATGAAATTTCCTGTTACAGGTTTAGCCAGGGAATGCGACAATTCGCGCCCGGCGGCATGGCAATTGGCCGCTGATGTCATGGATACGATTCAGGAGATTCACCCTATGGATGGCAAAGCCCTCTTCCTGGCTGCCTTGCTCGCACAGGCCATCGCCGCCCCGGCGTTCGCCGCACCCGCTACCGACAACCAGAGCGAAAGCCCCGCAGCCGCCGCTGCTCCCGCTCCCGCCGCCGAGTCGGACGAGGAGATGTCGCCCGAGACCTTCGTCGCCAGCCTGCACTTCCAGAAAGGCAAGGTGGTGGTCGGCGATAACCTCGCGACCTTCGATCTGCCGGAGAACTTCGTCTTCCTCGACGGCAAGGATGCCGAGCGCGTATTGGAAGCCTGGGGCAATCCACCCTCCGATCCGCCGCTGGGCATGCTGATGCCGGCCGGCGTCTCGCCGTTCGATGCCGAGTCCTGGGCCGTGACCGTGCAGTATGAGGAGAGCGGCTACGTCTCGGACGAGGACGCGGCAAAGATCGACTACGCGGAAATGCTCAAGGACATGCAGGACGACCTCAAGGAAGCCAATCCGCAGCGTGAGCAGCAGGGCTTCGAGTCGATCCAGCTGATCGGCTGGGCCGCGCCGCCGCGCTATGACGCGGCGGAAAAGAAGCTGTACTGGGCGAAGGAACTGCAGTTCGGCGACGCCAAGGAGCACACGCTGAACTACAACATCCGTGCGCTGGGCCGCAAAGGTGTGCTGGTGCTGAACTTCGTTGCCGGCATGGAGCAGCTGCCGGAGATCGAGAAGAACGTCGGCAAGGTGCTGGCGATGACCGAGTTCAACCCGGGCAACCGTTATGTCGACTTCAACCCCAGCGTCGACAAGGTTGCCGCTTATGGCCTGGGCGCGCTGATCGCCGGCAAGGTCGCCGCCAAGGTCGGGCTGTTCGCGACCCTGCTGGTGCTGCTGAAGAAGCTGTGGATCGTCCCGGCCCTGGCCATCGGCTGGATTGCCCGCCGCTTCAAGCGCAAGCCGTCGAGCGAAGGCTGATCCGCCGCCCTTGTTCTCCAGGCAAGGAAAAGCCGGGCGTTGCCCGGCTTTTTGCTTTGGGTAGGAGCGAGCTTGCTCGCGACCCTCACCTGGCGCTGCGGTATCGGGCGGTTCGCGAGCAAGCTCGCTTCTACAGAGGTACGGCCAGGGGCGCGGGCATGAAAAAGCCGGGCAATTGCCCGGCTTTTCTTTTCGCTGAAGGATCAGCCTTTCTCGCCCTGGACGGTCTTGCCGCCCACGGTGCCTTCCTTGAGCATGATCTGGTATTCCTTGCCGTCGGACTCCTGCTGGTACAGGCGCACAAGGATGAAGTCCCAATCCTTGGCAAACCAGAGGATGGTCTTGCGGTTGCTCTTGGTGGGGTCGCGCACGCGCTCCACCTTGATCGCGGTGATCAGGCCGGCCTGGGTGCGGACCTTCTCCTCGCCCAGCACGCGGAAGTCGTAGGTATCGGTATCGGTACCCTCGATCACCTGGTAGCTCATCGCCTTCTTGCCGACGGCCACGTCATGCTGCAGCGCAAGCTGGTAGGTGGACTTGTCCAGCTGGCCCTTGTTCAGCGGCTGGCGCACCTGGTCGCCACGGTCGCTGCCCAGCACCTGCTTTTCCGCCCAATCGAAATCGAGCTCGGTCTGCTTGTTCTTGCCCAGGCCTTCGCGGGCCCAACGATAGGTCAGCGGCAGGTAGGTGTCGTTCTCGACCTTGAAGGTGCTGCTTTCAGTCAGGCTGGCGAGCAGCATGGAGGCCTTGAAATCCAGTTCCCAGCGGCCGCCGTCGCCTTGCTTGAGGCTGCGGGAGGCGGTCCCGCTGATCGGCATCTGTTTCCAGTCGGCGGTATAGCTGGCCTCGAATGGCTTCAGCTCGAAAGCCTGGGCCGGCAGGGCCAGTACAGCCATCAGGAACAGCAGGGCTCTACGCATCGCGAATCTCCTAGGTTCGGTACAAATGGCCGGAGGCGGGCAGAAGCTGCCCATCCAGCGTGGCGCCATGTTCACTCAGCCTTACTCGGCCTTCGGCGAACCAGCGCATGGCCAGCGGATAGATCACATGTTCCTGCACGTGAACGCGCTGCGCCAGCGTTTCCGGCGTGTCGCCAGACTCTACCGGGATTGCCGCCTGTACGACCAGAGGACCGCCGTCAAGTTCCTCGGTGACGAAGTGCACGCTACAGCCATGCTCGGCGTCGCCGGCCTCCAGCGCACGCTGGTGGGTGTGCAGGCCCTTGTATTTGGGCAGCAGGGACGGATGGATGTTCAGCAGGCGACCCTGGTAGTGACGCACGAAGTCCGCGCTCAGGATGCGCATGAAGCCGGCGAGCAGCACCAGGTCGGCATCGAAGCCGTCGATGGCCTGGACCAGTGCGGCATCGAAGCTTTCGCGGTCGGCGTAGGACTTGTGGTCGAGGAAGCGCGTCTCGATGCCGGCCTTGCGCGCACGCTCAAGGCCGTAGGCATCCGCGCGGTTGGAGATCACCGCGCGGATCACTGCCGGCGTGTCAGCGCCGGCGAGACTGTCGATCAGGGCTTGCAGGTTGCTGCCGGAGCCGGAAATCAGCACCACGACATTGCAAGGTGTGGACATCAGTGGCCTTTCAGGTTGTTCAGGACCACGCGCTCGGCGTCGGCGGCGCAAGCGTCGATGCGGCCGATGACCCACGGCTGCTCGCCGGCGTCACGCAGGGCCTTGAGAGATGCCTCGACCTGGTCCTGGGCAACGCAGATGACCATGCCCACGCCGCAGTTCAGCACGCGGTGCATCTCGGTCTCGTCGACGTTGCCTTTTTCCTGCAGCCAGTCGAAGACCGCCGGACGCTGCCAGCTGGCTACGTCAACCACGGCCTGGGCGTTGTCCGGCAGCACGCGCGGGATGTTGTCCAGCAGACCGCCGCCGGTGATGTGGGCCATGGCCTTGACCGCGCCGGTCTGTTTGATCAGCTGCAGCAGCGGCTTGACATAGATACGGGTCGGGGCCATCAGCAGATCGGCCAGGGGCTTGCCATCCAGCTGGGTGGACTCGATGTCGGCGCCGGAGACTTCGATGATCTTGCGGATCAACGAGTAACCGTTGGAGTGCGGGCCGGAGGAGGGCAGGGCGATCAGGGCGTCGCCGGCGACCACTTTCGAGCCGTCGATGATGTCCGATTTTTCCACGACGCCGACGCAGAAGCCGGCCAGGTCGTAGTCTTCGCCTTCGTACATGCCCGGCATCTCTGCGGTCTCGCCACCGACCAGGGAACAACCCGCCAGCTCGCAACCGGCGCCGATGCCGGTGACTACGGTGGCGGCCACGTCGACGTTGAGCTTGCCGGTGGCGTAGTAGTCCAGGAAGAACAGCGGCTCGGCGCCGCACACGACCAGGTCGTTCACGCACATCGCGACCAGGTCCTGGCCGATGCTGTCGTGCTTGTTCAGGTTCAGCGCCAGGCGCAGCTTGGTGCCCACGCCATCGGTGCCGGAGACCAGAACGGGTTGCTTGTAGCCGGCCGGGATTTCGCACAGAGCGCCAAAGCCACCCAGGCCGCCCATGACTTCCGGACGCGCGGTGCGCTTGGCCACGCCTTTGATGCGTTCGACCAGGGCTTCGCCGGCGTCGATGTCCACACCGGCGTCCTTGTAGCTCAACGAGGGTTGCTTGTTGCTCATAAATCCAGGCCTATAGAAGGGATGATTCGTCTTGCCGCCGGGCGCGCCGTTTGCGCTTACCGGCCTGCGCGGGAGGCGCGGGATTTTATCAGGCTTGCCCGGCAGCGGCCATCTCGCGCTGTTGCCGCTGGCCGGACGGCTGTTTAAGGTATAGGCCTTCATTGCCAGCTCATAGCACGCTGGCATCTTCGTTTTCGCCGCGAGAGCCCGCCATGCGCCTGACCGCCCGCCTGTTGATCCTCTGCCTGTCGCTGTTCAGCCTGCCATCCTTCGCTGAAACGCTGGGCAACCTGTACCAGGTGCACGAACCGGTCGCCTCCCAGCAGCCGGACGAGCGCAATGCCGGCCTGACCCGTGCCCTGCAGACCCTGGTGCTGCGCCTGACCGGCAACCCCAGTGCCGCGCAGAGCCCGGCGCTGGCCGGTTACTTCAAGGACCCGCAGCAGCTGATCAGCCAGTACGGCTTCGAGAACGGCCCGCCCATGGCGCTGGTGGTGGACTTCGATCCGACCGCTACGGACAACGCCCTGCGCCAGGCCGGCCTGCCGGTCTGGGGCGCCAGCCGCCCGAGCGTGCTGGCCTGGTGGTTGAACGAAAGTGCCAACGGCAGCAGCCTGGTGGGCGACAGCCAGGAAGCCTCCGCCCCGCTGAATCGCGCCGCCCAGCGTCGCGGCCTGCCGCTGCGCCTGCCGATGGCTGATCTGAGCGAGCAGCAGATCGGCACCGCCGAGAACCTCAACGCCGCCCAGCCCGACGCGTTGAAATCCGCGTCCGAGCGCTACGGCGCAGATGCCCTGCTGGCGGTGGATGCCAAGGAAGCCGATGGCAAGTGGACCGCCACCTGGCGCGTGTGGATGGGGGACAGCCGTGAACAGGGCCAGGCCCAGGGTGATACGCCGGACGCGCTGGCCGATGCGGTGATGCTGGGCGTATCCCAGCGCCTGTCGCAGCGTTTCGTCGGGGCGGCCGGCACGGCGTCGGCTCAGGTCCTGCAGATCGAGGGCGCCGATCTGGCGCGCTACGCCGAAGTCTCCCGCCTGCTGGAGCCGATGGGTGCCAAGCTGGTGGAGGTCCAGGGGAACACGCTCGTCTACCGCGTGACCGCCAGCGCCGAGCAACTGCGCGCGCAACTGGCCCTGGCGCGCCTGCAGGAGGCCCCGGCCGAGCCCCCGCAGCCCGTGGTCGACGCCAATGGTCAAGCGGTGCCGAACGCGGCCGTGCCGGCACAGAACACCCTGCGCTTCCACTGGTAACAAACAGCCCGGGTGCGGGCAACGTCCCGCTTCCAGGCGCCGGCGGCTCTGAGTCGCACGTGGTAGCTGCGTTATCCTTCTGATTTGGATAAACTTTCAGTCATCAAGGCCCACCCCAAGCGATTGACCAAACGCCCGGCCCCGCATGACTCCTATGCAGCTTCCCCTAAGCGTACGCCTGCGTGATGACGCAACGTTCGCCAACTACTACCCCGGTGCCAACGCCGCGGCGCTCGGCTACGTCGAGCGTCTGTGCGAGCCCGAGGCCGGGTGGACGGAAAGCCTGATCTATCTCTGGGGTGCCGAGGGCGTAGGCCGCAGCCACCTGCTGCAAGCGGCCTGCATTCGTTCCGAGCAACTGGGTGAGCCGTCCGTCTATCTGCCGATGGCGGACCTCGTAGCCTATGGGCCGGAGATCTTCGACAACCTCGAGCAGCGCGAGCTGGTCTGCCTGGACGAGATCGATGCGCTGGCTGGCAAGCGTGAGTGGGAAGAGGCGCTGTTCCACCTGTTCAACCGCCTGCGCGACTCCGGCCGCAAGCTGCTGCTGTCGGCCTCGGTGTCACCGCGCGAGCTGCCGGTCAAGCTACCGGACCTGAAATCCCGCCTGACCCTCTCGCTGATCTTCCAGCTCCACCCGCTGACCGACGACGAGAAGCTGCGCGCCCTTCAGCTGCGCGCTTCGCGCCGTGGCCTGCACCTGACCGACGAAGTGGGGCGCTTCATCCTCACCCGCGGTGCGCGTAGCATGCAGTTCCTCTTCGACCTGCTGGACGAGTTGGACAAGGCCTCGCTGCAGGCACAGCGCAAGCTGACCATTCCGTTCCTCAAGGAAACCATGGGCTGGTAGGCCCGCAGTCCCCTTGATTCCTGGTTTCCCAATCAGGCGTTCGTCGCTTCCTGCTGCGGGTCCCGACCTTCGCCAGCCCGCTTGCGGTCGTACTGGAAACGCCAGCGCGTGTACATCAGTGCCGAGCAGAACAGCGACACGCTGAGGATGATCTCCGCCCAGCCGAAGATGGCGTGGTTGGGATCGAAGGCGTTGAGCACGCCGAGGATGAAGTACAGGTTGATCACGTAGCACGCCCAGGCATGGCCGCGCGCGCTGCCAATCAGGATACCCGGCGCGACCACCAGCAGCGGCAGCAGCTTGAAGCCCAGAAAGACCCACGGTACCCAGCGCGCGCCACCGTGGGCGTCGGCGAACAGCACATCCCAGATGGCGATGAGCAGGATCAGCCCGATGAAGCTGCCGAGGGCGACCGCGCGGCTGGCCGCCAGCCGGGGTTCTAGCCATTCCATGGGCGGCAGCGGTTTGTTCTTGCGGGCCATTCAGCTCTCCAGTTTGCGGGCGACTTCGGCCAGGCGCTTGCCCAGCGCGCGGCACAGGGTGATTTCGTGTTCGTCCAGGCTGCGCTTGCCGTCGGCCGTGGCGAAGTGGCTGGCGCCGTAGGGCGTGCCGCCACCGCGGGTCTCCAGCAGGGCGGGCTCACTGTAGGGGATGCCGGTGATGAGCATGCCGTGGTGCAGCAGCGGCAGCATCATCGACAGCTGGGTGGTCTCCTGGCCGCCGTGCAGGCTGGCGGTCGAGGTGAACACCGCCGCCGGCTTGCCCACCAGGCCGCCGGTCAGCCACAGGCTGCTGGTGCCGTCGAGGAAGTACTTGAGCGGTGCGGCCATGTTGCCGAAGCGGGTCGGGCTGCCGAGGACGAGGCCCGAGCAGTCCTTCAGGTCATCCAGGGTGGCATAGAGCGCGCCCTCCGGTGGGATGTCCGGTGCGACGGCTTCGCACTCGGTGGAAACCGCCGGCACCGTGCGCACGCGAGCTTCCAGGCCGCCCTGCTCGACGCCACGGGCGATCTGCCGCGCCATTTCGGCGGTGGCGCCGTGGCGGCTGTAGTACAGGACCAGTATGTAGGGAGCGCTCAAGGCAGGATCTCCAGCACTTTCTCCGGCGGGCGGCCGATGACCGCCTTGTCGCCGACGATGAGGATCGGCCGCTCGATCAGCTTGGGATGGCTGGCCATTGCCTCGATCAGTTGGTCGTCGCCCAGCGCCGGGTTGGCCAGGTTCAGTTCCTTGTATTCGTCCTCGCCGGTGCGCAGCAACTGGCGCGCGCTGATGCCCAGCTTGACGAGCAGTGCCTTGAGTTCGGCGCTGCTGGGCGGGGTTTCCAGGTAGCGAATGATTTCCGGCTGGATGCCGCGCGCTTCGAGCAGTTCGAGGGCGCCGCGGGATTTGGAGCAGCGCGGATTGTGAAAAATTGAAATCTGGCTCATGTGCCGGGACTCGCAAGGCCGATGAAGTGGCGGCTATTCTAACCGCCTCCTCGGACTGGACTGAACCGCTGTCGTTCGCCGCGATCCAGGAGTACGGTTTTTTCAGTGCAGCCAAAGGATATTTCATGCACGAACGCTTGCAGGGCCTGGTCGAATTCGGCCGCTATCTGGTCCAGCGCTTCCTCGCCGACAAAGCGCCCAACAGCGCTGCGGCCCTGACCTACACCACCCTGTTCGCGGTCGTCCCGATGATGACCGTGACCTTCGCCATGCTCTCGGCCGTGCCGGCGTTCGAAGGCATGGGCGAGCGCATCCAGCTGTTCGTGTTCCGCAACTTCGTGCCGTCCACTGGCGAGGCGGTCGAGGCCTATCTGCGTAACTTCACCGTACAGGCGCGCCACCTGACCTGGCTGGGCGTGGCTTTCCTGGCGGTCACCGCCTTCACCATGCTGGTAACCATCGAGAAAGCCTTCAATGCCATCTGGCGCGTGCGCCAGCCGCGCCGGGGCGTGACCCGCTTCCTGCTGTACTGGGCGATTCTCAGCCTCGGGCCGCTGCTGCTGGGCACCGGTTTTGCCGTGTCCACCTACATCACTTCGCTGTCGCTGCTCTCCGGCCCCCATGCGCTGCCGGGGGCGGCGATGCTGCTCAAGTTCATGCCATTGCTGGCCAGCGTGGCGGCCTTCACCTTGATCTATGCGGCGGTGCCCAACGCGCGGGTGCCGTTCCTGCATGCACTGGCTGGCGGTGTCTTCACCTCGATCCTGTTCGAGGCGGCCAAGTCGCTGTTCGGCTTCTACGTGAGTTTCTTCCCCGGCTACAAACTGATTTACGGCGCTTTCGCCACAGTGCCGCTGTTCCTGCTGTGGATCTGGCTGTCGTGGCTGATCGTGCTGTTCGGCGCAGAGTTGGTCTGCAACCTGTCCTCGACCCGTCTCTGGCGGCGTCGCGCCCTGCCGCGGCTGTTGGTGATCCTGGGCGTGCTGCGGGTGTTCTTCGACCGCCAGCGCCACGGCCTGCCGACGCGCCTGGTGCATCTGCACCGCGCCGGCTGGCTGCTGCCGGAGGATGAATGGGAAGAGGTGCTGGATTTCCTCGAGGGGGAGCAACTGGTCTGCCGCGCCGGTTCTACCACTGCCGCCTGGGTGCTCTGTCGCGACCTCGGCAGCTACAGCCTGCACCATCTGCTCAATCGCAGCCCCTGGCCATTGCCATGCCTCGAGGCCTTGCCAGCGGAGCTGGACGAGCCCTGGTATCCGGAACTGCGGGAAACCCTGGCGCGCTACCAGGCGGATCGGCAGGCGCTTTTCGGTGACAGCCTGGCGAAATGGTTGAAGCCGTCACATTCCGAGTGACGCAAAACGTCAGTTTGCGGCGATTCTGATTCTTTCGGCCCCGCAATCCGCCTCAGAAATGCGCCATTTCTCGCTGTATCGGAATTGGCACAGTTCTGGCTATGGTCTGGCTATGAAGCGGACGGACACAGATGTCCTGAAGAAGTTCCTCCAAGGCCAGCGAATCCATGAAAAAAGACCAGAACAACGTAGTGCACCTGCATCAGCGCGATCTGTCGAGCGCCCTGGAGCGGTTGAATAGAATCACTGGTCTGCAATTCAGCAGCTGGCCTGAATCGCTCCTTCCTACTGTTCCACAGGACATCGCCGAACCCGCTGCGGCTGAACCGGCGGACGAGGCACCGGTGCGTCAGCTGGGCTGAATCGTCAGAGGCTGGTGGCCACCGGGCGCGTTGCGCCGGCCTGCTGTTCCACCGCCTGCATGAAGACTTCTTCGGCGATGACGCGCGACAGCGGGATGGCTGCGCGCAGCTTGATCTGCGCATCCTCGATCCGCTGGGTAAACGCCAGGCGCGCCACGCCCGAGAGCAGGATGCGGCTCTGCTTGTTGACCGTGCCATGATCGACCACCACTTCCCGGCTGCGCTCACCATCTCGGTAGCTGAGCAGCAGCGTCACCGGCAGTTCCGCCACGCCGGGCAGATGTAGCCAGACCGCGACATTGAAGTCGGCCAGTCGTCCCCCGCTGGCCGCATTGGCTGGCCGTGCGCCGGCGACAATATGGCTGGGAACCTTGCTGACAAGCTGGTCTGTAGGCTGCATCGGGCTGTCCTGTCGATGGAGGCTGGCGTACATGGCGCCAGTCGCATTCTGAAGGCCGCTGAATGATCGGCGAGCGAGAGTCGTCCAGGAGTCAGGACGAACGTTCGAATTATAGGGATGAGGCTTCCGGGCATTCCGGGCTTACTGCCGATCTTGCCTGTGACATTTCTCCCAAAATCGACAATCAGGCCAGGCGCAGTGGGTGGCGGGCTACCAGTGGCGTGCTGAGGTTGGCGGCGGGCAGCGGCAGGATGGTCTGGTTGTCGAAGCTGGCCAGTTGCAGCCAGAGGTTCTCGCCTTCGACGAAGTTGCCGTGGGGCACCCAGAGCCCGTGATACCAGCCGTTGCCCGGCTCCGGCGTGCTCTGCAGGACGCCGGGATGGCGCTGCGCGTCGGGTGTACGGCGCAGCCAGACCGGGCGGGGAAGTCCTTTGAGGTAGCGCAGGCCGAGGTGCAGTCCTTCGCTGTTGAGATGGCGCCAACGCACCACGGCCAGGGTGGGTGTGCCGCCGTTGCCGGGTATCAGCAGCAGTTGGCCGACCGGGAGCTGCCCTGCCTGCTGGCCGCTACAGAGGATTCGCGCGCCGCCGGCGCTGACGTCCATCAAGGCGGCTTCACGGCACGGGATGGCCGAGCTGTCCAGCAGGTGCTGCTGGATCGCCGGAAGGCCTACAACCACTCGACAGGTGCCTGTCTGCTCGGCGCGCTCGTGGCGGCGCGCCTGGTGCCCGAGCCAGTGGTGGCGGATGCGCTCCAGCAGCGCGCCTTGCTCCAGGCGGCGCAGCGGCGCGGGATCATGCAGGGCGATCAGCAGCGCGCCCAGTTCCAGGCGACGTAATTGCTCGGCGGGCGCATCGACGGCCTGCTCGGCGGCCAGACAGGGTTGGTCGGAGCCCAGGTCGACCACGAAGCCTTCCTGTTCTTCATCGTCCCAGGGCTGAAGCCGGCCCAGCGCGGCCAGTGGCGCCAGGGCGCTGAATAGCTGAGGCGCCTCGCCATCGGTGAGGTGGAACGGATTGCTCAGGGCCAGCAGCAGGATCTGCTGGTACAACCCGCGCAAGGTGCCGGCCGGCACCGGATCGAAAGCGGCGGCGACCGGTTCGTCCAGGCACTCCTGATGCTCGCCGATCCAGTACAGCAAGTGGCTGTCGCGCCAGAGGTTGCCGGGCGGCTGCTGGTACTGCTGATAGTGGCGCAGCAGCGCCTGGGCGAGGAAATGCTGGGCCATGTACAGGCACCAGGCCATGTGTGGCCGCGACGGCTTGCGGCCATGCAGAATCTGCAGGAGCAGGCGCTTGAAGCCGGCGGCCAGTTCGCCGCAGAAGTGCACGAAGAGGGCGGGCGGCGTGCGCTCCTGGCGTATCAGCCGTTCGTAATGCCGGTATTCTTCGCTGAGGCTTTGCAGGGCGCGTTGTCTTTCCAGTAAGGTCAGCGCGCATCGGTTGAGGCGGAACAGCGTGCCCAGCGCTTTCTGCAGTCCTTCCTGCAGGGGCTGCTGCCGCGATTCCTGGAGCCTGACCGCCAGATTGCTCATTGCCTCGGCATCTTCTTCGAGGATGTCCGGCACCTCCAGGCGCAGGGCATCGAGCATCATGACCACCCCGCATACACGAGGATTGAAGGCATGGGAATGCGGCTCCGTATTGTGATGGGCTTGATGGCCGGCCTGATCCTGGCCGGCTGCTCGGCGGACTATGGCACCGATCAGCATGGACAGAAAGTACCCGCTGCAAGCGTAGATGGCCAGTGGCTAGTCATTAATTACTGGGCTGAGTGGTGCGCGCCTTGCCGCAAGGAAATTCCCGAACTGAATCATCTGGCCGAGGAGGGCAGGTCGAAGGGCTTCCGGGTGCTGGGTGTGAACTTCGATGGGCTGCGCGATGCCGAGCTGGCAAAGGCATCCCAGGCGCTGGGCGTGCAGTACACCGTGCTGGCCGACGACCCTGCACCGCGCTACAGCCTGCCGCGCAGCGAAGCACTGCCTGTCACCTATATCATTGACCCTGACGGCAAGATGCGTGAGCAGTTGCTCGGCGAGCAGACCGCCGCCGGCCTGCAGGCGCGCCTGAGCGCGTTGCGCGAGGAGAAGCAGTGATGGCCAGGATCTGTCTGCACGGCTATATCAGCGGCAAGGTGCAGGGCGTCTGTTTCCGCCAGAGCACCCAGGAACAGGCCGAGCGCCTGGATATCGACGGTTGGGTGCGAAATGTCGCTGACGGGCGCGTCGAGTTGTTGATCGAAGGTGAGGAAGAGGCGCTGCGCGAGCTGGAGAAATGGCTGGCGCGCGGCCCGGTGAAGGCCAAGGTGGCGGCGGTAGAGCTGCAGCCGATGACACCCCAGGGTATCACCGGCTTTATCGTTCGCCGCTAGGCGTCAGTTACTGGCGCCGGGATCTGCTGCCAGGCGACCGGCGTCGGTCATCAGGCTGCGGAGGAACTCCTTCTGCAGTTCCGGATCGTTGCGGGTCAGCTCGATCAGGCTCTGCTCCAGTTCGCTCGCTTCCTCCTCCAGACCAAGGTCGGAAAGGCGTTTCACCCGGTGTACCCAGTGGTGCACATCATCACCTTCCAGGTCGTCGTAGATCAGCGCGTGGGCTTCCCGCAGCTTGCCGCGAAGCGTGCGGCTGACCAGCAGGCTGGCATCCGCGCGCGTATCGTCCGCAGGGTCCTGAACGCTGAACTGCAAGCGGCCGATTCGGCTGACCTCGTCGTCGCTGAAGGGACCTTCCAGCAGGTTCAGGCGCAATACGCCGTGGCGGTCGGTCAGCAGTTCCTGGGAGTTCTTGCCGGCGGTGACGGTGACCGGGCGCTCCGACCAGGGCAGGCTGGAGTACTCGGTGCGCTTGTCGCGCTGCTTCTCGTCGATTGCCGCCAGGTTCTGCTCGGCGCGGCCGTTGGACTGGACGTTCATGAACGGGTTCATGCCGTCTATGCCATAGCGGATCCAGCCGCGGGTGACGCTCTCGGGCAGGTTGCCCAGGGCGAACACGTTGACCACATTGGCGCCGATACCCCCGACGAAGGCGACCACGCCCAGCGGCATCTCGTACACCTTGCGCCAGCCCTGGTACGGCGTGTAACGGTCGTAGCGGCGAGTGACTTCGAACTCGGTGACTTCGAACGTCTTCTGTTCCTGCACGCGGATCCGGCGCTGCGGCAGTTCCAGGGTGCCCGGCGTGCCTACGTCGATCTGCAGGCTGTGGTCGAGCAGTTTGCGTTCGACTCGCTCTTCATGCTCGCTGCGTTGCGGCAGCTGGTTGGCGCAGCCGCTCAGCAGAAGGCTGCCGCACAGGGCGGCAGCCGCGAGGCTAGTGGTACTTCGGGTGGACATCGCTCTGCTCAGTTGCGGATCTTGGCCGTGATGAAGGCTTGCAGGTCGGAGAGGGCAACCGGTTGCGACTCGGCGTCACGGCGGCCCTTGTATTCCAGGGTGCCTTCGTCCAGGCCGCGCTCGCTGACCACGATGCGGTGCGGGATGCCGATCAGCTCCATGTCGGCGAATTTCACGCCGGGGCTGGTCTTCTTGTCGCGGTCGTCCAGCAGCACTTCGAAGCCGGCGGCGCTGAGGTCCGCGTACAGCTTGTCGGTGGCGGCGCGCACGGCTTCGTTCTCGTACTTCATCGGCACGATGGCGATCTGGAAGGGCGCCAGGGCGTCCGGCCAGAGGATGCCGCGGTCGTCGTAGTTCTGCTCGATGGCGGCGGCAACCACGCGGGATACGCCGATGCCGTAGCAGCCCATGATCAGGGTGACCGGCTTGCCGCTCTCGCCCAGTACGGAAAGCTTCATGGCTTCGCTATACTTGGTGCCGAGTTGGAAGATGTGGCCGACTTCGATGCCGCGACGTATGACCAGGGTGCCCTTGCCGTCCGGGCTCGGGTCGCCTTCGACGACGTTGCGCAGGTCGGCGACTTCCGGTACCGGCAGGTCGCGTTCCCAGTTCACGCCGAAGTAGTGCTTGTCGTCGACGTTGGCGCCCGCGGCGAAGTCGCTCATCAGCGCAACGGAACGGTCGATGATGCAGGGCAGCGGCAGGTTCAGCGGGCCGAGGGAGCCGGGTGCGGCGCCGATGGCGGCCTTGATGTCCGCTTCGCTGGCCATCTGCAGGGGGCTGGCCACCAGTGGGTGGTTGCCGGCCTTGATCTCGTTGAGTTCGTGGTCGCCGCGGACGATCAGGGCGATCAGCTTGCCTTCTTCGGCAGCGTGCACCACCAGGGTCTTGATGGTCTTCTCGATCGGCAGGCCGAATTTTTCCACCAGGGCGGCGATGGTCTTGGTCTCGGGGGTGTCGACCAGGCGCAGCTCTTCAGTGGCGGCGCCGCGAGCGGTCTCGCGGGGCAGGGCCTCGGCTTTCTCGATGTTGGCGGCGTAGTCGGTGGATTCGCCGAAGACGATGTCGTCTTCGCCGGAGCCTGCCAGCACGTGGAACTCGTGGGAACCGCTACCGCCGATGGAGCCGTTGTCCGCCTGCACGGCGCGGAAATCCAGGCCCAGGCGGGTGAAGATCCTGCTGTACGCGCCGTACATGACGTCGTAGGTCGCCTGCAGGGATTCCTGGGTGGTATGGAAGGAATAGGCATCCTTCATGATGAATTCGCGCCCGCGCATCAGGCCGAAGCGCGGACGAATCTCGTCACGGAACTTGGTCTGGATCTGGTACATGTTGATCGGCAACTGCTTGTAGCTGTTCAGCTCGTTGCGCGCGAGGTCGGTGATCACTTCCTCGTGGGTCGGGCCGACGCAGAAGTCGCGGTCATGGCGATCCTTCAGGCGCAGCAACTCTGGGCCGTACTGCTGCCAGCGGCCGGATTCCTGCCACAGTTCGGCGGGCTGGATGGCGGGCATCAGCACTTCCAGCGCGCCGGCGGCATTCATTTCTTCGCGAACGATGGTCTCCACCTTGCGCAGTACCCGCAGACCCATTGGCAGCCAGGTGTAGAGACCGGATGCCAGCTTGCGGATCATGCCGGCGCGCAGCATCAGCTGATGGCTGATGACGACCGCATCGGAAGGGGTTTCTTTCAGGGTGGACAGCAGGTACTGACTGGTACGCATCTTTGGCCGTTTTGTCGGTTGCGAAGGGGGATATAGGCTGGGCATTGTACGGTGCAGGTCTGGCTGCGTACAGGGCGCGGCAGACGGAGACGGAGGAGTGGCGTGAGTCGTTTGAATGCAGCCCAGGTACAGGCGTTCATCCGCACGGGATTACCGATGGCGGACGAGATGGACTTCCGCATCGATGCCCTGGAAGGGCGCAGCGCCTTTGCGCGCATTCCCTTTCACGGAAAGCTGGTGCGGCCCGGTGGAACGATGTCCGGGCCGACCATCATGGCCCTGGCGGATGCGGCGATGTATGCGGTGATCCTGGCGCAGTTGGATAACGTCGAGATGGCCGTTACTTCCAATCTCAATATCAACTTTCTCAGCAAGCCAAAGCCCGAAGACCTGTTGGCGGAAGCGAAGATATTGAAGCTGGGGCGTCGGCAGGTTGTTTGCGAAGTAGCTGTCTATTCGGTCAGCAATCCGCAGGAGTTGGTTGCCCATGTAACCGGCACCTATGTATTGCCGATGTAACAGATACGTTCGAAGTTGTAGGTAAGTTGCAATAAAAAAGCCCGGCGGAAGCCGGGCTTTTTCGTTACCTGCGGTTCGCTCTGGATTACAGAACGGACAGCGGGTAGTCGATGATCAGACGGAACTCATCGATGTTGCCTTCAGCCTGGTCGGCGTTGGCGCGGTGCCAGGCCTGACGAGCACGGAAGGACAGGTCTTTCGCCGGGCCGCTCTGGATGACGTATTTGGCTTCCAGGTTGGTCTCGCGGTGTTTGCCGTCCGGACCGTAGCCGTAGTTGGCGTAGGGGCTGTTCGGATCGATCTTGTCGCCGTCGATGTCCTTACCGTAGATGTAGCGGCCCATGAAGGTCAGGCCCGGAACACCGTACTCGGCCATGTTCAGGTCGTAGCGGCCTTGCAGGGATTTTTCACCCGGGCCGTTGAAGTCGGAATACTGAACGGAGTTGGCGAGGAAGATCGAGTCGCCGCCGGCGTTGTTGTCGCCGATACCGATGTAGTCGAACGGAGTGTTGCCGTTCACTTTCTGGAAGGCCAGGGTCAGGGTATGCGCGCTGATGGTGTAAGCGGCGGCCAGCGAGAAGGTGTTGTTGCTGATGTCGCCGAGTTTGGCGGAACCTTCGTCGCGGGTGTTGTAGTAGTTGAAGTCCAGGCCGAGGGACTGATTGTCAGCGATCGGCAGGGTGTAGTTCAGGTTCACGTAGTACTGGTCCCACAGGTCTTCGACCTTGGCGCCGTACAGCGAAGCGGAGAACTGATCGTTGATGGCGTACTTGCCACCCAGGAAGTCGGCACTGTTGGCGGTAACGCCACCGTACTGGGACCAGATCTCACCGTCGCGGTTGGTGGTGTCCTGACCGGTACCGGAGTAGAAGTGACCGCCTTCCAGATCCAGGCCGTCGATTTCGCTGCTCATCAGGCTGAAGCCGCTGGCGGTTTGCGGCAGCAGGCGGGTGCCGCCTACAGCGAACACCGGCGCGGTGGGCTGCATGTCGCCGAATTTCAGCTCGGTCTTGGAGATACGGATTTTGACCGCTGCGCCGGCTTTGCCGAAGTCGTCAGCCTTGTCGCCGTCATCGTGGACCGGCAGGTTGCCGGTGCCGCCGTAGCCGCTGCCGCCATCGAGTTTCAGGCCCAGGTAGCCGAAGGCGTCAACGCCGAAGCCCACGGTGCCCTGGGTGAAGCCGGAGTTGTAATTGGCCCAGAAACCTTGGGTCCAGTCACGGGCATCGGTGGCGCCGTCTTTCTTGTTGCGATTGAAGTAGTAGTTGCGAACCAGGAAGTTCAGGCTGCTGTCTTCGACAAAGCCTTTTGCATCAGCCTGATTGCCTACGAAGGGCTCGGCCATTGCCAGTTGCGTGCTGCCTGCAGATACCGCCAGGGCGATGGCGCTCCACTTCATCACTTTCATTGTGATTGCTCCTTTGGTTTTGAAATTATTCGCCATCACTCATGCCGCTGTGACGGCTCTTTCTTTTTTTGTCGGCGCTAACTTATAGCACGCGTGTTCAGTTGGCGATAGTTGCCCAAATGAACACACAAATTCTTTACGGGACTGTCGCAAAGCTGCATGACGCATGTCGCATTCAAGCAGTTCTCATGTTGCAAAAAGAGATTGCCCCCTGATTGCTTCAGTGATGCTTCAGTCCTTGTGGTTCTCTATTCCATTGACCACTTCTTATGATCTCCCGCCTCCGCGTCCATTTCTCCAATTGGGATGGCCGTCGGTGCGCTGTCCTTGCCTCTAGCAACAAACGTGCACAAATGCTCGAAGCTGCCTTCACAGTGTTCGTCTTGCGACGTGTTGACGCATTTCACGGCTTCCGTTGGGGATTTGCAACATCCGCGAGCACCCATGTCGTTTTCTGGCATCCCGTAGTTGTGGCTGTTTAAACGATTTTTCGCCGCCAATCGCCGTGATTGCCGTGCAGATTCCTGCACGCGCCTGTTGTCGGGATATATCAATTCGCGTCATGCGCGATGCCGGTGCAGCGTTGCAATGGGTGTGCACCGGCACGATGCGTCGGTCGGGCATGTTCGCTGGAGGGGCTCTCTAGTATTCTTCGCGCCCTTCGGCTCCTCCAAGGAGCTAGGCTTAAACAAGGCTCGTCGAACAGGAGAGGTCTTATGTTCGCCCTGGATTCCCGCCTCCAGCAGGACACCGTCGCGGTGGGTGATTTCCCGCTGAGCAGTCTGCTATTGATGAACGACTCGCAGTATCCGTGGTTCATCCTGGTTCCGCGTCGCGAAGACGTCAGCGAAATCTTCCAGCTGGATTCCACCGATCAGCAGCAGTTGTGGCGTGAAGCGACTCAACTGGCTGAAGTGCTCAAGGACACTTTCGATGCGGACAAGATGAACGTGGCCAATCTCGGCAACGTCGTCAGTCAGTTGCACGTGCATGTGATCGTGCGCAAAAAGGACGATATCGCCTGGCCGGGGCCGGTCTGGGGCAAACATCCCGCCGTTCCTTATAAAGAGGAAGAGCTGGCGCGGGTGCGTGAAAAGCTGCGCATGGCGCTGGGCGATGGTTTTCGCTTCAGCCAGGAGTGAGCGATGGATCTGGAAAACCGGGTGACCGATCTGGAAAGCCGATTGGCCTTCCAGGATGATGCGCTGCAGACCCTCAGCGATGTGGTCTACGAGCAGGAGCGCGTGATCGAGCGCCTGCGCATGCAGATGCAGGCGTTGCTCAAGCGTCTGGAGGATCTGCAGGGGCAGGTTGGCATCGCCGAAGATGACACTCCGCCGCCGCATTACTGAGTCTTGCCTTGCTTTCACGCCGCTCTCCAGACGCAACTCGGTTCCCAGTCGTCGGCTGGCGTTGGTATCTGGAGGGGGCAATCGGGCGTACAAGTAAGCGTCGTTTGTGCGCTGCGTCTCTCATGGATTGGGAAATAGCCTACATCTCGTCGGGATAATGGCCTAGAGGCATCATGTATCAAATATGATCCAATCCGTCTTTTGGGATGGACTGGCCGCTCGGCCAGATGACAGGGATCGTAAGGATGCATGTGCTCAACCGTGGCTGGATGCCCCTCCTGGCATTCTGCTTTGCCTCGGCAAGCTTTGCCGCACCACTGCCCACACCGGGTGACAACGACCTCCAGCGCCAGCGCCAGGAACAGCTCCTGCGCGAGCAGCAGAAGCGCCTGGAGGAGCTCCAGCAACTCCCCGGCAAGGCGCCCAGCGAGGAGCGCCCGACTACGGCGCCGGACACCCGTTGCTTCACTATCCGCAGCATCGTCCTGGAAGGCGCCGAGCATCTCGATGCGCGTGCCCGCGAAAGGCTGCTGGCGCCCTATCGCGATAAATGCCTGGGAGTGAATCAGCTCAACGAGCTGCTCAAGGGCATCACCGATCACTATCTGAATCGCGGATTCGTCACCACCCGTGCCTACCTGCCACAGCAGGATCTGTCCAGCGGCGAGCTGAAGGTCATCGTGGTCGAAGGTCGCTTCGAAGGTTTCGACCAGTCGGAGCTGGCCAGTGATCGCGAGCTGGCGATGACCTTTCCCGGCGTTACCGGCGACGTCCTGAACCTGCGCGAGGTCGAGCAACTGGTCGACCAACTCAACCGCCTGCCTTCGCGCCAGGCCCAGATGGAGCTGGTGCCGGGCCAGGAAGTCGGCGGCAGCCGCGTACAGCTCAAGGGCGAGCGCAGCAAGCCCTGGCGCGTCTCCGCCAGCCGCGACAACAACGGCGACGCCAGCTCCGGCGAACAGCAGGCCGGCGTCGGCCTGGACTGGGACAGCCCGCTGGGCCTGGCCGACCAGTTCGGCCTGCGCTACGGCGAGGACGTGGTCAGCGACCACTGGAAGCACTCCGACAACCAGAGCCTGTGGTACAGCGTTCCGTACGGCTGGTGGACCTTCAACTACGGCTACAGCCGCAACTACTACCGCACCCGCAACGAAGACGCTGGTTTTGCCTTCAAGTACGACGGCGACAACGAGACCCACCAACTGGGCGCCCAGCGCGTGCTGCTTCGTGATGATGTGAGCAAGACCGGCGTGAACTTCGGTCTCAGCCACCAGCGCACCCGCAACTACATCGACGACACCCTGCTCGACGTCTCCAGCACGCATCTCAGCGAATTCAGCCTGGGCTTCAACCATGGTCGACGCATCGGCAGCGCTTTCGTCAACGCCGATATCGGCTGGCAACGCGGCATCGGCGCCTTTGGCGCGCAGAGCGATGACCACGACGCTCCCCACGGCAGCCCGACCGCCCGCTACAACAAATACAGCCTGACCCTGAGCTACCTGCAGCCGTTCAAGCTGTGGGACGAGGCCTTCAGCTTCGAAAGCCTCGCCACCGGCCAGCGTAGCGAAGACGCCCTCTACAGCCCCCAGCGCATCAGCCTGGGTGGCCTGAGCTCGATCCGTGGCTTCAAGGACCAGACCCTCTCCGGCGATTCCGGCTACTACTGGCGCAACCAGCTGCGCTGGCGTCGCGCCGTGACCTGGGAGCCGCTGCTGCCCTGGGTGCAGGAGTATGGCGTGGCGTATGCCTATGACTTCGGCGCCATTCGCCACGACCACTACAACACCGGTGTCAGCGGGCGCATGAGCGGCCACGGCGTGGAGTTCAGCGCGCGTGGGCAGTTCGCCGCTGCTTCCGTGACCCTGGCGCGCTCGCTGGAGCGCCCCGACATCATCGAGCGGCGCGAGCACCCGGTTTATTTCCGCGTCGACCTCTTCTTCTGAACCGCTTTGCTCTTTAGCTAGTAGCTGGCACTTGCCGGCACTTGGGAGATTCCCACATGGATGTACGCCACCCGTTGTACCAGGCCATTGCCAGCGTTCTCGCCGGCCTCCTGATCCTCAACCCCATCGTCGCGGCAGCGGCCGAGCTGGCAGTAGATGCGGCGGCAGGCGGCAACACGCACCTGGGCGCAGCGGGCAACGGCGTACCGGTGGTGAACATCGCCACACCCAATGGCGCGGGGCTCTCGCACAATCGATTCACCGACTATAACGTCGGGCAGAACGGCCTGATTCTCAACAACGCCACGGGCAAGACCCAGTCCACCCAGTTGGGCGGAATCATCGTCGGCAACCCGAACCTCAAGGGCGGCGCGGCCAGCAAGATCCTCAACGAAGTCACCGGCGCCAACGCCTCGCAGCTGCGCGGCTACACCGAAGTCGCCGGCCAGTCCGCCCATGTGATTGTCAGTAATCCACATGGCATCACCTGCAATGGCTGCGGGTTCATCAATACTCCGCGCGCCACGCTGACCACCGGCAAGCCGCTGATGGACGGCGAGCGCCTGCGCGGCTATGACGTCGACGGCGGCGAGATCGCCATCGAAGGCGCCGGCCTCAACGCCAGCAACCTCGACCAGTTCGAACTGATCACCCGCAGCGCCAAGCTCAACGCCGACCTTTACGCCAGGCAACTCGCGGTGGTAACCGGGCGCAACCAGGTGGACGCCGAAACCCTCGCTGCCACCGCCAAGGCCGACGATGGCAGCGCCAAACCGCAACTGGCCATCGACAGTTCCGCGCTGGGCGGCATGTACGCCGGCGCCATCCGCCTGGTGGGCACCGAGCAGGGTGTGGGCGTGAAGCTGGCGGGCAACATGGCCGCCAGCGCCGGTGACATCCAGATCGACGCCAATGGCCAGTTGACCCTGGCGCAGACCAGCGCCGCTGGCAGCTTGCGCGCCAAGGCCAGCGACATCGCGCTCAACGGCCCGACCTATGCGGCCGGCGTCGCTGAACTGAACGCCAATGGCCAACTGAGCAACAGCCGGAGCCTGGGCGCCGGCCAACGCGTAACGCTCAGTGCCGCGCAAGTCAGCAACAGCGGCATCGTCGAAGCCGGGGTCAATCCGGATAACAGCCGCAACGCGCAAGGCGACGTGGCGATCACCGCGCAGACCCTGCGCAACAGCGGCAGCGTGGTCGCCAGCCGTAATCTGCAAGTCAACGCCAGCGGCACTCTGGACAACCAGGGCGGCGCACTCAAGGGCGCTGATACCCGAATCACCGCAGCCACCCTGGACAACCGCCAGGGTCGCCTGCTGGCGGGCGATCAGCTGAGCCTCAATGCTGCGCGCCTGGACAACCGCAACGGCCAGGCCGTCGCCAGTCGCTTGCAGGTCAGCGGCGGCGCGCTGGACAACCGCCTCGGCCTGTTCTCCGCCGAGCAGTCGCTGGACTTCACCCTCGACAGCCTGGACAACAGCGGCAAGGGTACCCTGGTCAGCAACGGCACCTTGCAGGCCCGCGTTCAGCAGACGCTCGACAACCAGGCAGACGGCCTGCTCTCGGCCAAAGGCGCGCTCGGCGTACAGGCCGGCAACCTCGACAACCGTGGCGGGCTGGTGGTCGGCGACAGCGCCGTGAGCCTCACCGGTGCCAGCCTGAACAACAGCGCGCTGGGCGTGATCAGCAGCCTGGGCGAGCTGAAGCTCGACGTCGGCCAGTTGGACAACAGCCAGGGCGGTACCCTCGACAGCGGCACGTCGCTGCGCCTGAGCGCCAGCCAGGTGAACAACACTCAAGGCAGCGTGAGCGCCAAGGGCGACTTGCAGGCCAAGGTCGGCAGTTTCAGCCAGCAGGGCGGCGAACTGCTGGCCCAGGGCGCGCTGAATCTCGACGCCGGCCAGCTCGACAACGGTGGTGGCGGCCTGATCGCCGCTAACAACGGCGTGACCCTCAAGGGCGGCGACCTGCTCAACCAGGGCGGTGAAATCTCCAGCCGCGCCAAGGTCGATGTGCAGGCCGCGAGCCTCGACAATGCGGCCGGCAAGATCATCGGCGACGCCGGCCTCAACCTGCAGGTGCAGCGCCTCGCCAACCGCGCCGGCACTCTTGCCGGCCGCGACAGCCTGACCGTCAGCGGGCAGAGTCTGGACAACAGCCAGGGCGGCCTGCTCAGCAGCCAGAAGAACCTCTGGCTGCAATTGTCTGGCGCGCTCGACAACAGCGGCAATGGCGCGCTGCTCAGCCAGGGCAGCCTGACCCTCAACGCCGGCAGCCTCGACAACCGCGCCGGCACCGTCTCCAGTACCGGCCAACTGTTCTCGCGCCTAGCCGGGGCCCTGAACAACCAGGGCGGCAAGCTGCTCAGCGACGCCGCCATCGATCTGGGCGGCGCCGACCTGAACAACGCCGGCGGCGTCATCAGCGCGGCGGGCGACATCAGCCTGCAAGGCGCCAAGCTGGATAACAGCCAGAAAGGCCGCATCGTCACCGATGCCGCGATCCATCTCGCCACCGCCCAACTGGACAACAGCCAAGGCGGCAGCCTGTCCGCGCGCGGCGTCATCGACGGTCGTGTCAGTGGCCTCGATCAGCACGGCGCAGGCCAGTTGATCGGCCAGGGCGGCATTGACCTCGACTTGCAAGGTGGGGCCCTGAACAACGCTGGCGGCCTGCTCGGCAGCCCGGGGCAACTGGTCCTGCGCAACGTCGCCAGCCTCGACAACCGGGGCGGGGAAATCTCCAGCGACCGCGCCTTCGCACTCACCACCGGTACGCTGCTCAACCAGGGCGGCAAGATCCTCTCCTCTGATCGCCTGACCCTCACCACCGCCGCGCTGAACAACAACAGCGCTGGCGTGCTGTCCGGCAACAACGGCCTCACCGTCAACACCGCCAGCCTCGACAACAGCCAGGGCGGCACTCTCGCCAGCCGTGCCGACCTGCTCGTGCGCAGCCAAGGGTCGCTGGACAACCACGGCGACGGCGCGCTGGTCGCCGGCGGCAAACTGGATGTCGGCAGCGCCAGCCTGAACAACCAGAGCGGCCTGCTTTCCGCCGGTGGCAACCTGCTGCTGGCCACCGGCACTACCGACAACCGCGAGGGCCGCCTGCTTGCCCAGGGTCGCCTGGACGGCAGCACTGCCAACCTCGACAACCGCGACGGCGTGATCAGCGGGGCGCAAGGTCTCGACCTAGGCGCTGGCGACGTCCTCAACGGCGCCAGCGCTACCGGCAAACCCGGTGGCCTGATCACTAGCCAGGGCGCGCTGACCTTGCGCGGCGGCAAGCTGGCATCCACCGGCGGCGGGGAAATCTCCGCCAAGGGCGGCCTGCACCTGATCGTTGCCCAGCTCATCCAGCAGCAGGCGGCACTGATCGGCGAAGGCAAGGTCACGCTCGATCTGGGCAACGGCGCCCAGCGCGGCGACTTCGACAACCGTGGCGGCCTGCTCAGCGCAGGTGGCCTCCTGGCAATCAACGGCCTGGGCAGCCTCGACAACCGCGGCGGGGAAATCTCCGCCAGCCAGGGCTTCACCCTGACCGCCAGCGGCACCCTCGACAACGGCGACAGCGGGCGGATCATCAGCGCCGGCCAACTCAACCTGAACGCCAGCACCCTGCGCAACGCCAACCAGGGCCTGCTCTCCGGCTGGCAGGGCCTGGTGGTCAATGCCGCCAGCCTGGACAACAGCAGCGGCGGCACACTGTCCAGCCGCGACGGCGCGCTGACCCTGACGCTCAGCGGCGCCCTCGACAACCACAACGAGGGAGCGCTGGTCAGCAAAGGCAAGCTCAGCCTTGGCGCCGGCAGTCTGAATAACGCCGGCGGCATCGTCTCCACCCAGGGCGACCTCGGCCTGACCCTCAGCGGCGACCTGGACAACAGCGGCGCCGGCCTGCTCAGCACCCAGGGCAGCCTGACCGGTAACGCCAAGGCTGTGGATAACCGTGGCGGGCAGATCAGCGCCGCCAGCATCGACTATGACGCCAGCAGCCTCGACAACAGCGGCGGCAGCCTGGTCAGCCAGGGCGCCCTGCGTCTCGGCCTGCTCGGCGCGCTGCTCAACAACGGCGCCGGCTCGAAGATCGCCAGCGGCGGCCCGCTCAACCTGACCCTCGGCAGCCTGCAGAACCACGGCGGCCAGCTCGCCAGCCAGGGCCTGCTCAAAGTCCTCGCCGGCAGCTTCGACAACAGCGCCAGCGGCACCGTGGCCGCGCAGACCGACCTGACCCTGACCCTCACCGGCGAACTGCTCAACAGCCAGGACGGCCTCATCTTCGCCAAGACCGGCCAGCTCAACGTCAGCGCCAGCCGTATCGACAACACCGCCGGCACCCTGCAAGGCCAGGGCGACACCACCCTCAAGGCCATCGGCGCCCTCGCCAACCAGGGCGGCCATATCATCAGCCAGAACGGCCTGCTCGACCTGGGCAGCGCCAGCCTCGATAACAGCAGCGGCGGTGTCCTCAACGCCGCCAACGGCGACCTCACGCTGGTCACCAGTACCTTCAGCAACAACGCCGGCACCACCCAGGCCAACGGCCTCGACCTCACCGCTAGTGGCGGCATCGACAACCGCGCCGGCCACCTCTCGGCCGTCAGCGGCGACAACCGCATCAACACCACCGACCTGAACAACCAGGGCGGCGGCCTGTATGCCGGCGGCTTGCTCTACCTGCGCGGCAACCAGTTGCTCAACGACGGCGCCGCCCTCGGCCAGGGCGGCAGGATCGGCGCCGGCAACCTCGACGCGAGCCTCACTGGCGCACTGAACAACCAGTTCGGCCTGATCGAAAGCAGCGGCAACCTGACCCTCGGCGCGGCCAACATCAACAACGTGGTGGGCGCCATCCGTGCGCTCGGCCAGACGCCCGGCAGCCTACTGCTCGCGGCCAGCCCGACGCAGATGAAGATCACCAGCGGCGGCCTGCTCAACAACAACCTCGGCCGTATCGAAAGCGCTACCCAGGACCTGATCCTGCAGACCGGCGCGCTGCAGAACGGCGGCGGCAATGTGCTGCACGTCGGCACCGGTACTTTCGGTGTCGATCTCGCCCAGGCTGGCCAGGCCGGCGGCAACTTCACCTCCAACGGCAGCCTGACCTACCAGGCCGACAACTGGACCAACAACGCCATCATCCAGGCACGCAGCCTGGACCTGGACATCGGCCAGCTCAACCAGGGCGCCAACGGCCAACTGCTGGCCGCGCAGAGCCTCATCGGCCGTGGCGGCAACTGGACCAACAGCGGCCTGATCGCCAGCGATGGCGCCCTCGACGTCCAGCTCGGCGGGACCTACAGCGGGGCGGGCCGCACCAGCAGCGTCGGCAGCTTCAATCTTGGCGCCAACCTCATCGACCTGAGCGGCAGCCTTGCCGGCGGCCAGGGCGTCACCCTGAACGCCAATACCCTGAGCAACCGTGGCCGCATCACCGCTGGCGACAACCTCACCGCCAGTGCCGGCACCCTCGACAACTACGGCACCCTGGGCGGCGCCGGCGACGTGCACCTCAGCGCCTGGAACCTGCGCAATGACGGCGAGCAGAACGGCGCGCTGATCTTCAGCGGCGGCGATATGCAACTGCACGCGCAGAACCTCACCAACCGCTACGCCAACATCTACAGCCTCGGCAGCCTCGACTTCGCCGGTGATGACAACGGTGGCCGCGCCGCCAGCCTGGACAACCTTTCCGCCACTATCGAAAGCCAGGGCGACATGCGCCTGAACGTCGGCGCGCTGAACAACGAGCGCGTGGTGCTGGTGGTCAATAACGCCGGCAAGTACACCGCGCAGATCGTCGAGGTGAACTGCTACAAGTACCTCAACGACAGCATCGCCGACTGTTCCGGCAAGCGTAACGGCGTCTGGGAGATCACCGAGCGCGACAAGCTCGAAGTACTCCAGGCCAGCGCTGCTTCTTCCATCAGCGCCGGCGGCAACCTCAACCTGCTGGGCGACTCGATCAACAACGCCAGCAGCGTCATCAGCGCCGGGCAGAACCTCTATGCCAACGTCGCCAGCCTGAGCAATGAAGGCGTTGTCACCGGTGAGACCGAGACTTTCCGCGTCTTCAAATCCCAGCGCACCAACAGCATGGGCAGCTGGACCAGCGAGGCCAACGCCTTTACCGACCAGTACTGGATCGACAGCCCCAACTACGTCAACGACCCGGCTGGCCTCGCCGCCGCGATGAGCCATTTCATCGCCCGCACCGAACAGGAACTCACCCAGTACCGTACCGTCACCGAACTGAACAATGGTGACCAGAGCTACGCCGGCATCATCCAGGCCGCCGGCAACGTCAGCATCACCGCCAGCAACGAGATCAACAACAGCGTCATCCGCAACAATTACACCTTCGTCAATCCGGGCCAGAAGACCGGCGACACCGCCATCGGCGCCAGCCCGGTCGCCACCGTGGTGCCGATCAACTCGCAACTGCCGCCCGACCTCGCCCAGCAGCAGGTCAACCCCATCACCCTGCCGGGCTTCAGCCTGCCCACTGGCAGCAACGGCCTGTTCCGCCTGAGCGGCCAAGAAGGTAGCGGGGGCTCTGCCGGCAGTGTGCAGGGCGTCGGCGAGCTTGGCTTCAATGGCCAGAACCTCGGGACCGCCCAGCGCGAACAGGCACAGGGCGGCAGTACCAGCGGTGCAGACAATGTGGCCGTGAGCGGTGGCGCGACCGCCGCCAACGCCCAGTCCGGCTTCGACATCCCGCGTGTGCAGGGCCTGCCCAGCAGCGCCACGCCGAGCAACAGCCACAAGTACCTGATCGAAACCAACCCCGAGCTGACCAGCCTGAAGAGCTTTCTCAGCTCCGACTATCTGCTCGGCCAGCTCGGCTACGACCCGGACAAATCGCAGAAGCGCCTCGGCGACGGCCTCTACGAGCAGCGCCTGATCCAGCAGGCCGTGGCCGCCCGCACCGGCCAGCGCTTCATCGACGGCATGGCCAGCGACGAAGCCCTGTTCCGCTACCTGATGGACAACGCCATCGCCTACAAGGACAGCCTGCAGCTCTCCGTCGGCGTCGGCCTCTCCGCTGAACAGGTCGCGGCCCTGACCCAGGACATCGTCTGGCTTGAGGCAGCCGAAGTGAACGGCGAGAAGGTCCTCGTCCCGGTGCTCTACCTCGCCCAGGCGGAAAACCGCCTCGGCCCCACCGGCGCATTGATTCAGGGCCAGGACGTCAGCCTCATCAGCGGCGGCAACCTCAACAACGCCGGCACCCTGCGCGCCAGCAACAACCTCAGCGCCAGTGCAGGCAACCTGAGCAACAGCGGCCTGATCCAGGCCGGCAACCGCCTCGATCTGCTCGCCGACGACAGCCTCCGCAACGCCGCCGGCGGCATCGTCGCTGGGCGCGACGTCAGCCTCACCGCGCTCACCGGCGATGTGATCAACGAACGCAGCGTCACCCGCATCGACAGCGCCCAGAGTGCCAACCGCACCTGGACCACCAGCTTCGCCGACAGCGCCGCCCGCATCGAGGCCGCCAACAGCCTCGACATCAGCGCCGGCCGCGACGTCAGCAACCTCGGTGGCGTGCTGCAGAGCCGTGGCGACCTGTTCATCGGCGCCGACCGCGACGTCAACATCGCCTCGGTGGAAGTCACCAACGGCCAGCTCAACGGCCGCCGCTACTACGGCGAAACCACCACCCAGCTGGGCGCCGAAGCCAGCGCCGGGCGCGACCTCGACATCAGCGCCGGGCGCGACCTCAACGCCGTCGCCAGCCGCCTCGACGCCGCGCGCGACGCAGCCCTGAGCGCCGGCCGCGACGTCACCCTCGCCTCGGCGGCGGATGAGAGCCACAGCTATAGCAACACGCGCAAGACCAAGAGCAAGAACGATCTGGTCGAGCAGCAATCCACCGTCCTCACCGCCGGCGGCGATGTTTCCCTGTATGCGGGGCAGGACCTGGGCGTCATCGGCAGCCAGGTCAAGGGCGGCGGAAACGTGGCCCTGGATGCCGAGCGCGATGTCGCCATCGTCGCCGCGCAGAACGAGCAGTACGCCTACCTGTACAAGAAAAAGGAAGGGTCGTTCGGCAAGAGCAAGACCAAGACTTCCGAGGGCTATGCCGAGGCCAATGTGGACTCGGTGGTTCAGGCCGGTAAGGACCTCACCGTCAACATCAGCAAGTCCGAAGACGGTGGCATTCGCCTGAACGGCGGTCGTGATGTGGTGGTTGCCGGTAGCCAGCTCCAGGCAGGTAACGACCTGATGCTCGGCGCCACGCGGGATATCTCCATTCTGGCCACTGAGCAGGACCAGGCCAGCGCCAGCGGCAAGAGCAAGTCCAGCGCCTTCGGCGTCTCCAAGATGAAAGAGGTGCGCAATAGCGCCTCCACCGAACAGGTCGGCTCGATCCTCCAGGGTGGCAACGACACCGTCCTCGTGGCGGGACGCAATGTCGACGTCAATGCCAGCCGCATCGGTGCGGGCCGCGACGTGGAACTGCATGCCGGCAAACTCGATGCCACAGGCGACATCAACATCGTTGCCGGTACGGATAGCAGCTCTTCCTATGCCGAGAAGCAGCGCAGCAAGTGGGGTTTCAGCAACTCCGGCAACATGGTGTCCATCAACACCGCGAGCAAGGCTGGCAACACCAGCGAGCAGACCGTCAACGCGCCGAGCGAAATCGCCGCCGGGCGGGATGTGCGCATGACCTCCGCGCGCGACATCAACGTCGTCGGTAGCAACATCGCCGCCGAGCGTACGGTGGGCATGCAGGCCGACCGTGACGTCAACATCCTGCCCGGCCAAAGCACCTCCAGTGCCAAGGACTGGGACAAGAAACGCCAGACTGGCCTGGGCTGGAAAGCCGAGGAAAACACTGGCGTCGCCTACCTGGGGATCGACTGGAGCGCCGAGCACGGCAAGCAGGTCGACACCGCAGCGGCGGGCAGCCAGGTCCGCGCCGGGGAAGACCTTGATATCCGTGCCGGTCGAGACATTCGCCAGCAGGGCAGCGATCTCGATGCCGGTCGCGACATCCGCCTCGTCGCCGGCCGCGACATCGTCTCCGATGCCGGGCAGGACACCAGCGAACAGGAGCGGGTCAAGCGACACCAGCGCGCCAGCATCGGCGTGCAGGGCAGCCAGAGCATCAGTACCGGCATCCAGAACTTCGGCCATCTCGGGGACGGCGAAACCATCTTCGGAAAGGTTTCCAGCGTGCTGAAAACCATCGACGGCACCAGCGATGCCGGCGCTTCCGCCAGCATCTACATCGGCGCCAGCCAGGAGCAGAGCAATCGCGAGGCACAGCAGTACGATGCGCGCAACTCCACCCTCAATGCCGGCCGCGACATCATTGCCCAGGCCGGCCGCGACATCACCCTGCAAGGCACCCAGGCCGACGCCGGCCGCAATATCGTGCTCGATGCAGGGCGTGACCTGAGCATCCAGAGCAGCCAGAGCAACTACCGCAGCAAGGACCGCAGCGATAGCGTCAGCGGCTCGGTGGGCATCGGCATCGGCAACTACAACGTTGCCAGCCAGCAGGGCTCCAGCAATATCGGCTCGAACAACTCCGGTACCAACACCTCCAACAGCGGCATCTACGGCGCCGGCTCGGTGGCCTGGAACAACCAGGAACAGAACGGCTCACGGCAGAACAACGCCCACCTCAACGCCGGTGGTGATATCGATCTGCGCAGTGGCCGCGACACCCTGATTGCCGGCGCCACGGTGGAGGGTGGCGGCGTGAAGATCGACGTCGGCCGCGATCTCACCGTCGCCTCCGTACGCGACCAGGACCGTATCGAAGGCAACGGCCAGAGCCACAGTGGCTCCGGTGGTTTTGGCGGCGGGAGCGGCGCGATCTCCGTCAGCAAGACCGACGGAAAACGCAATTGGGTCGGCGAGCAGACCCGAATCCAGGGCCGCGATAGCGTCGACATCTACACCGAAGGCCACACCCAGCTGGACGGTGCGGTCGTCGCCAGCAATACCGGCGACCTGCTGCTCAACACCGGCACGTTTGGTCATAGCGACCTTTATGACAAGGACCGCTACAAGAGCACCGATATTACCTCGGGCATGGCCTACAACAGCAAGGAAAACGAGAAGGACGGCAAGACCACCAACGACCAGGCCCAGGTGCCCAACAAGTTCATCGCCGGCAGCTACGACATCCGCAATGCCGAACAGGTCAACCGTGCCACGGTGGGGGCCGGCGAGATCGTCGTGCGTGACAATCCGGGGCAGGATCTTGCAGGCCTCAACCGCGATACGGACAAGGCTCAGGAAGTGCTCAAGGATGAGCACAAGGGTGAAGAGCTGTACGTCAGCACCAACTCGGTAACCAAGGTAGGTGAAACGCTGGGAATCCCGCAGGCCATGGCCCGCCGGGACCTGGCCAATGGCTCGGCGGAGGAGCGCAGCGCCGCAGCACGCAAGCTCTTCCAGTACCAACTCAAGGATGACGCCAACTCTGAAGCGGGCCAGGTTGTCGCCGACGCCCTGGCAGAAGTCGCCAAGCGTGATCCCAAGGGCGCCGAGAAAATCCTGCAGATTCTGGACTCCCAGCAGAAGCTGGATTTGCTGGTACAGAATGCTTCAACGACGGGTAGACCGAGCGTTACGGGCGTACTTCTGACCGTCGCCGGAATCCTCGGCAGCCAGGGGAAACAACAATCCGGGGATGCCTCCGGCGGGGACGGTCTCGATCCCACCACGGGTGTGCCGACGTGGACCTCCGGCTCGGGCAATCAAGTGCCACCGAATGCCGTGACCATGGCCGCCGTGGCCGCAATGATCGCGATCATCGATCCGAAGCTGGCATCGGGGTTGTACGGCACACCGATCGCGCAGCAGGACAACTTGCCGTTGACCACGCCGGCTGAGGATCCAACGCTCTGGAAGCCTGGGAGTGGGGGGTATGGGGCGGATGGGAAGGTGGATACGCCAGCCACTACTGGAGGAAGTGGCATCCACCAGCAGGGGCCGACAAGCACCACTTCGCCCATTCAGGTGAGCGATTATTCATGGGTCATGATTAGTGAGAGCGGTGGAGATCTACTTTCCAACGCTACTAAGCAGCTTGATAGCTATATAGACTCTTTCTCTGGTGGGAAGTATAAACCTGCTACAGTTGTTGCAGCTGTTGATCCAATGACAGGTAGAGTGGTGACTTCATCTAGTGGTGTAGTGCCGGAAAATATTGCTCCCGAGTTAAAAGAGTATGCTGATTCTCTTGGCGGGCTAGGGGTAAAAACTTCATGCGGAAATACGCTTGGTCGATGTGCGGAGTTTCGTGCTGCTAATGAGCTATTGCTGAGCAACCCAACGCTGCGAGTTAAGGATATAAAGTTTACACCCGCGATTAGGCCGCGCACTGGGGAGGTTGTCCCTAGATGTGAGAATTGTGAAAATATATTTGGTCATGAATGATGAGAATGGATGAAGAGTTAGTAGAAACTACTGATCTGGATTGGTTTGGCGTTCTCTCTAATGGAGTGGTTGCTCATTTTGCAACTGCCGGCAAAGCGTACTTGCCTGCTGTTATCCGGGAATCTGTAGAGAACTATGAGCTGGCTTTTGAATATTTTAGTTCGCTAGAGTATTCTTCGGAATGGTCTGTTGTGGAAGATAATTTGCCGAATTTTGCTAATGATCGTAGTCGAGTTCGCTATATTTCTCCCTTTGTCGAAATGGCTCGGCGTGGGCTGTATAGTTATGATGCTAGTGAAGATGGTGGTTATAAGTTAATTGCAGTGCCGGCGGTCGAATTGAAGTTTGTTTCTGAAGATTTAATTGGCGTTCTTCCATGCTTCAAGTTGGATCCTGTAGATATTATTTCCCCTGATAATTTAGTGTAAAGTACGAAAGGGGGATAAATTTATTTAATGCGAAAAGGGGATAGATTTATTTTTCTACTCTAAAAATAGGCGCGGGCTTAGGTTTAGAGTACGGAAAATAAATCTGTCCCCTTTTCCCGTCCCCTTTTCCCTGTGATTTGATTCGATTTGATCGCCCCTAAGTGGATGGTGATATGCCAAAATTCTCTTGTGTGTGCGGGTATGTTATTAATCTCTCGGCTGGGACATCCGACTGTGAGTTTAGTTTGGTCTCGGAGAAGATTATAGATGATCTTGGTGGTCTCTTGTCTGTCGGCGGTATAGGTGAAGCAGAGTTTTATGATGCAATAGGTTCTGGTGCTGTTGCTGTTTATCGCTGTCCAAGCTGTAATCGTCTCCATTTGGATGAAGGGGGTGGTGTATTTCAGTCGTATGTGAAAGAGATAATTTGATCTTGCACATGAACTGAGGCCGAAAAGCGGCCGAAAAGAGCAGCGAAAAAGTGGGCAGATTTACTTTTCTACTCTAAAACTAGGCGCGGAGTTAATTTTAGAGTACGGAAAATAAATCTGTCCCCTTTTTCTCTTGTCGTGGTGGGGAATATGGAAAAGAGCTATGTTAATAGTGTGTTCGGTCTCTCTGGCAATAGTGTGAATGCTCTGAAGTATTCTGAGTTGTTCAGTTATCCAGGCTCCTATTTGCTAAAGGAAACACCTATGAGCTCCATTCCAGGTGCGGTTGGTGGAATGATTGGGGCGGGAGCGTCCGAGGCTTCAAATACTGCTGTTCTTCAAGAGATTAGTAAAGGTAAATAGCTGTGAAAAGGATATCTCTTTGGATGTGTCTATTTTGTGTGTTCTTTGCTGCATCTTGTTTGATTATATTCTTGATTCAGTTTGTGAATTTGGTTGAGTATAAGGATGGGCTGGTTTTTCAATATACGTTTAATAGTTTTTTATACTTAATTAAGGTTGGGGCTTGGTTGGGGGTGGTCGGAGCTACAGGTGTTTCATTTTTATTGCATCTTGAGAGGCGTGGTTAGTTTGCGGTCTGTGTCCCGTCCCAAGTGTACGCGCGAAAAGGGGACAGATTTATTTTTCCTACTCTAATCTCGGCTGACGTGAAGGTGACTAGGTACCTTTAGAGGTGGCAGCCTTTCTCCAAAACCAAATACTCATGGAGAGAGCGATGCCTAGGGTTGGTCGTGTCATATTGCCTAACTACCCACACCATGTCGTTCAACGGGGCCATAACCGACAGGTGGTGTTCGTTGAGAGCGAGGACTACGAGCGCTATCTCGCTGACCTCCGTGAGTTGAAGGATGCGTTTGGCGTTAAGGTTTATGCGTACTGCCTGATGACCGACCATGTGCATCTGCTTCTTGCACCGGATGAGTCAGTTACCGGTTTGAGTCAGTTGATGAAAACGCTCTCAGCACGGATGACGCGTTACAGAAATCGCTTAGAGCACCGTAGTGGGACGTTATGGGAAAGTCGCTTCAAGTCCAGCCTGGTTCAGTCGGACGCGTATTTGTTGGCATGCAGTCGCTATATAGAACTGAACCCTGTGCGCGCTAGGTTGGTTCGGCGTGCTGCAGAGTATCCATGGTCCAGCTATACCCAGCACGTTGGGGACTCCTGCATGTGGATCGATAGCGATCCATGCTATGAAGCGCTTGCCGAGTCTGAAGATGAGCGCCATGACCGCTATCGTGCTTTTCTTGGTCAGCTTGGTAGTGATGAAGAAAATCAACTCATTCGCGATGCGCTGCAGAGGGGCCAGTTGACTGGTAATTCTCGCTTTGTTGATGAGGTGGAGAGAATTTCCGGCGTCCGGATCGAACTGCGTGGTCAAGGGAGACCATCCAAATTAGAGTAGGTAAAATAAATCTGTCCCCTTTTTGGGTCCCTTTTTGGTCCGTGTC
>NZ_AMZB01000137.1 GCF_000313755.1 Pseudomonas nitroreducens TX1 | reverse complement strand
TGCTCAAGGATGAGCACAAGGGTGAAGAGCTGTACGTCAGCACCAACTCGGTAACCAAGGTAGGTGAAACGCTGGGAATCCCGCAGGCCATGGCCCGCCGGGACCTGGCCAATGGCTCGGCGGAGGAGCGCAGCGCCGCAGCACGCAAGCTCTTCCAGTACCAACTCAAGGATGACGCCAACTCTGAAGCGGGCCAGGTCGTCGCCGACGCCTTGGCCGAAGTCGCCAAGCGTGATCCCAAGGGCGCCGAGAAAATCCTGCAGATTCTGGACTCCCAGCAGAAGCTGGATTTGCTGGTCCAGAACGCTTCCTCAGGTGGTAGTGGTGTCGGAGGCAGGCCTTGCGTCACGGGCGTACTTCTGACCGTCGCCGGCATCCTCGCCAGCCAGGGGAAACAACAATCCGGGGATGCTTCCGGCGGGGACGGTCTCGATCCCACCACGGGTGTGCCGACGTGGACCTCCGGCTCCAGTGACTCGTCTACGACGAATCTTGCGACCCTGGCAGCGGCGCTGGCGATCTACAAGATCATGAACGGGGGAGTAGTTTCGGGCCTGTATGACAACCCATTAGTCCAGCAGGACAACCTGCCGTTGACCACGCCGGCTGAGGATCCAACGCTCTGGAAGCCGGGGAGTGGGGGGTATGGGGCGGACGGAAAGGTCGACACCTCGGTAAGCACTGGGGGGAGTGATATCCACGAAAATAACGGATCAATCAATATTTCTCCGGCGGAGCAGGTTCCCTCGTTAGCGTGTATACAGTGAGATCAGTGACGTCGGCGCTGTGGCGGACAGGATTCTAGCTGCTGATAGAGTGGGTAGTGGATTAAAAGACGACACCTCTCATATAGCAGCAAGCTATCTATCCAAAGATCAATTAGCAGCGGGGAAAGCGTTCACACTGGTTGGCGGTGATGGAGTTGAGCGGGTTCTGCTACAAACAGTGGGAGATCTGAATGGAAGACTTGGCATCTATGAGTATATTATCGACGCCGCCGAGAACGTGACGCATCAGAGATTTATCGAAAATGGCACTATAAATGGTCGCCCTAATCAGCGTCCACCGAAGGTTAAATGACTATGTATTTTCCAGATGTTCCGTTTTCGTACTTGTATAGTTTGAAGTTCATCCTTTGGAGGGACGTGCTTTGGGCGCTTGAGTGTGGTTTGATCAGTGATGAGTTTGTGGTTGGTCTCGCAAATCATCACTTGGAACTTGGTGATTATCATGATTTAGAGCTTGATCTCGCTCTGATGAATGATTCTTTTGATATTAGGGGCTGTTTAAATAAGCTTGCCAATGTTTCAGGGCGTGGTTATCCAGCTTCTGATAGTAAAAGTAAATGGCTTTTTATCGCGTTGAAGTGGTTGTTTGAAAAAAAAAGCGAAATTGAGGATCCGCTAGGTAAGGTGGAGTTGATTTACGAAGATTTCGATTTTCCTGTGGAAATAGAAAGTTTTGTCCGCTACATGCCGCCTTCTGATGGTTATCAGCCACAGCAACATACGTTAAAGGAAAATCAAAATAGGTTATATGAAAACTGGGCTGCGTATATCGAAAAAACTGAGGTTTCGTTAGACGAGAGATAGAAGTAAAGTTGGTTTGCCAATCGATGATATCGTGGGGGCTAAAAGGGGAAGGATTTATTTTTCCTACTCTAATCTCGGCTGACGTGAAGGTGACTAGGTACCTTTAGAGGTGGCAGCCTTTCTCCAAAACCTACGCATGGAGAGAGCGATGCCTAAGGTTAAGCCTTCTACGGGTGGAATTTATGCTCAGGACGTTGCCGACTTGATGAGATCTGAAGGTGTACCCGCAAGTGCCTTTGGGAACAGAAATGTTGCTGATTTAACGCGATACACTTCAAGTGGAACTCCTGTAGTTGTGCGTATTGCCGACAGAATAGGAGGCTCTGATTTCTCTCATTTTGTAGTTGTGGATGGGGTGACGACTAGAAATGGTGTTGCTGTTGTGGCTATACGCGACCCGCATGGTGCGCAGTATTTCAGCCCTGTAGCTACTTTTGAGAAAAACTTTACGGGGGAGGTTGTAGTTCCTCGGAGTGCATTGAAATGAAATTGAGAGTTGAATTTCCCAAGGATATGAGGACTGGGTATTTGCTAATTCAGAAGCGAATTCCATGCTTATGCAAGATATCCAAAGAGTTTGAGATTACTTTTTCAGACACTGTGCCTGAGTCATCTGGAGTGGTGTTTGAGTGGGATCGTAAGGAGTTGGAGTTAAGAGCTATTGCAGGTGGTGGAGGTCGGTATACGCACTATGCAAACAGCCTGATAACTCTGGAGGAGGTTGGTGCTGATATTTATAAAATTATTGATCTTGAGATGTTTTACGCTAGATTTGGATGGTGCGTTGTCTTGAAGGAAGGAGAATATGCACCGCCAGGTGATTTTTGGGGCGAAGAGTAAAAATAACCCCGGTCTAGTAGTTGGGGTTATTTGCTTCAGTCGACCAAAAGGGGACCCAAAAGGGGACGGATTTATTTTTCTGCTCTAAAACTAGGCGCGGAGTTAGGTTTAGAGTACGGAAAATAAATCTGTCCCTTTTTTTGCAATTAAATATCTTTACCATGGAGAAATGAAGATGTCATTCGACTTGACCGTGGAGGAGATATGCTCGGTAGTTTCTCGGCTTTATGAAAAGGCGATATCTCAGATTAACCTTAGGCCAGAGCAAGCCTTTGCATATGTTCAAGATGAAGCGGGCTCTCTTTGCACGACTGATGATGTAGGGTTTTTTGCGGTATTGCAGACAGCAATATTTAAGGGGGGAATGTGCTATGGATTGGAACTTTCTAGAGAAAGTCCTTATGCAGAAGACATGCTGGAGGTATTGGCTAGTGCGTATGATAATTGTTGCGCAGACGATTTGGCAGCGATTGGTCTTGAGGGGCAGCGGTTAGAGAATATGATTGACTGCATGAGGCAGGTTCGAGAGAAATATCTATTCTCTGAATAGTTGTGTCATTAAGAAAGCGAAAAGAGGACGGATTTATTTTTCTACTCTAAAGCTGGCGGAAAAGGGGGCAGATTTATTTTTATACTCTAAAGCTAGGCGCGGAGTTAGGTTTAGAGTAGGGAAAATAAATCTGTCCCCTTTCTCGCTTTCTCTCATTGATATTGAAATAAAAAAGCCCGCTAAAAGGCGGGCTTTTTCATGGGCGTAACGCTCAGCGCCGATTAGGCAGCGCAGCAATCACATCCTCCGCCTGCAGCCCCTTGTCACGCTGGACAACGGAGAACTCCACCCGCTGCCCTTCGATCAGGATGCGGTGACCTTCGCCGCGGATGGCGCGGAAGTGGACGAAGATGTCTTCGCCCGAGTCGCGGGAGATGAAGCCGAAGCCCTTGGAGGTGTTGAACCACTTCACGGTGCCGGTTTCGCGGTCGACGCCGGCGAAGGTTTCGACGGCGGCGCTGGCGCTCGGCTTGTTCAGGCTGGCGATCCATTGCAGGACGACGGCGCCGGCCAGGCTCAGCAGCGGCAGCACGATGGCCGGTTGATCGCCGATGAAGGGCAGCGGGGCGAGCAGGATCAGGATCTGCAGGACCACGGCCAGCACGACCAGGGCGGTGGCGAGGCCCTGCAGGGCGGAGGGGTGTTTCAGTTGGCTGCTCGGGGCGAGCAGGAGGCTGGTCAGACCGAGCAGTGCCAGGTAGATGGCATCGCTCTGTTGCAGGTAGGGCAGGGCATCACTACGCAGACTCGGGATCAAGGACAGCAAGAGTGCGGCGACGCCCGTCACGAGATGGACGATCTTCAACATGGTTACGGATTCACCTTGAGCGGGTAACGAGATAAAGAAGCAGCCAGCCCCGGGTGCGACGCCAGAAAGGAGAAATGAAAGCGTGCCGGGCGGCCTATGCGAGAAACGCACGGCAGGTATTTAACCGCAATCCAGTTGCCTTCTCAAATCAACCGCTTAGGCCATTCGTAGGGGAGGCAGCCGGCTTTCTGGCCGGCTGCCTATAAAGGGAAGGGGTTATTCGGCGAGCAGGCTGCGCAGCATCCAGGCAGTCTTTTCGTGGACCTGCATACGCTGGGTCAGCAGGTCGGCGGTGGGCTCGTCCGCCACCTTGTCGGCCAGCGGGAAAATGCTGCGGGCGGTGCGCACCACGGCTTCCTGGCCCTGTACCAGCAGGCGGATCATTTCCTGGGCGTCCGGTACGCCTTCTTCCTCCTTGATGGAGGACAGGCGGGCGTAGGCGGCGTAGGTGCCGGGCGCCGGAAAGCCGAGGGCGCGGATACGTTCGGCGATGCTGTCCACGGCCAGCGCCAGTTCGTTGTACTGCCCCTCGAACATCAGGTGCAGGGTATTGAACATGGGCCCGGTGACGTTCCAGTGGAAGTTGTGGGTCTTCAGGTACAGCGTGTAGGTGTCGGCCAGCAGGCGGGACAGGCCATCGGCGATGGCGGCGCGGTCCTGTTTGGCGATTCCGATGTCGATGTCCATGGCGATCTCCTCATCGTGGCACGGGGGATTCAAAGCGTTGGATTCGAGGCTATCACCGGGGAAGGTGCGAAGCTCTTGGTCTATATCAAGGCAATCGATTGAGCATTTCTATTAAAAGGCTGTGCGCCAGGCAGGCTTTTCCGCCACCGGAGCCCGGCTGCAACCTGCGGATTTTTCAGGCTATAATCGGCCTCTTTGCCGCGGGACGCGGACCCGTGGCGTTACACAGCCAAGGTGTTCCATGCCGATTTACGAGTACCAGTGCCAGTCCTGCGCGCATCAGCTGGAATCGCTGCAGAAGATCAGCGATGCGCCGTTGGTCGATTGTCCGGCCTGCAAGGCTCCCGAATTGAAGAAGATGTTGTCGGCTCCGGGCTTCCGCCTGGGCGGCAGCGGTTGGTACGAGACCGACTTCAAGACCGGAGCGAAGAAGAACCTGGCCTCCGGCGATGCCCCAGCGGCCTGTCCGGCTACCGGTTGCGGTGCCGGCGCCTGCTCCGCCAGCGAATGAGCGGTTCCCTAGAATTCAAGACTTTCGAGAAGCGAAACACACCATGATGCGCAGCCACTATTGCGGCCAGTTGAACGAGAGCCTGGACGGCCAGGTAGTCACTCTTTGCGGTTGGGTACACCGTCGCCGCGACCACGGCGGGGTGATCTTCCTCGACGTGCGTGATCGTGAAGGTCTGGCCCAGGTGGTGTTCGACCCGGATCGCGTCGAGACTTTCGCCAAGGCCGACCGCGTGCGCAGCGAGTACGTGGTGAAGATCACCGGCAAGGTGCGCCTACGCCCCGAGGGTGCGCGCAACTCGAACATGGCTTCGGGCGCCATCGAAGTGCTGGGCCACGAGCTGGAAGTGCTGAACCAGGCGGAAACCCCGCCGTTCCCGCTGGACGAGTATTCCGACGTGGGCGAGGAAACCCGCCTGCGCTACCGCTTCATCGACCTGCGCCGCCCGGAAATGGCCGCCAAGCTGAAGCTGCGCGCGCGCATCACCAGCAGCATCCGCCGCTACCTGGACGAGAACGGTTTCCTCGACGTGGAAACCCCGATCCTCGGTCGCCCGACGCCGGAAGGCGCGCGCGACTACCTGGTGCCGAGCCGTACCTACCCGGGCCACTTCTTCGCCCTGCCGCAGTCGCCCCAGCTGTTCAAGCAACTGCTGATGGTGGCCGGCTTCGACCGTTACTACCAGATCGCCAAGTGCTTCCGCGACGAAGACCTGCGTGCCGACCGCCAGCCGGAATTCACCCAGATCGACATCGAGACCAGCTTCCTCGAAGAAAGCGACATCATCGAGATCACCGAGAAGATGGTGCGCCAGCTGTTCAAGGAAGTGCTGAACGTCGAGTTCGACGAGTTCCCGCACATGCCGTTCGAAGAGGCCATGCGCCGCTACGGTTCGGACAAGCCTGACCTGCGTATCCCGCTGGAACTGGTCGACGTGGCCGATCAACTGAAGGACGTCGAGTTCAAGGTCTTCTCCGGCCCGGCCAACGATCCGAAGGGCCGTGTTGCCGCCCTGCGCGTTCCCGGCGGGGCGAGCATGCCGCGCAAGCAGATCGACGACTACACCAAGTTCGTCGGCATCTACGGCGCCAAGGGCCTGGCCTACATCAAGGTCAACGAGCGCGCCAAGGGCGTGGAAGGCCTGCAGTCGCCGATCGTGAAGAACATCGCCGAGCCGAACCTGAACGAGATCCTCGATCGCGTCGGTGCGGTCGATGGCGACATCGTGTTCTTCGGCGCCGACAAGGCCAAGATCGTCTGCGACGCCCTGGGCGCGCTGCGCATCAAGGTCGGCCATGACCTCAAACTGCTCACCAAGGAGTGGGCGCCGATGTGGGTCGTGGACTTCCCGATGTTCGAAGAGAACGACGACGGCAGCCTGACTTCGCTGCACCACCCGTTCACCGCGCCCAAGTGCACCCCGGAAGAGCTGGAGGCCAACCCGGCCGGCAAGCTGTCCCGTGCCTACGACATGGTGCTCAACGGCACCGAGCTGGGCGGCGGCTCCATCCGTATCCACGACAAGGCCATGCAGCAGGCGGTGTTCCGCGTGCTGGGCATCGACGATGCGGAGCAGGAAGAGAAGTTCGGCTTCCTGCTGGACGCCCTGAAGTACGGCGCGCCGCCGCACGGTGGCCTGGCCTTCGGCCTGGACCGTCTGGTGATGCTGATGACTGGTGCGGCGTCGATCCGCGAGGTCATCGCCTTCCCGAAAACCCAGAGCGCCGGCGACGTCATGACCCAGGCTCCGGGCACCGTGGATGCCAAGGCTCTGCGCGAGCTGAACATCCGTCTGCGCGAGCAGCAGAAGGCCGCTGAGTAAGTCGATTCGAATAGCTGGCGGCGCCCCTACTGCGGGCGCCACCTGCGAAGCAAACAAGCGATACGGAGTGAGTTATGGCTGGTCATTCCAAATGGGCCAACATCAAGCACCGCAAGGAACGTCAGGACGCCAAGAAAGGCAAGATATTCACCAAGCTCATTCGTGAGCTGACCGTCGCTGCCAAGCAGGGCGGCGGGGTCCCGGCGGACAACCCGCGTCTGCGCCTGGCGGTGGACAAGGCGCTGACCGCCAACATGACCCGCGACACCATCGACCGCGCCATCCAGCGCGGCGTGGGTTCCAGCGAAGCCGACAACATGGCCGAGCTGACCTACGAAGGTTACGCGCCCAGCGGCGTGGCGATCATCGTCGAGGCCATGACCGACAACCGCAACCGCACCGCGGCCGAAGTGCGCCATGCCTTCAGCAAGTGCGGCGGCAACCTGGGTACCGATGGTTCGGTGGCCTACCTGTTCGAGCGCAAGGGCCAGATCAGCTATGCGCCGGGCGTGAACGAAGAAGCGCTGATGGATGCCGCGCTGGAAGCCGGCGCCGACGACGTGGTGGTCAACGACGATGGTTCCATCGACGTGTTCACCACCTTCGCCGACTTCATCTCGGTCAACGAAGCGCTGAACGAAGCCGGTTTCAAGGGCGAGGACGCTGAGATCACCATGATTCCGTCGACCGTGGCGACCCTGGACCTGGACACCGCGCAGAAGGTCCTCAAGCTGATCGACATGCTCGAAGACCTGGACGACGTGCAGAACGTCTACTCCAATGCGGATATCCCGGACGAGGTGATGGCCCAGCTGGGCTGATCCCACCACCGGCGCTGGTCTGAAGCCGGAAGCGGGAGTGGTCGTCAGCGGCGCCTCCCGCTTCCGGTTTTTGTTTTGCAGTGCACGTTACGGACAAGGTTTGATCGGACGGACATGACCCTGATTCTCGGTATCGACCCAGGCTCACGGATTACCGGCTTCGGCGTGGTGCGCGACACCGGCCGCGGCTGCGAATACGTGGCCTCGGGCTGCATCCGCACCGGCGACGGCGAGCTGTTCGAACGCCTGCAGATCGTCTTCCGGGGCGTGCGCGAGGTCATTCAGACCTACCAGCCGACCATGATGGGCATCGAGCAGGTGTTCATGGCGCGCAACGCCGACTCGGCGCTGAAGCTGGGGCAGGCGCGCGGCGCGGCCATAGTCGCGGCAGCGGAAGAGGGGCTGCAGATTGCCGAATACACCGCCAGCCAGGTCAAGCAGGCGATTGCAGGTACCGGCGGCGCGGACAAGCAACAGGTCCAGATGATGGTCATGCACCTGCTCAAACTGGTGCAGAAGCCGCAGATCGACGCCTCCGACGCCCTGGCCATCGCCCTGTGCCATGCGCATACCCGGCAGAGCCTGGTACCGCACGGCTTGGTAGGCGCCCGCCGTCGTGGCGGTCGCCTGCGCCTGTGATATCCGGAAAAACATTGAGCAAGGACAAACACCCGTGATTGGACGCCTGCGTGGCACCCTGGCGGAAAAACAGCCGCCGCACCTGATAGTCGACGTGAATGGCGTGGGCTATGAGCTCGAAGTACCGATGACCACCCTGTATCGCCTGCCGAGCCTGGGCGAGCCGGTGACCCTGCACACCCACCTGGTGGTGCGCGAGGATGCCCACCTGCTCTACGGTTTTGCCGAAAAGCGTGAGCGCGAGCTGTTCCGCGAGCTGATCCGCCTCAATGGCGTGGGGCCGAAGCTGGCGCTGGCGCTGATGTCGGGCCTGGAAGTCGATGAGCTGGTGCGTTGCGTGCAGGCGCAGGATACTTCCACCCTGGTGAAGATTCCCGGCGTTGGCAAGAAGACTGCCGAACGCCTCTTGGTGGAGCTGAAGGATCGCTTCAAAGCGTGGGAGAATATTCCTTCCATCGCCCCTCTGGTGGTGGAACCCAGGCTGGTCGCCGCAGTCTCAAGCGCCGAGTCCGATGCGGTCAGCGCGCTGATTGCGCTGGGCTTCAAACCGCAGGAGGCGAGCCGCGCCGTGGCCGCCGTGCAGGAGGAAGGCTTGTCCAGCGAAGAACTCATCCGCCGTTCCCTCAAGGGCATGGTCTAGGTAGACACTGATGATCGAAGCCGATCGCCTGATTTCCTCCGCTTCCAGTCGCGACCGCGAAGAGCAGTTCGACCGCGCCATCCGCCCGCTCAAGCTGGCGGACTACGTTGGTCAGCCGGTGGTGCGTGAGCAGATGGAGCTGTTCATCCAGGCGGCCCGCGGGCGTCAGGAAGCGCTGGATCACACGCTGATCTTCGGCCCGCCCGGCCTGGGCAAGACCACCCTGGCGAACATCATCGCCCAGGAGATGGGGGTTTCGATCAAGAGTACCTCCGGCCCTGTGCTGGAGCGCCCCGGCGACCTGGCGGCGATCCTGACCAATCTCGAGCCTAACGATGTACTGTTCGTGGACGAGATCCATCGCCTGTCGCCCATCGTCGAGGAAGTGCTGTACCCGGCCATGGAAGACTTCCAGCTGGACATCATGATCGGCGAAGGTCCGGCCGCGCGCTCGATCAAGCTCGACCTGCCGCCCTTTACCCTGGTCGGTGCGACGACCCGCGCCGGCATGCTGACCAATCCGCTGCGTGACCGCTTCGGTATCGTCCAGCGTCTTGAGTTCTACGGTGTGGACGACCTCTCCAGCATCGTCGCCCGCTCGGCGGGAATTCTTGGCCTGGAGATCGAGCCGGCGGGCGCCTTCGAGATCGCACGACGTGCCCGTGGCACGCCGCGGATCGCCAACCGACTGCTGCGCCGGGTGCGGGATTTCGCCGAGGTGCGCGGCACCGGGCACATCAGCCGCGACATCGCCGACAAGGCGCTGAACCTGCTGGACGTGGACGAGCGAGGCTTCGATCACCAGGATCGCCGGCTGCTGTTGACCATGATCGACAAGTTTGACGGCGGCCCGGTGGGCGTCGACAACCTGGCGGCGGCCATCAGCGAAGAAAGACATACGATTGAAGACGTGCTGGAGCCCTATCTGATCCAGCAAGGCTATATCATGCGCACACCGCGCGGCCGCGTCGTGACCCGGCATGCGTACCTGCATTTCGGCCTGAATGTGCCGAAGCGGATGGGGGAGGGGGCGACGCCGGATCTGTTCGCCCCTGAAGATGGTAATTAATTGCATTCGTAGACGATTGCCGATTGGCAAAGTCTCTACTTGGTTCTAGAGTATGCGCGCGCAACACGGGGGTCAGCCGTTCCAGCAGCGGTATCGGGTCTATTACGAGGACACCGACGCCGGCGGCATCGTCTACTACGTCAACTACCTCAAGTTCATGGAGCGGGCTCGTACCGAGCGGCTGCGTGATCTGGGCTTCGCCCAGTCGCAGCTGGCGGGGGAGAACCTGCTTTTCGTCGTTCATTCGGCCGAGGCGCGCTATTACGCGCCGGCCCGCCTGGATGACGAGCTGCTCGTCAGCGCCGAGGTGGAGGAGTTGAACCGTGCGAGCCTGAAGTTTCGTCAACAGGTTCGACGGGCGTCGGATTCGACCTTGCTCTGTGAGGGGCGATTCCTGGTGGCGTGCGTGCGGGCGGACAACCTGAAGCCCCGCGCTATCCCAGATGTGTTGCGTGCGGCATTTGCCGGCAGTCCGGACACCCTTTCAGCAGGAGATTAACGTGGAACCGAACGTCGTCGACCATACTTCCATGTGGAGCTTGATCAGTAACGCCAGCGTCGTGGTACAGCTGGTGATGCTGACCCTGGTGGCCGCATCGGTCACTTCCTGGATCATGATTTTCCAGCGCAGCAATATGATGCGCTCGGCGAAGAAGGCCCTGGAAACCTTCGAGGAGCGCTTCTGGTCGGGCATCGACCTGTCCAAGCTCTATCGCCAGGCGGGCAGCAACCCCGATCCGGACTCGGGGGTCGAGCAGATCTTCCGTGCCGGCTTCAAGGAATTTTCCCGTCTGCGCCAGCAGGCCGGCGTTGACCCGGATGCGGTGATGGAAGGCGTTTCCCGCGCCATGCGCGTCGCCATTTCCCGTGAGGAAGAGAAGCTGGAAACCAGCCTGCCGTTCCTCGCTACCGTCGGTTCCACCAGCCCGTACATCGGTCTGTTCGGCACCGTGTGGGGCATCATGAACTCCTTCCGCGGCCTGGCCACCGTGCAGCAGGCCACCCTCGCCACCGTGGCGCCGGGCATCGCCGAGGCGCTGATCGCCACCGCCATCGGCCTGTTCGCGGCGATTCCTGCGGTCATTGCCTACAACCGCTTCTCCGCTCGCTCGGAAATGCTCATCGGCCGCTACTACACCTTCGCCGATGAGTTCCAGGCGATCCTGCACCGCAAAGTGCACACCAGCGACGATTGAAGACGACCAAGAGGTAAGCCGTCATGGCAAGAGTTCGTCACAAGCGCAAGCCGGTCGCGGAAATGAACGTGGTGCCGTACATCGACGTGATGTTGGTACTGCTGGTCATTTTCATGGTGACCGCGCCCATGCTCAACCAGGGGGTCAAGGTCGACCTGCCCAAGGTTTCCAGCGAAGCGCTGCCGCAGGATAACGATTCCCGCGTGCTCACCATCTCCATCAAGGCCGACAAGACCTACTACTGGAACATGGGCTCCGAAGTGGACCCGGACCAGGGCAAGGCCAGCCAGACTGCCGTGGACCTCGATCAGTTGGTCAACGCTGCCTCCGGCATCATGGCCGAGAACAGTCGCCAGGGTAAGAAAGTGCAGGTCTTCGTCCGTGGGGACAAGGCAGTCGACTATGGCTCGGTCATGGCCGTCATGGGCGGTCTGCAGAAAGCCGGGGTCGGCAACGTCGGTCTGATTACCGAGGCACCAGGTAGTTGATGCACCAGCTCGAGCGCTCTCAATCGGAAGGCTACTTCTGGCCCACGGTCCTGGCCGTGGCCCTGCATGTCCTGATCTTCGCCATGCTGTTCGTCAGTTGGGCCAGCACGCCTGAACTGCCGCCGTCGCGGCCGATCGTCCAGGCCACCCTGTACCAGCTCAAATCCAAGAGCCAGGCGACCCAGCAGACCAACCAGAAGATAGCCGGCGAGTCGAAGAAGACTTCGGCCAAGCAATACGAGCAGGAACAGCTCGAGCAGAAGAAGGCTGAGCAGCAGGCACTGGCTGCTGCGAAAGCCGAGGAACAAAAGAAAGCTGACGCAGCTCAAAAGGCTGCTGATGCCGCCGAGAAAGCAGCAGAAGCCAAGAAGGCAGATGATGCCAAGAAGGCGGCCGATGCTGCTGCAGCCGCCAAGAAGGCGGCCGAGGCCAAGGCTGCCGAGCAGAAACAGCAGGCGGACATCGCCAAGAAGAAAGCCGAGGAAGAGGCCAAGAAAGAGGCCGCTGAAGAGGCGAAGAAAAAAGCCGCCGAGGAGGCCAAGAAGAAGGCCGCCGAAGACGCGAAGAAGAAAGCCGCCGCAGATGAAGCCAAGAAGAAGGCTGCAGCGGTCGAGGCTGCGAAGAAGAAGGCTGCCGCTGCGGCCGCCGCCGCAGCCCGAAAGGCAACCGAAGACAAGAAGGCTCAGGCGCTGGCCGAACTGCTGTCGGATGACACGCAACGGCAACAGGCCCTGGCCGACGAGCAAGGTAACGAGGTGGCGGGCAATTTCGACGACCTGATCGTCAGCCTGGTGAGCCAGCAGTGGAGCCGTCCTCCTTCAGCTCGTAACGGAATGAGCGTAGAAGTGCTGATTCAGATGCTGCCGAGCGGCGCCATCACCAACGTGAGCGTGACCCGCTCCAGTGGCGACAAGCCGTTCGATGATTCGGCGGTGGCAGCGGTCCGAAATGTGGGCCGTATTCCCGAACTGCAAAAACTGGATCGCGCCACTTTCGATAGCCTGTATCGTCAGCGCCGAATGGTCTTCAAACCGGAGGATTTAGATCTGTGAGTACCCTGATTCGCTTTGCGCTTTTTGCCCTGGCGCTGGTAGCCGGCGCTGCGCAGGCCGCCGACCCGCTGGTGATCTCCAGCGGTCGTGACTCGGCCGTCCCGATTGCCGTGGTTCCGTTCGGCTGGCAGGGCGGCAACGTCCTGCCCGAAGACATGTCGAACATCATCGGCAACGACCTGCGCAACTCCGGTTACTTCGAGCCGATCCCGCGCCAGAACATGATCAGCCAGCCGGCCCAGGCCAGCGAAGTGATCTACCGCGATTGGCAGGCCCTCGGCGCGCAGTACGTGCTGGTCGGCAGCATCGTACCCAGCGGTGGCCGCCTGCAGATCCAGTACGCCCTGCTCAACGTGGCGACCCAGGAGCAGGTCCTGACCGGCAGCGTGGGCGGCACCACCGAGCAACTGCGCGACATGTCGCACTACATCGCCGACCAGTCGTTCGAGAAGCTCACCGGCATCAAGGGGGCTTTCTCCACCAAGCTGCTCTATGTGACTGCTGAGCGATTCTCGGTGGACAACACCCGCTATACCCTGCAGCGCTCCGATTATGACGGCGCGCGCCCGGTGACCCTGCTGCAATCGCGCGAGCCGATCCTCTCGCCGCGCTTCTCGCCCGATGGCCGTCGTATTGCCTACGTCTCGTTCGAGCAGAAGCGCCCGCGCATCTTCATGCAGTACGTCGACACCGGTCGCCGCGAGCAGATTTCCAACTTCGAAGGCCTCAACGGCGCCCCGGCCTTCTCGCCGGACGGCAACCGCCTGGCCTTCGTGCTGTCGCGCGATGGCAACCCGGAAATCTACGTGATGGACCTGGGCAGCCGCCAGCTGCGTCGCCTGACCAACAACTCGGCGATCGACACCGAACCCTTCTGGGGCGCGGACGGCTCGACCCTGTACTTCACCTCGGACCGTGGCGGCAAGCCGCAGATCTACAAGATGAACGTGAACTCGGGCGCCACCGACCGCGTGACCTTCATCGGCAACTACAACGCCAACCCGAAACTCTCGGCGGATGAGAAGACCCTGGTCATGGTTCACCGCCAGGATGGTTTCACCAACTTCCAGATCGCAGCGCAGGACCTTCAGCGCGGTAATCTCCGGGTACTTTCCAACACCAACCTGGATGACTCGCCCACTGTTGCGCCAAATGGCACGATGCTAATATACGCCCCCCGCCAGCAGGACCGGGGCGTGTTGATGCTCGTGAGCATCAACGGACGTGTTCGGTTACCGCTACCCACCGCTCAAGGCGACGTGCGAGAGCCTTCCTGGTCCCCTTACCTGAACTGACGGTTGCCAACTGTTTCAAACTTATACACTGGGGTTCATTAGGAGTTACATGATGGAAATGCTGAAATTCGGCAAGTTTGCCGTTATCGCCCTCGCCATGGCTGTTGCCGTCGGCTGTTCGTCCAAGAAAGGCGATGCTACTGGCGAAGGCGCCAATGGCGGCGTTGATCCGAACGCTGGCTACGGCGCCAACAGCGGTGCCGTTGACGGCTCCCTGAGCGACGAAGCCGCTCTGCGCGCTATCACCACCTTCTACTTCGAGTACGACAGCTCCGACCTGAAGCCGGAAGCCATGCGTGCCCTGGACGTACACGCCAAGGACCTGAAAGGTTCCGGCCAGCGCGTAGTCCTGGAAGGTCACACTGACGAGCGCGGCACCCGCGAGTACAACATGGCTCTGGGCGAGCGTCGTGCCAAGGCCGTTCAGCGCTACCTGGTACTGCAGGGCGTTTCCCCGGCTCAGCTGGAACTGGTTTCCTACGGCAAGGAGCGTCCGGTTGCCACTGGCCACGACGAGCAGTCCTGGGCCCAGAACCGTCGCGTTGAGCTGAAGAAGTAAGACATGCAGATGCGCCTGCGTTTTCTGACCTTGATCGCATGTGGACTGCCGCTCATGGCGGCAGCCGCGGTTCCGGTACAGGACGGCAATGGTGGCTATGCCAACCAGCCTCCCTCGGGTTATGGCACCGCAGGCGCTGAAGGCGCCTACGCCGGAGGCGGGATGACTACTCCCGTCTCCGGTCAGGCTCAGCTGTTCATGCAGCTGCAGCAGATGCAGGACGAGATGTCCCGTCTGCGCGGCATGCTCGAAGAGCAGCAGAACCAGATCCAACAGATGAAGCAGGAAAACCAGGAGCGCTTCCAGGACATCGACAGCCGCCTTTCCAGCGGTGCAGGTGCGGGAGCGGCCGGTGCTGCAGTTCAATCCAATTCCCCCGCTGCCGGCGTCAGTGCCGGAGCTGCCGCCGGAGCTGGCGTAGCCGCCGCCCAGCAACCGCAGTCCGCTGCCAGCAGCGAGCCGGGTGACCCGGCTAAAGAAAAGCTGTACTACGACGCTGCCTTCGACCTGATCAAGGCCAAGGACTTCGACAAGGCCAGCCAGGCCTTCGGCGCCTTCCTGCGCAAGTACCCGAGCAGCCAGTACGCTGGCAACGCGCAGTACTGGCTGGGAGAAGTGAACCTTGCCAAGGGCGACCTGCAGGGCGCCGGCCAGGCCTTCGCCCGTGTCAGCCAGGCCTACCCGAGCAGCGCCAAGGTGCCGGACTCGCTGTACAAGCTCGCCGACGTCGAGCGCCGCCTGGGCAATACCGACAAGGCCCGCGGTATCCTGCAGCAGGTCGTGGCCCAGTATCCGGGCACTTCCGCTGCCCAGCTGTCCCAGCGTGACCTGAAGAACCTCAAGTAAGGTTCCGCATTGTCCGAAAACCCGCGCCCGTCGCGGGTTTTTTCGTTAGAATTGCCGCCCCCGGAAAGCGCCAGTGGTTTCAGCTCGGCTGATGTCTGCTGTGTTCCGGGCCTTCCGGGCGCCTGTGAGCGCGCCCACGACTCCAACGCAACGGAGGCGGATGGCCTGTGTAGCCGTCACGCCCGTGGCTGATATGCAACAGACCCTGCGCATTACCGAGATTTTCTACTCGTTGCAGGGGGAGACGCGCACCGCCGGCTTGCCGACCGTGTTCGTACGCCTGACCGGCTGCCCCCTGCGCTGCAATTACTGCGATACCGCGTATGCCTTCAGTGGCGGCGAGATCCAGACCCTTGATGCAATCCTCGAGCAAGTCGCGCAGTACCGCCCGCGCTACGTCTGCGTGACGGGGGGCGAACCGCTGGCCCAGCCGAATTGCATTCCGTTACTTGAGCGCCTGTGCAATGCCGGCTACGACGTCTCGCTGGAAACCAGTGGCGCGCTGGATATTTCCGCCAGCGACCGCCGTGTCAGCCGCATTCTTGACCTGAAGACTCCTGGCTCCGGGGAAGTGACACGCAATCGCTACGAGAATATTGGCGAGCTGACGGCCAACGACCAGGTGAAGTTCGTCATCTGCTCCCGCGAGGACTATGACTGGGCTGTATCCAAGCTGATCGAGTACCGCCTGGAGCAACGTGCTGGCGAAGTCCTGTTCTCGCCTAGCCACCGTGAAGTGGATGCGCGTGCGCTGGCTGACTGGATTGTCAGCGACAACCTGCCGGTGCGCCTGCAACTGCAGCTGCACAAGATTCTCTGGAACGACGAACCGGGCCATTGAGCGCGGAGGAGACCTTCTTATGTCCATCAAGCAATCCGTGAACGACAAGAAAGCCGTAATCCTGCTCTCCGGTGGCCTGGACTCTGCGACCGTGATCGCCATGGCCAAGGCCGACGGCTACGACTGCTACACCATGAGCTTCGACTACGGCCAGCGCCACCGTGCCGAGTTGCAGGCTGCCGAGCGGGTCGCCCGTCAGTTGGGCGTGATCGAGCACAAGGTGATCGGCCTAAATCTGAACGGCATCGGCGGCTCGGCCCTGACCGACACCAGCATCGAAGTGCCTGAAGCGCCCAGCGAAGGCATTCCAGTGACCTATGTGCCGGCGCGCAACACCGTATTTCTCTCTCTTGCCCTGGGGTGGGCGGAGGTGTTGGGCGCACGGGATATCTTCATTGGCGTCAATGCCGTGGACTATTCCGGCTACCCGGATTGCCGCCCCGAGTTCGTCGAGGCGTTCGAGCGCATGGCGAACCTTGCGACCAAGGCGGGCGTAGAGGGTGACGGCTTCCGTATCCAGGCGCCTCTGCAGTTCCTCTCCAAGGCGCAGATCATCGAGGCGGGCATCGCCCAAGGCGTGGACTACAGCCTGACCGTTTCCTGCTATCAAGCCGATGAGGATGGACGTGCGTGCGGTAAATGCGACAGCTGCCGACTGCGTTCCGAGGGCTTTTCCGCCGCTGGAATTTCCGACCCTACGCGATATTTCTGAAAAAAGTTTTCGCGGGGTGTTGTTTTTACGTTAGAAATCAGTATTATACGCACCACGTCGGGTCGTTAGCTCAGTCGGTAGAGCAGTTGGCTTTTAACCAATTGGTCGTAGGTTCGAATCCTACACGACCCACCATCAAATCCTGTGAAAGCCCCGTGATCGAAAGGTCACGGGGCTTTTGCCATGTGCCGGAAAAAGCCTGCTGTACGGCCGTCGACGCCGCATCGCATCAAGGGCAGTGGTGATAAAATCGCCGGCATAATCAGACCGTGCCTGTTGAGGTTCTCACACGATGTCCCAGATTTCCGAACGCCTGCTGGTCCAGGCCCATCTGGCGGCGAAGCAGCCGCGGGTGCTGAGCACGCAGGAAGAGGCCGATTACCGTGCGGCCATCGCCGCCGAACTGAAGGCGCAGAATGCCGTGCTCGTGGCGCATTATTACTGCGACCCGGTGATCCAGGCGCTGGCCGAGGAAACCGGCGGCTGCGTATCCGACTCGCTGGAAATGGCCCGCTTCGGCAACCAGCATTCGGCGCAGACGGTAGTGGTCGCCGGTGTTCGCTTCATGGGCGAAACTGCCAAAATCCTCAATCCGGAAAAGCGCGTGCTGATGCCCACCCTGGAAGCGACCTGCTCCCTCGACCTGGGCTGTCCGGTGGAAGAATTCTCCGCTTTCTGCGACAAGCATCCCGAGCGCACCGTGGTGGTCTACGCAAACACCTCGGCAGCGGTGAAAGCGCGCGCCGACTGGGTGGTGACCTCCAGCTGCGCCGTAGAAATCGTCGAGCACCTGATGGACAACGGCGAGCCGATCCTCTGGGCGCCGGACCAGCACCTGGGTCGCTATATCCAGCGCGAAACCGGCGCCGACATGCTGCTCTGGGACGGAGCCTGCATCGTCCACGAGGAGTTCAAGGCCAAGCAATTGGAAGACCTCAAGGCGGTCTACCCGGATGCTGCGATCCTGGTGCACCCGGAGTCGCCGGAAGCGGTGGTGGACTTGGCCGATGCTGTGGGTTCCACCAGCCAGTTGATCAAGGCTGCACAGACGTTGCCGAACAAGCGCTTCATCGTCGCCACCGACCGCGGCATCTTCTACAAGATGCAGCAGCTGTGCCCGGACAAGGAGTTCATCGAAGCACCCACCGCCGGCAACGGTGCGGCTTGCCGCAGTTGCGCGCACTGCCCGTGGATGGCCATGAACACCCTGGAGCGCACCCTGGCGTGCCTGAAGGAAGGCTCGGGAGAAATCTTCGTCGACCCGGCGCTGATTCCCAAGGCGATCAAGCCGCTCAAGCGCATGCTCGACTTCACCCAGGCGGCGAAGCTTAAGCTGGCAGGCAATGCCTGATCAGGTTGAATGAATGAAAAAGCCCGGCCGATGCCGGGCTTTTTCTTGGCTGCTTATAGGAGCGAGCTCGCTCGCGAACCGCATGACACCAAAAACAGGGCGTTCGCGAGCAAGCTCGCTCCCACGGGGGCTGCTCAGCGGCCCATCATTTCCTTGAGAATGCGTTCCTGGTCGCGGAATTCCTGCTGGCGGGCATCCAGGCGCGCGGCGAGGGTGAAGTTGCCGCCGGCGCGGCGCTTAGCGAAATCCAGTTGCTCGATCGCCTGCTTGTAGTCGCCAGTGAGCGCGTAGTACTCCGCGCGAGCCTGGTACACACCAATGGCGTTGCCACTCAGGGTGCAGGCGTCGGCCAGGCGACTCCAGACGTCCGGGTCCAGCGGACGGCGCTGGGACAGCTTGAACAGCGTCTTCTCGGCGTCGGCAGCGCGGTTGGTCTTCATCATCAGGTCGGCGTTGGCCTGGATCAGCGGATAGCTGTCCGGGTATTGGCCGAGCATCTTCTGCACTCGCGCCTGGGCATCGGGCAGCTTGTTGGCGGTAATGTCGACGTCGGCCATCGCCAGGTTGTAGCTGATGTCGTTGGGGGTCTTGGCCAGCAGTTGCTGGAGATTGCTGCGGGCCTCGTTGAGCTGGCCGATCTTGGTCTGCGACAGCGCCAGGCCGTAGCGGGCAGCGTCGTTCTTCGGGTCTTCGTCAAGCTGGGCGCGGAACTGCTTGCTCGCCATGCCCGGCGTGTCCTCGAACATCTGCTGGACACGGGCGCGCATCAGCTCGTAGCGCAGCGAGTCTTCCTTGCCGCCCTTGGGGTACTGCTCGGCGCGGTTGCGGGTGTCGGCGATACGCGATTCGGTCACCGGGTGCGTGAGCAGGAATTCCGGCGGCTTGCCCTCGTAGCGGTACTGGCGGGCCAGGCGTTCGAACATGTTGGGCATGGAGCGCGGGTCGTAGCCTGCACGGACCATGGTGGCGACGCCGACGCGGTCGGCTTCCTGCTCGTTCTGCCTGGAGAAGCGCAACTGGTTCTGGATCGCCGCTGCCTGGGTGCCGGCAATGGCAGCGATACCGGCGTCACCGGCGCCGGCGGCTGCGGCGACGATGCCCGCCAGCATGGCGGCCATCACCGGAATCTGCATGCGCTGCTGTGCTTCGATGCCGCGGGCGAAGTGGCGTTGGCTCAGGTGGCCGAGTTCGTGCGCCAGTACCGCAATGTACTCGCCTTCGGTCTGGGCATAGATGAACAGGCCACCGTTGACGCCGACCACGCCGCCGGGAGCGGCGAAGGCGTTGATCTGCTTGTCGCGGATCAGGATGAAGGCCAGACGGTGATCCTGCAGTTCGCTGGACTCGGCAAGGCGGTAGACGCTGGACTCGACATAGTCCTTGAGTTGCGGATCGTTGAGCGTGTCGACCTGGTTGCGCAGCATGCTCAGCCAAGCGCGGCCGAGCTGGAATTCCTGCTCCGGGGAGACGATGGACGAGCTCGCGTCCCCCAGGGAAGGAAGGTCGTCCGCCAAGGCCGGCATGGCGAAGGCGACAGCGAGCGACAGCAGGGCAGGGCGGAGTACTTTCATGTACACGAGGCTCGTTCCGAGAAAGGCTCTACTTTAGCTGCACGCTAACGCCTATGCCTAGTTTGCAGGACAGAAGTGCGGGGCAATTCGAAATGGGTATTTCCGCTCCGCTGCCGTTTTAACCCCCCGAGGGTGACGGTTGGATTAATGATCAGCGTCTCGGTCGGGCCTGGTTACTTTTCCAACGCTTTCGGTATTCTTGGGCGCCCTGACTGGAGTTCGTTTCGATGTCCGATTCCACGCCGTCTGTCCCCGCCTGTGACGCGGAGCTGGACGCCAGCGGTCTCAATTGTCCGTTGCCACTGCTCAAGGCCAAGCTCGAGCTGAACCGTCTTCCCAGCGGAGCGGTGCTCAAGGTAATCGCCACCGATGCGGGTTCCCAGCGCGACTTCCGCGTTTTCGCCGACCTTGCCGGGCACTCGCTGCTGCATGAAGAGGTCGAAGCCGGCGTCTATCGCTACTGGCTGCGCAAGAAGTAGCCGCTGATCCCCAGCAACGGTGACGTTGCCCCTTTCGTTTTGCAGGTTTCGTTGATGCTCAAGGTTTTGCAGAACTGGATGCAGCGCTATTTCTCCGATGAGGAGGCGATAGTGCTGGCGGTCATTCTCGGGCTGGGATTCACCGTCATCCTGGCCTTTGGCGGGATGCTCGCGCCGGTGCTGGCGGCGATGGTCATCGCCTTCCTCATCCAGGGCATGGTCGGCGTGCTGGAGCGCTTGCGCGTACCGCACCTGTTCGCGGTATGGCTGGTGTATTCGCTGTTTCTCGGCCTGCTCGCGGTGTTCCTGCTGGTGCTGGTGCCGCTGCTGTGGAAGCAGTTGTTCACCCTGTTCAACGAGTTGCCCGGCATGCTCGGCGAATGGCAGGCGACGCTGTTGATGCTGCCCGAGCGCTACCCGGACATGGTCACCGAGGAGCAGGTACTGCGCACCGTCGAGGCGGCGCGCAACGAGTTGGGCCAGCTCGGCCAGTGGGCGCTGACCTTCTCCCTGTCGGGCCTGCCGGTGGTGGTCAACATCATGATCTACCTGGTGCTGGTGCCGATCCTGGTGTTCTTCTTCCTCAAGGACCGCCGGCGCTTCTACCACTGGTTCCGCCGCTACCTGCCCCGCGAACGCGGGCTGATGAAGCAAGTGTGGAACGAGATGAACCAGCAGATCGCCAACTACATCCGCGGCAAGGTCATCGAGATCTTCATCACCGGCGTGGCGACCTACATCGCCTTTGCGGTGCTGGGCCTGAACTACGCGGCGCTGCTCGCGCTGCTGGTTGGCCTGTCGGTGGTGGTGCCCTACATCGGCGCGGTGGTGGTCACCGTGCCGGTGGCAATGATCGGGCTGTTCCAGTGGGGCTGGAGCGACCAGTTCATCTACCTGATGGCCGCCCACGCGATCATCCAGGCGCTGGATGGCAACGTGCTGGTGCCGCTGCTGTTCTCCGAGGCGGTGAACCTGCACCCAGTAGCGATCATCTGTGCGGTGCTGCTGTTCGGCGGGTTGTGGGGCTTCTGGGGCGTGTTCTTCGCCATCCCGCTGGCGACCCTGGTGAAGGCCGTGCTGGATGCCTGGCCGCGCCAGCCCACGCCGGAGCGCCAGGTCAGTCCGATGATGTAAACGAAAAAGGCCGCTGATCGGCGGCCTTTTCCTGCGTGCGGTATCGCTCAGACCCTGTTCAGTTCCTGGGCGGCAGCGAGCACGGCATCCACATGGCCGGGCACCTTCACGCCGCGCCATTCCTGACGCAGCACGCCCTTGGCGTCGATCAGGAAGGTGCTGCGGTCAACGCCCATGTATTCCTTGCCGTAAAGCTTCTTCAGCTTGATCACGTCGAACAGCTGGCAGACCGCCTCGTCCTTGTCGCTGATCAGCTCGAAGGGGAAGCACTGCTTGGCCTTGAAGTTCTCGTGGGACTTGATGCCGTCGCGGGAAACACCGAACACCAGGGTGTTGGCCTTGGCAAAGTCTTCGATCTTGTCGCGGAAGCCCTGGCCTTCGGTGGTGCAGCCCGGAGTGCTGTCCTTTGGGTAGAAATACAGGACGACCTGCTTGCCCTTGAGCTCGGACAGGCGGAAATCGACGCCGCTGGTGGCCGGGGCCTGGAAATCGGCGACGGGTTTGTTCAGTTCGACTGCCATGAGAAATTTCTCCTTGAGAGCCCCTTACGGGTGCTGCGGACGCCAGGGCTCGATCAGTGCATCCAGGTTCAGTGCATCGGCGAAGTCGAGGAACTGATCGCGCAGCCAGCTGATCTGGGTGCCGGCCGGCAGGGTCACGGTGATGGTGGCGTTTAGCATGCGGGTGTTGGTGTGCGGCGCTTGATAGGTGTCGCAGGTGAGGTTCTCTAGCTCGATGTTGTGATCGATGAAGAACTGGCAGATCTCGTTGAGGATATCCGGGCGATAGACGGCGCTGACATAGGCCACGTAGGGCAAGGCCTGGGCACGGGTGACATGGACATTGCTGCGGGTGACGCTGAGGGTGAAGCCGTGGCGCTTGGCCAGGGGCGACAGGCCGCCTTCCAGGCGCGCAAGGGCATCCCAGCTGCCGGAGACCTGCAGGACCAGAGCGCTGAACTCGCCGTGACGGGTCAGGCGGCTGCTGACCACCGAGCAGCGATTGTCGACGCAGGTGCGGCACAGCACACTGGTCAACTCCATCGGGTTCGGGCCCAGAGCACTGATCAGAAGGAATTGTTCACGAGGGTGAGAGGTGGACATGCAGCTTTCCTGGGAGTGGCGGCCAAGCGGGCCGCATCGACAAAGGAGAAAGGGTAGCGAAAAGCGCCGGCAAGGGGAATGTCTGGCCGCTCGTGGGTCGCTGCGTCACCTTGTGCGTGGCCGGTGGCGACAGTACCATTACGGCTTTCTTTTTCCGGCAGGAGCGGTTGCATGATTGCGGGCAGTATGGTGGCGCTGGTCACCCCCTTCGATGCTCAGGGTCGACTGGATTGGGACAGCCTCGCGAAGCTGGTGGACTTCCACCTGCAGGAAGGTACCAACGCCATCGTAGCGGTCGGCACCACGGGTGAGTCGGCCACTCTGGACGTGAAAGAACACCTGGAAGTGATCCGTCGCGTGGTCGACCAGGTCAACGGCCGCATCCCGGTCATCGCCGGCACCGGCGCGAACTCCACCCGCGAGGCCGTCGAACTGACCGAGGCTGCCAAGTCCGGCGGCGCCGACGCCTGCCTGCTGGTGACCCCGTACTACAACAAGCCGACCCAGGAAGGCCTGTACCAGCACTTCCGCCATATCGCCGAAGCCGTTGCCATCCCGCAGATCCTCTATAACGTGCCGGGCCGCACCGCCTGCGACATGTTGCCCGAGACCGTCGAGCGCCTGTCCAAGGTGCCGAACATCGTCGGCATCAAGGAAGCCACCGGTGACCTGCAGCGCGGCAAGGAAGTACTGGACCGCGTCGGCAAGGAATTCCTCGTCTACTCCGGTGACGACGCCACCGCCGTCGAGCTGATGCTGATGGGCGGCAAGGGCAATATCTCGGTGACCGCCAACGTTGCTCCGCGCGCCATGAGTGAGCTGTGCGCCGCCGCCATGCGTGGCGACGCCGCCGCTGCGCGCGCCATCAACGATCGCCTGATGCCCCTGCACAAGTCGCTGTTCATCGAATCCAATCCCATCCCGGTCAAGTTCGCCCTGCACGAAATGGGGCTGATTCCAGAGGGCATCCGCCTGCCTCTGACCTGGCTCAGCCCGCGCTGCCACGAACCGCTGCGTCAGGCCATGCGCCAGACCGGCGTTCTGGCTTAAGGAGCTCCCTCGCATGAAGCGACTGGCAGGACTGACTGCGCTCGCCCTGGTTATCGGCAACACTTCCGGCTGCGGCTGGCTGTGGGGCCCGGAAGGCTACTTCCGCGACCGTGGCGACGATTACCTGAACGCCCGTGAAACTGCACCGATGAAGGTGCCTGAGGGGCTGCAGAGCAAACAACTCGACCCGCTGCTGCCGATCCCGATGAACGTCGCCACCAGCACCGAGAAGGAAGGCGATTTCGAAGTGCCGCGCCCGCAGCCGCTGTCCGGCGCTGGCGAAGTCAGCGACTTCAGCCTGCAGAAGAGTGGCGATTCGCGCTGGCTGGTTGCCCAGCGTCCGCCGGCCGAAGTGTGGCCGGTTGCCCACCAGTTCTTCCAGGATAACGGTTTCTCCATCGCCAACGAGCGCCCGCAGACTGGCGAATTCAGCACCAACTGGCAGCCGCTGTCGCAGCTCTCCGCGTCCCTGGCGCGTCGCCTGAGCAGCCGCGTGTCGGGCGTCGAGCCTGACAGTGAAGCGCGCGTTCGCGTGCGCATCGAGCCGGGCGTGCAGACCAACACCAGCGAAGTCTACGTGCTGAGCGAAACCCGCCCGGCCGGCAGTACCGCCACGGGTGATTGGCCGACCAAGCCGGCCGTGCCGAGCCTGGATGCTGCACTGCTCGACGAAATGATCGCCAGCATGGCCACCAGCGCCGAGAAGGGCGGCTCCGTCTCCCTGCTCGCCGCGCACTCGGACTACGACACCCCCGGTGCCGTCCAACTGAACAAGGACGGCAGCGGCAACCCGGTGCTGACCATCGACTCCGACTTCGACCGTGCCTGGGTCAGCGTGGGTCGCGCCCTCGATCGCGCCGACATCCGGGTCGACGACCTCAACCGCAGCCTGGGCGTGTACTACGTCAACATCGCCGAAGGCGCGAAGAAGAAGGACGAAGACAAGCCTGGCTTCTTCAGCCGCATGTTCGGTGGTGGCGAGAAGACCAAGGAAGAAGAGGACGCCAAGGCCCAGCGTTACCAGGTCCGCCTGACCAGCGTGAGCAACACCGTCCAGATCACCGTCGACAAAGACATCAACACCTCCGCACCGGCTGACGTGGCGCAGGGCGTGCTTGAGAAACTCCAGGAGAGTATGCGGAATGCACTTCGCGGTCCTGGGGAGCGGAAGCCGGGGCAATTCGGCCTTGGTGAGCAGTTCTGACACCCGGATACTGATCGACTGCGGCTTCCCGCTGCGTGAAACCATCCGCCGTCTGGCGCGCCTGGGCGTAGAGCCCGGGCAACTGGACGCGATACTGGTTACGCACGAGCACTCCGATCACATCAACGGCGTCGAACTGCTGGCCCGGCACCATCGAATACCCGTATACCTCAGCGCCGGTACCCTGCAGGGAATGCGCAAGCCGGTGACCCCGGCGGGGTTGCTCAAATGCGGCGACCGCCTGGTACTGAAAGACCTGGAAGTCACTGCGGTGAGCGTCTCCCACGATGCGCGGGAGCCTCTGCAGTACGTGTTTTCCGATGGCCGGAAGCGCTTTGGCCAGCTCACTGATCTGGGAGCTGCCACGGCGCAGGTGCTGGAATGCTATCGTGGCCTCGACGCATTGATCGTCGAAGCGAACCACGATACCGACATGCTGGCCCGCGGTCCGTATCCCTATCCCCTCAAGGTCCGTGTAGGCGGCCAATGGGGACATTTGAACAACCGGCAGGCCGCCGAACTGGTGGCCCAGCTGGGCTGGGAAAGCCTGCAGCACCTGGTGCTGGCGCATCTCAGCGAAAAGAACAACTCGCCGCAGCTGGCCCGGCAAAGCTTCGTCGACACCTTAGGGTGCGACCCGGACTGGCTGCAGGTAGCCGATCAGCATTCTGGACTCGACTGGCGCACCATCGCCTGAGTCCACCCCTAAGCAAGCGGAGCCCATCATGGAAAAACGCGAAGAACTCTATCGCGGCAAGGCCAAGTCGGTTTACACCACCGATGACGCCGACCGCCTCGTCCTGCTGTTCCGCAACGACACCTCGGCGTTCGACGGCAAGCGCATCGAGCAGCTCGATCGCAAGGGCATGGTGAACAACAAGTTCAACGCCTTCATCATGCAGAAGCTCGAAGCCGCCGGCATTCCGACTCAGTTCGACGCCCTGCTGTCGGACAACGAAGTGCTGGTGAAGAAGCTCGCCATGATTCCGGTCGAATGCGTCGTGCGCAACTACGCCGCTGGAAGCCTGGTACGCCGCCTGGGCGTGGAAGAGGGTCTGCAACTCACCCCGCCGACCTTCGAACTGTTCCTGAAGAACGACGCCCTGGGCGACCCGTTCATCAACGAATCCCATGTCCAGGCCTTCGGCTGGGCGACCCTGGAGCAACTGGCCGAAATGAAGGCCTATTCCTTCAAGGTCAACGAAGTGTTGAGCAAGCTGTTCGACGACGCCGGCCTGCTGCTCGTGGACTTCAAGCTCGAGTTCGGCCTGTTCCACGGCAAGATCGTCCTTGGCGACGAGTTCAGCCCGGATGGCTGCCGCCTGTGGGACAAGGAAACCCGCAAAAAGATGGACAAGGACCGCTTCCGTCAGGGTTTGGGTGACGTTATCGAGGCCTATGAAGAAGTTGCGCAGCGTCTCGGCGTTCCGCTCTGATCTGACCAGCGCACGCAAGCGCCTGATACCACGAAAAAAATCCTGAAACAGGGCTTCGCCTTCAGGCTTCAAGCTGGTATCATGCGCGCCGCACGGAGAGATGCCGGAGTGGCCGAACGGGACGGATTCGAAATCCGTTGAACCAGCAATGGTTCCTAGGGTTCAAATCCCTATCTCTCCGCCATTACATATGGCCGAAGCCCCTGAAATTCCTAGAGTTTCAGGGGCTTCGTCTTTTCCGGATCTGCCATTTAGGACAGATTCCAGCGCTTACAGGCCCCGCTGCGCGCTCCTAGGCCTGCTCTCTGAATCCCATCATCTGCGACACGAGCGACGCCATGCTCTTGGTGTCTGTCGGAATCCATCGGCCATAGTGCTTGCGTACCATCGTCGCGTCAGTGTGCCCGAGCTGGCGCGCCACCCATTCCACCGGAACGTAGCTCGACAGCGCTTGGTTGGCGAAGGTATGCCGGCATTGGTTCGCCCCGCGGTGCCGCACGCCGTTGCGCTTGAGGTGCGGGGTCAACCACTTGCTGACCGTTTTTGCCGTCCAGGGCAGCCCGCTGATGCAGTTCCGGAACAGTAGACGGACTTCCTCCTGCTTTTCCGTCACGTTGTCCCGATGGGTAACGGTGGTCTGCATTGGCGCCTCACACTCGGCGTCCTTGAAGATGTCGTCCAGCAGGGCCAAGAACGGGTCGGTCAGCTCGACGAAGCGGAGGCGGGCGTGTTCCGTCGGCACCTTGAGTTCGGTGATCACTCTGGCGCGCTTCATCCACACCCCACCAGCCTCGCGGTCCACATCGTCAACGCCCAGGGCGATGATCTCGCTCAGGCTGAGCCTGGCCCAGCATTTGAACAGGACCATGCGCACATTCGCCATGCGCGCCGAGTCGCCGACGGTCAGCTTGTCGATCTCCTCTCTGGTGAATGGGGCGGCCGTCTCCTGTTTGTCGTCCGCTTCTTAGGGGGGTAGGGGGCGCAAAGCGTGATGTCGTTGATTTATTGCTGCTGCGAAAGGTACGGATCAGTCCTTCAAAAAATCTGTAACTTCTCGCGCTTCGTCCTTTACACATCAAGGAACGAACTATTTTTAAGATGGGGGCCGCAGAGTGCGGAAACGAAGAGCCCCCAGGTGCTACCAACACCTGATGGCTCGAATGAGCATCGTCCATTGGGAGAACTTATCTTGACGAAGCATAGGCGCTGAATTTGCGGCTGCAAACACCTTTTCAAGAACGTCGAACTGGCCTTCCTGATGATGTCATCGGGTCAGACAGCTGAGCCACCACTGTAACCGTACTGTGCCGTAGTGGCGCAATGGCATGGAGTGGGGTAAGTTCGGATCGCCCGGCAATGAACCGGATTAAGGAGCTTTTGTGAGAAAGATCGCCACAGCACTCTTCATCGCTCTAAGTGCGCACGTCGAAGCGTCAAGTGTTGACGTTGCAGGGAAGTTTGAACAACTCAAGGGCACTAGGGAAATGGCGTATTACATGCATGCAACTATGCAGGCTTTTACCATCGCGAACATGGAGCTTGAGATTTCCCGCCACCCTCCAATTTACTGCCAGCCCCGAGAGTTCAGCGCAGTAGATGTGATAGCCATGACATCCAATCAAATCTCGATAGCAAAAAAGGTATACGGGGAAAAATTCGACGAAATGCCCATTGGGATTGTGCTTTTAGATGCGCTTAAGACGAGCTTCCCTTGTCGGTGATCAGAGAACTGCCAGTGAATTTTGTTACGTTTCGGTTGCCCGGCATGAGGCGAATCAAGGAGGAACTGATGAGGTGATTCGTTTGCGATAGCCCTGAGGCCGAAGTGCTCCCAGTGCAGGCGATCGCGCGTCAGTAGAGTGCAGCGATTGCGGCTCTTATGAGATTTCAGAAACAGTCATCGAGATGTTGAGCAAGGCTCATTGGCTGGAAACGGAAGCCGTGCAACGCTGGATCAGTGAACGCCACGCCGCTGATCACAAGCGACGTTGCTGTGTATGACGGAGGACTTCGGGCCGACGGCTAGAGAGCTGCTTCAGCACCCTCCGCTCAATCCAACACACCAAGGGAATGGCCTTGCTGTTCCCTGTCGTGGTCTAAATCATCTGGAGGGTTTTTGATTCGAATCTTTGAAGATGACGATTCAACGGAAGCGATTCTCGAACAGGGCATTGCCGGCGTCACGGGAGGTCGGATAAGCACCCGCAATAAGTTGGCTCAGGTGCACGCCTTAGCTCAGCGGACTCATCACCCCGAAGTAAATACGCTCCCCACCGTCCACCACTTCTGGGTTGAGCTTGCGTTCATCTATGACGGTGCTGAATACAGATACTGTGAGGCGAAAAATGCCGTTGTGGCGTCCTACGACAAGCTCTTGGAGGAGCAGGAAATTTCAACTGGCACCTAGGCGCGCCTCTTGTCGCCGTTCAGGTTGGTGACTTCCTTGGCGCTTGCGGCCCAGGAAAGACTCTCGCCTGTGGTGCCGCGCTTGAACTGGGCGGTGCGCTTGTAGAAATCCAGTGCCTCCTCGGCAACCTGAAACGAAACGCGGTCCGTGATGCCTTCAGCCTGCAGTTGCTGGTCTATCTGCTTCTTCAGGAAATCGTGCGTGTTCATTGCCCCACCGACTTGTTGTTGCCGTTGTAGTACCCAGACCAGCCGGGGATGCTGAATCGAAGCCTGCCAGGGCAGCAGAGCCATTGATGATCGCCCCGCTGCAGGATGCGGTGGATCTTGGCGACGCAACTGATGCTGAGGTGGGTGGCGCTCCTGAAAAGCTGGAAGCAGTATCGGGTTGCCGTGAACCGTATCGATCTTACCCAGCTCGGCCTCAGGTTGCCTTCGCAGCCGAGCTAGCGGGGCGGCTTGGTACTTGTGATGTGTCCTTGTTGTTTCCGATCTTGAGATATCGTGTAGGAGGAAATACAATCCCATCTAAGTTGCTTGAGTGAAAGTTTATTGGGTTTTGCTCGGGCTTTAGATGGCCAAGGAGAGCTTGATGTTTCGTGGATTTTTAAAGGCTAGATATTTATTCGAATTTGAAAAGGTTCGCGGTAATAATTTTACAATTCTGCGATTTTTCTTGGCTTTCGCTGTTCTGTTTGGGCATTCATTTCCTTAGTGGAAATGGTAGCGATCCTATCACTATGCTGATTCTTCCTCATGCTTGGATAGGTAGCATAGCGGTAGGGGGGTGCTATAAGCGGTTTTCTTGTTTCTGCCTCGATATCAAATAGAAGTTTTTCTGATTTTGCTATTTCTCGCATATTAAGATTGTATCCGGCAGTAATTGTTTACTCTCTTGCGGCTATTCTAGTTATTGGTCCAATCGCATCCGGTGTTCCGCTTTCCCAGTATTTTCAACAGAATCCTTGGGTAAATATGTGGAACGCGACCCTGTGGGAGTGGAACTATAATCTTCCATATGGATTCCCTGGAAGGCCATTTTCTGGTGCTACAAATGGCTCCACGTGGACCCTCCCAGTAGAGATGCGCTGCTATGTTGCGTTGTTTATATTGGGCTTGCTCGGGGTTTTCAGATCGAAGGTGATTTCAAATATTGTCCTGGTCTCTGTTCTTGTGCTATCGAAAACCGAATTTTCAGATTTTCCACTTTTTGGCTCCACGGCTAACTTTAAAGAGCCGCTTCTTTTCTTTATTGTTGGTAGTTTGTTTTGGGTTAATCGAAGGTTTGTCCCATTGAATTGGCTGTTGTGTGCCGGTCTTTTGTTGGCTACCTTCGTTGCTGCAGGTTCTAAGTTTTATTTTTACATATACATACCAACTGTTGCATATGTTATATTTGTGATTGCCTACATGTTGCCGCATGTTGATATGGATAAGTTTGGGGATATTTCGTACGGCCTATATATATATATGCTTGGCCGATACAGCAATTGGTTTGGGCTCCCGGTCAAAATGCGTATGTGAATGCTTTTTACGCGAGTGTAATAGCAATCCCTGTTGCCTATGCTTCGTGGCGTCTGGTGGAAAGCCCCGCGCTTAAATTGCGCGCATACCTTGGTGGTGGAGCAATTAAGTCGCTCCCTAAAAGATCAGCTGAAGCCTGAGTAAAAGAGTCGCGAATGCCCACCTTGTGCGGGTATTTTTTTGTCTGGAGAAAAGCACATGCCACTCGCCCAGCAGCAACTGCTGCAGATACTTCTGATCGCCGGCCAGAGAGAGCTGGCGTTTTTGTTTCTGAGACCAGCCATGAATACCCGAGGTCTCCGCAACTGCAAGCCTGGCAACATCGACTACAACCCTCGCAACACCTGGCAGGGCCAGCTTGGCCTGGAGCTTGGCGTGCCGAAGCCGCGCTTCGCCCGATTCGATACGCCCGAGAACGGCATCCGCGCTCAGGGCAAGCTCCTGCTGGCCTATCGCGGAAAGGACGGGATGCTTGGCGTGGGCGGGCCCCGTATCGACACCGTGCGCGAGACTATCAGCCGCTGGGCGCGAGGCAACGAGAACGGCACCGAGGGGTACATCGGCGCGGTGGTCAAGTCACTGGGCGTTCAGCCCAGCCAGGTGATCGACGTTCGGTTGCCGACAACTCTGCGTGGCCTGGTGGTGGCCATCATCCGGCATGAGGACGGAGGTGTGCCCTACCAGGCGTGGCGATCAATGAGGGCATGCGGAGGGCGCTTGCCTGAGAGATAGCGCATTTGACGCGGCGAAGGGGCGGAGTGGTTAGCGGCGCCGGGCGTCGCTAAAGAACCGGGCGATTAGTATAGGGTTTGGTGCTACGGGAGATTGGGAGTCTGCGCCATTCAACTGCTTCAAGGCGTACACCTCGGCAGCGTCGAGGTTGAGATGGCCCTGGATATCTCTGAGCTGTTCAACTAAAGCGGAAATGATGGTCTTTAACGCCTGTATGTCCGCTTTCTGCGGCCGCACTTCAGCTGTAAGTGCTACGATTTCGTTATCGATATGCATTACTTATGCCAGTAAGGAATATGGCCTAAAAAGCTCGTTCTAGACGCTTTGAATGTATCAAAAATTATACGGCACGATTTCGCGTGATGGCAATGTGATTTCATTCGGTTCTCCAGGAGACCTCAATGACTGAAGTGGCCTGGAGGATTCTCGGCTTGGCACTGTCTGCCTTGATATTACTCACCACGGGTTTCGGCCTTGGTATGTGGCAGTCGACTAACCATCTCCGGCCGCAGCTCGACGAAAGTGCCGCACTACTGGTGATGTGCAAGTGGGCCTGGGGCAACCTCGAGGAGTTGACCAAGGAGCAGAACGCCAAGCTCGGTCAGTTGGCCAATCAGGCCGAGCAGTGGCAGGCGAAGGCCACCCAGGCGGTCGCCAATGCCCAGCAGCAGGCCGGCCAGCATTACGCCGCCGCCCAGCGGCTCCAGCACGAGCGCGCCGATGGCGACCAGTGCGCAGCGTCAGAGGCGGTCATCGACAAGGAGTTGGGGCTATGAAGTGGCTTCAGGTGTTTGTTGTTGCGCTGGTGGGATGCGCCGGCCAGGTAGAGCCTGGGCCGCGCACGGTGCGCGTCGAGGTGCCGGTGGCGATTCCGTGCCGCCCGCCGGCAGTGGAGGTACCTGGCTGGGCGACGGCTTCGCTGTAGAAAGACGATAGCCTGCAAACCAAGGTTCGTGCCTTGCTGGCCGAGTTGGAGCAGCGGAAGGAATATGAGCTTCAGCTGCAGGCGGCGGTGTCAGCACGTCAATGAATGGCGCGCAGGGCTGAGTCTGTAGGAGCAGAAATTCCAATATGGCTTACGGGGCGACAGTTGATTCGGGCTGCCTCAAATACTCTGCATTCACGAAAGGGTCAGCAGTCTGGTACTCGCCGACCTTTTCGCCGACGCAGGCCAACGGCATGACGCGAAGCTCAACGGAGGCATCACCAACAGTCACGATCTTCTGTAAGGAGATAGTGCATGCAGGCTGGTTGAACTGATTGCGGGTGTACTGATACCAAGCCTCATAATCTTGGCCCGGTTGGGGAGTGAAGATGATCGGAAATGGCTTGCAGTAAACTGAGCCAGGTCCGCCCGCCACGTAGCCGACGACGAGGGGCTGGTTTGCAGGAACGACGTGCTCATCGTAATAAAGGCGAGACTCGTTAATTTGGGCAGTCGACTTGCTTGCAGGCATGCCGACGACGAAGTTCTCCTCTCGCCGGAACATCTCACCCAAATGCGCATCGCCTTTTTTCCAGCCCGCCCGCTCAGGATCTGCCTGGGCCGCGGTGTCGTTGTAGAAACTCTCGCAACTTTTGCCGCTTACATACCCGCCTTGGATCATCCCTTGGGCGAAGAGACGAATGCGTGCCATCGACGAGGGGTCATATCTGGATGCTTCGGCTTCGTTCCGAACATTGGCTTTCTGGGTGGCGCCGCATCCGGTGAGGCTGAGTGCAACTATTGCGACAACGAGTGTCTTCATGACTGGTGCTGATCCTTCAGACGGTGGTGATTTCCTATAACGGGCGAGAATACACGAGCCTCATTGGCTGTAGCAGCGGCTCTTCCGCGACAAAGCGAAGCTGCTCCACCTGACATCGCATTATCGCTCCATTGCAGCTTCGTTTGGGGGGCGCCGCATACAGCGAGCGCTCGTTGAGCCTAATTCGCGGGAAATCTTAGGGCAGGTTTGCGCTCCCTCTCCCTCCTTTTGCGCCCGCCGAGAAATTCGCAGCCCAGACCTTAAGGGGCCTGCGAGGGTATATAAGTAGATCCCCTGTGGTTCAAATCCCTATCTCTCCGCCATTACATATGGCCGAAGCCCCTGAAATGCCTAGCGTTTCAGGGGTTTTGTCTTTTCTGGCTCCTGAAAACGCTGCCCAGCGCTTTATTACCCGCAATATCCATCCATCTTCTCCCGGTTCCCTTGCGTGGGATTCGCCTGGTACTGCTGTAGCCAGAATTGGCACGGCGCGCTGTTGAAGCGCTTTTCCTGCTCCGTTCTCTCGATCTGTTGATTCTGCTGATCCTGCACAGCCTGCTGACGTTGCAGATACTGCTGGAACATTTCCTCTTTGCTACGCGGTGCTGGCGGAGCAATCGGCGCTGTCTGGGTTGGCGCAGCGAGGCGGGTGACGGCCGGCGGCAGTTCGGACCAGGCCAGCCAGGCGGTTGCGGCGACGGCGAGGCAGCCAAGCCAGATTCCGGCGGCAATGCTGAAGGTGAGTTTCCAGAAGCTGACATTGAGTTCGGGCATAAGCAGAGGCTGTGGTTGGCGAAGTCCCACAGATACCTCATCCGCACCCTTGACGGAAGGAGGCAGGCCCGCCACGCCTTGCTGCGTCGCGGGCTGAGGGCTCATTTCGGAGCGGCGGCGGACTCGTAGGCTTCGAGGGCTCGCAGGGAGTAGATGTAGGCGGCGCCAGCGTTGAGGGAGATGGCGGTGGCCAGGGTCTGGGCGATCTCGGCTTCGGTGGCGCCGGCCTTGCGCGCGGCTTCGGCATGGACGCCGATGCAGCCATCGCAGCGGGTGGTGATGGCCACTGCGATGGCAATCAGTTCGCGGGTCTTGGCATCCAGGGCGTCACCATCAGCGGCAGCGGCTTCCAGGGCCTGGTAGGCGGCGATCATCTTCGGGTGCTTCTTGCCCAGCGCGCCGAAGGCTTTCTTCACGGCGGGAACGTACTCGGACCAGTTGAACAGCATGATGCTTCTCCTTGAGGCCGGCAGGGATGGGGTGTGGCCTTGAAGCTTAGTCTGCGTCAGCCGGCGTGCCTCGTATTGTCTGTTCCGCTCAGTTTTTTTATCGATGCGCTCGTCTGTCGTTGTTCGGTCCGGCGCTGAGTTGATCAATAGGCCTCGAGGATTTCGTAGCGCTGGCGAGCGCTGCCGGTTCCGACTTCCACTTCGTCGCCGGGGTGGCGGTGAAGCAGGGAGCTGCCCAGCGGGGCGCGCGTGGTGATGACCAGGATCTCGCACCCTTCAAACTGCACCTTGAGGCCTGCGCCGTCCGGACCGAGGAAGACCCAGCGTTGCTGGTCCTGCTCGTTGACCAGTTGCACCAGGGCGCTGGTCTGGATGCCCTGTTCCTCGTCGAAGTCGCGCAGTTGCAGGTTCTCGAACAGCGACAGCGCCTGGCGGATTTCCTCCACGCGGCGTGATTGGCCGGCGGCTAGGTAGGCCGCTTCCAGGCCGAGCGTGTCGTATTTGTTCTCGGCGATATTTTCCTCGTGGGTCGCGGTCTCGTGGGCCGTTTGGGCGGCACGCACGGCGACATCGAGGTCTTCGGAGAGGCGGGAGAGAATCAGTTGGTAGGCGCGTTTCTTGTCCATGGCGTCAGGCCGGAAATAAAGGCGCCTATCCTAGGGCCTTTACCCGGCGCCTGCGACCCTTTCCCGCCTTGGCGCGGAGGGTCCGCGCCAGGGCTGAGGGATCAGTAGCCGCTGAGGATGTTGACGATCACGCCGCTGGCGATGGCGACGAGGACGTAGTCGCCATTCACGTACAACCAGCGATGGTCACGCGGCGGCGCGTACAGGTGGCGAGAATGCCAATCCGTGACCCAGTAGCGATCGCCGCGATAGGCGGGCTCCACGATGACGCCGCGCCGCCAATCACGATGGGGGACTGGCATACCGGCTTGCGGGCGATAATTCGGGCTGCGGTAGGGATGGGCGTAGCCCTGGCCGGGACCTGCCGGGTCATATCGGCCGCGCTGCGGCGCTTGTTGCGGCGGGTGCTGAGGTTGCGGCCCGCGAGTGTCCTGCCGACCGGGGACATTGTCCGGACCTGGGCCGGGCTGGGCAAAACTGGCCAGCGGGCTGCCAAGCATCAGGGCGGCACAGAACAGGGTGACGGACTTTCTCATGGTGATCTCCTGGCGCAATCGGCTGAGCGGTGCGTATTTCACATTCTGGTTCCGGTTGATCCGGGCACTTCATGAGACCGCACCGCTGCATCAATCGGTGCCAAGGCTAAGTAAATGTCTGGTAAAGAGTTTTTCCGGTTTGTCAGCGTCCGGATACACGGAGCTGCAGAGTTGGAACATGGGGCGGGAATATCTTCAAATTTGTGCGGTTGCAGCATTTGATGGTATTTTTGTCGCAAACACACTTAATGGAGTTCGGTCATGAGCGCCCTGCTGAAGGAAAGCCCGGCTGCCGATGCCGTCCTGGCGAAAGCGGTGCTGACCGCCCGCGAGCACTTGTCGATGACCCAGCAGGAGTTGGCGGCTATCGTCGGGGTGGATCGTAGCGCGGTGAGTCGCTGGAAGCAGAACGGCCTGCGCGTGGATAGCAAGACCGGTGAACTGGCGCTGCTGCTGGTGCGCATCTACCGCGCGCTATTCGCGCTGTTCGGCGGCAATCATGAAGACATGCGCCACTTCCTGCGCACTGAGAACCGTCACCTGGGCGGCGTGCCGCTGCAATTGATGGAGCAGATACAGGGATTGGTCCTGGTGGTCGAATACCTGGACGCTATCCGGGGCAAGGTCTGAATGTCCTTCGCAGCCGGCGCCCGTCTCTGGGCGAAGTATGAGGATTCGGTCGTCGCTCCCATTCGTGGGCGCCTGGTGCGTTTGGTGGAAAGCCAGGGCCAGGTCGCGACACTGCAGTTGGTAGACACCCTGGAAGAGCAGGCGCTGCTTGAGGAGTTGCTGGAAACCAGCAAGCCGCGCATGCCGCCGCCCGCCGAGTCGCTGCACTATCTGTTGAAGACGCCGTTCCGCTATCCGCCGTTGCGTTGGGGCTCGCGATTTGGCCGCCGCCACGAACCCAGCCTGTTCTATGGCGCGCTCAAGCTGGAGACGGCCATGGCCGAATCGGCTTTCTACCGCTTCGTGTTGTGGGAAGGCATGGCGACACCGCCACCCAGCGGGAGAATCCTCTCCGAGCACGCTTCGTTCGAGGCGCGCTTCCAGGTGCAGAAAGGTGTACGCCTGCATCTGCCGCCTTTCCGCGAACACGCAGCACTGCTCGATCCCCAGGATTACAGTGTGACCCAGGGACTGGGCAGCGCCATGCGCGAGTCGGGTGTGGAAGCTTTCGAATACCGTTCCGCACGCTGCCCGCAGGGCGGCATCAATGTCGCGCTGTTCGCGCCCTCGGCCTTTACCGAGAAGCGGCCGCGTAATCTCACGCCCTGGTTGTGCGAGACGACATCGGAGTACGTGGCCTTCAAGCATGCACAGGTGCCGGATAGTCCAAGACTGTACCGGCGCGAGCACTATCTGGTGGATGGCAGGCTGCCGCATCCGGCCTGACCGTTCATCGTTTTGCCACTGTCGTGTCATGGTGAGCGGTGTATGTTCCGGGATGGCCAAGCAGGGAGCGCCACACCATGGATATACGGATAGCCGTCCATCCCAGCGACGATCGTCGCTGGCGCGTGTACCTCAACCAATTCTTCTACGACTGCAACAGCCGCAGTTCGGCCGAGCGCATTTATGCGCGCGTCTGCGCCGCCGAGCGGCTGGCGATTCAGCTTCCCGAACCACCCCGTATCGTCCGGCCGCAACGTGTGCCGCGCCAGCAGGTTCAGATCGCATAAAATTCGCCGGGTCTCGCGGTGGAAGACGGAGTTTCCGTCGCGCGCGTCGCCCCATGTGGGATTCACTGTCCGCCTGAGAACTCTTCCTATCCACTGCCCTGAAACGGGGCGGTCGGCTGCTGCGTGGCGCGCACTTGTGCACAATGCTGATGCGCTCTGTCAAGTCCCGGAAACATTGCATTTGGCCAGCCCGCGAATTTCCTTGCGTTTTTTAACTATTTGAAAAATAAAGGAAATTTACGTTGGTGAAAAAATCACCAATCTGTCACACGGCCCCAGATCACTGGGGGTAGGGCCGGTTTTCAGCAAGTTCTCCACTGAGTTATCCACAGCTTCTGTGGATTGTCCCGAGCGCTTGCTCCGGAGCCCTGTTCCAGGGCCTTTACAGCGGACGAGGCGGCTGGGGAAGGCGACTGTTAGACTGGCGCGATCCAATGCCACACCCCCCTGGAGTCCCGCATGCCACTCGATCTGTCCGCCCTGTTGCTCGGTGCGCTTGCCGGTTTGCTGCCCATGGCGGCGCTCGCCTGGCGGCTGCAGGCGCGGTGGATAGTGGTAGAGCAGGAGGCGACTTTACTGCGCGAGCGCCTGGCAACGGCGCAGTTGGCTCAGGACGGATTATCCGCCCAGGCTGAGGCGGACCGTGACGCCTTCCAACGGCTGAGCGGGCGGCATGGCGAGCTGTCCGCCGAGGTGGCGGCGTTGCGGCGCGAAGTCGAGCTGAGCAGGGAAGAGCGTGCGCGGCTGGGCAATGCCGAACAGGATTGGCAGGCCGAGCGGGCCGACAAGGAGGCGGAGCTGCGCCGACTCTCCGCCGAGCACGCGGCGCTGTCCGCCGAGCTGCGCGAGCAGCAGGAAAATCACCAGCAGCGTCTGGGCGACCTGCAGGCTGCGAAGGATGATCTGCGCGCGCAGTTCGCCGAGCTGGCCGGGAAGATCTTCGACGAGCGCGAGCAACGTTTTGCCGAGTCCAGCCAACAGCGTCTCGGGCAGTTGCTCGACCCGCTGAAGGAGCGCATCCAGTCCTTCGAGAAGCGGGTGGAGGAGAGTTACCAGGCCGAGGCCCGCGAGCGCTTCTCGCTGACCAGGGAGCTGGAGCGCCTGCAGCAACTGAACCTGCGCCTGGGCGAGGAAGCCACCAACCTGACCCGTGCACTGAAAGGTCAGAAGACCCAGGGCAACTGGGGCGAACTGATACTGGAGCGGGTGCTGGAGCATGCCGGCCTGGAGAAGGGCCGCGAGTACGAGACCCAGGTCAGCCTGCGCGCGCCGGATGGCGAGCGCTTCCAGCCCGACGTGCTGATCCGTCTGCCCGGCGACAAGCAGGTGGTGGTGGATGCCAAGGTCAGCCTGACCGCCTACCAGCAATTCATCGCGGCTGAGGACGAGGTGATCCGCCAGCAGGCGCTCAGGGCGCACGTGCTGTCGTTGCGCAACCATGTGAAGGGACTTTCGGGGAAGGATTACCGCCGTCTCGAGGGCCTGCACAGCCTTGACTTCGTACTGCTGTTCATGCCGATCGAGGCGGCCTTCTCGGCAGCGTTGCAGGCCGAGCCGAACCTGTTCCAGGAGGCCTTCGAGCGCAACATCGTGATCGTCAGTCCGACGACCTTGCTCGCCACGCTGCGGGTGATCGACAGCCTGTGGCGCCAGGAGCGGCAGAACCAGAACGCCCGCGAGATCGCCGAGCGCGCCGGGGCGCTGTACGACAAGTTCGTGCTCTTCGTGCAGGACCTGGACGAGATGGGCACCCGGCTGCAGCAACTGGACAAGACCTACGCGGCGGCGCGCAACAAGCTCTGCGAAGGACGCGGCAACTTGATCAGCCGTGCCGAACAGGTAAAGCTGCTCGGCGCGCGGGCGAGCAAGAATCTGCCGACGGACTGGCTGGAGCGGGCGTTGAGCGACGATTCGCCGGTGGTGGAGGAGGGCGAATAGCGTGAACCCTGGGAATGATCTTGTAGGAGCGAGCTTGCTCGCGAACTCGTTTTTCCCGAGAACATCGATGCCATCGGCGGACCCCGTTCGCGAGCACGCTCGCTCCTACGAAGAGCCGAGCACTCTGTCAGAATAGCGAGTAAGGCCTGCCCGCCGTGCCATCGGCGAAGCGCCTCAGCCTGAACGCGTGAAGGTCCATCCCCGGCTCACCGTTCGATATCCACTGGCTCATCAGCTGCCCGACGATGGGCCCCATGGCGAAGCCGTGTCCGCAGAAGCCCGTGGCGATCAGCAGGCCGGGCACTTCCGCCGGCGCATCGAGCACCGGGATGCCATCGGGCAGTACATCGATCAGGCCGGCCCAGCTTTCCACGACCTTGAGGTCATGCAAAGCCGGGAAAGCCTTGACCAGATTCTTCTGTGCAGCAAACACGCGCGAGGTGTTTGCCTTTACCTGCGGATCACGTTCGCCCAGAACCGGACCGTTCAAGCTGCGTTCAGAACCGGGCAGGCGCTGGCGCAGGTCGTGGAACAGCGCGCCGTTGAGCTTGAACGAGAAGCCCGCGCGGTGCTCCGGAAGATGCGGCAGGTAATGTTTGGCGCCGCGCAGGTAGTCGAGGTTGAGGTCGATATCGGCCTGGGTCTCGTCGGCGAGATTGAGGCTGCCATCGGCCCGCTGGCGAAAGCCGATGCCGTGGCCGATGAAGCTCTGCGCGCCAATGTCCGGACCGGGGCTGGTGCGCGAGACGGTGCAGCGCACGCCCTGTTGCGGCAGTTCCAGCCCGAGGCTCTGCACCAGACGCCAGCTGCTGGCGCCGGCGCAGACCAGCAATTGCCGGGTCTTTACGTAGCCGCGCTCGGTCTGCACGCCGCAGACGGCGCCGGCCGCGCGGTCGATGCCGGTGACGCCGCAGCCTTCGACGAACACGGCGCCGCGCTCGATGGCGCGCAGCGCATAGCCAGGCGCCACGCGGCGCGGCTCGGCCTGGCCGTCATTGGCGGTGTACAGGGCGCCCAGTGCCGGGTCGCTCAGGGCCGGCATCAACTGCGCGACTTCCGCGCGGCTCAGCAGCCGGGTGCCGAGGCCGAAGTTGGCGGCGACCTTCAGCCAATCTTCGTACTTGCGCTGCTGTTCCGGCGTTTCGGCGAGGTACAGGCAGCCGCCCTGGCGCCATTCCAGCGGCAGTTGCAACTCCTCTTCTAGGCGTTCCCACAGCGGGATGCAGGCCATCATCAGCGGCACTTCCGCCGGGTCGCGCGCCTGCTGGCGGACGAAGCCCCAGGCGCGGGTGGACTGTTGGCTGGCGAGGCCGGCCTTGTCCAGCACCAGCACGCTCAGGCCAAGGCCTGCAAGCTGCCAGGCAGTGGCGCAGCCCATGATGCCGCTGCCGGCGATGACCACATCCGCTTGCTCCGGCAGGCGCTCCACGCGGGAGGCAAGGGCGGGGTGGAGGGGGTAGGTACCCATTGGCATACGTCGGCATCCCTGTAACGAACGGAGAAGACCGCAGTATGCGTTCGGCGTGCGCCGCGCATCCACTGCGCGGGCACGCCGACTGGCGTTACGAGGCGCGTGCGGCCCGGCTGGCGGCTGGCGAGCGGGCCAGGTAGTCCAATGCTTCCTGGGTGTTGGCTTCGTGGTCCGGGTGGTACCAGGGCTTGAAGTAGCGCAGGAAGCTGGTGGCCAGCGAGCTGATCCTCGGCAGCACGCCGGACTTCGAACCATCGCGCCAGATGGCGGCGAAGGAGCGCGGCTGGGCGATGGTCGGGTCCTGCCGCGACAGGGTGCGGGTGCCGAAGGCGAACAGGTAGATGATCAGCGGCCACACCACGAACATCCACAGCTGGCGGCTGACGAAGCTACCGCCCAGGTGCACGTGCAGGTCGTGGGCGACGTTGCGGTGCTCCACTTCCTCGGCGCCGTGCCAGCGGAACAGGTCGAGCAGCACAGGGTCGGCCTTGGCGCGGTCCAGCGCATCGGCTTCGAGAATCCATTTGCCGAGAATGCAGGTGAAGTGCTCCACCGCCGCGACGATGGCGCAGCGCTGGCCGATCCACCAGCGCTTGAGCCAGGGTGTGCGGTTGAACAGGTTGAAGCCCAGCGGCGTGTCGCTGAGCAACTGTTCGAACAGGTAGTCCATGACCTTCAGGTAGCGCGTCGAGTCGATGCCATGGTGGCTCAGGTAGCGTTCCAGTGCTCCGGAATGCGCACGGGCGTGCATCGCCTCCTGGCGAATGAAGCCCTGCACGTCCTCGCGCAGGCGGCCCTCCCTCACGAAGGGCAGGGCCTTGTTATACAGCCGGCAGAACCACAGCTCGCCCGCCGGCAGCATCATGTGGATGACGTTGATCGCGTGGGAGGCTTCGGGCTCGCCGGGAATCCAGTGCAGCGGCGAGTCGCTGTAGTCGAACTGCACCTTGCGTTGTACGAGCTTGTGATGATGGTCGTTCATGGCAGTTCTCAGGCAGTCAGATTGAGGCGGGCGAACAGGCGCGACAGCCAGGGCATGAAGCGCCATTGCAGGGCGCCCAGGTGCACTTCGCTGCCGACCTTCACCACCGGCTGGTTGCGTTCCACCGCGCGGGTGATGTGCTCGCCGACGATGTCCGGGCTGAGCCGGCGGCGACGGTAGAAGCGCTGCACTTTCGTGCGGTGTTTCGCCTGTTGTTCATCATTCATGCCGGCGAAGCGCGTGGCCTGGACGATGCCGGTGTCGACGAAGCCCGGACATGCCGCGCTGACGCCGATGCCGTGGCCGGCCAGCTCGGCGCGCAGGCATTCGCTGAGCATCAGCACCGCCGCCTTGCTGGTGGCGTAGGCCGGGTAGTTGCGCGAGGGCGCGAAGGCCACGCCGGAGGCGACGTTGACCAGGTGCCCCGGTTTGCCGCTTTCCACCATCTGCATGCCGAACAGCCGGCAACCGTCGATCACGCTCCACAGGTTGATACGCAGCAGGCGCTCCCATTCCTGCGGAGTGGTCTTGAGCATCGGCCCTGCCATGCCGATGCCGGCGTTGCTCACCACCACGTCGGGCACGCCAAGGCTGCTTTTCACCCAGTGGGCGAAACGCTCCATGGCGGCACTGTCACCCACATCCACGCAATAGCTATGGGCGCTGGCGCCGACCGCGCGGGCCAGTTCGGCGCTGCGTTCGGCGGCGGCCGGGTCAATGTCCGCGGCCAGCACGCTAGCGCCGCGTTCGGCGAAGCTGAGCAGGGTCGAGCGTCCGATACCGCCGCCCGCACCGGTCACCACCACCAGCTTGCCGGCGAAGGGCCCGGAGCCCGGTTTCAGTGCGGCGCGCTGCAGTTCCGGTGTGGCTTCGCCGCCCTCGATGTGGCTCACGAATTCGTCGATCCAGTTGCCCAGTTGAGTTGGCTCGGCGAGCAGTTGCCAGTGCCCGGCGGTGACGTCGCGGCGCCACAGGCGCGGGGCCCACAGCGAGAGTTGCTGGAACAGCTGTTGGCCTACGTAGCGGTCGCGGGTCGGCACGATGAGTTGCACCGGCACCTCGGTATGCCGTTTGCGCGGCTTGAAGATCGAGGTGATGAAGTTGGCCCGGTAGAGCTTCACCCCGTGCTCGCCATCGCTGGCCTGGTGTGGGTTGCGCACGGGGTTGCGGATGCCTTCGACCTTGCGCAGGTACTGCGGCCAGGCCTTCGCCGCGCCGAACCGCCAGGACAGCGACGGCAGTAGCGGCAGGTGGAAGTAGTAGATGTACCAGGAGTGCAGCAGTTGGCTGGCCACCTGCAGCAGCGCACGCGGCGTCTTGCGGCGCAGGCGATCGCGCATCCAGAAGCCGACGTGGTCCAGGCAGGGGCCCGAGATGCTGGTGTAGGAAGCGATACGTGCGCGCAACTGTGGATCGGTGACGCTCTCCCAGGTCTGGATCGAGCCCCAGTCGTGGGCCACCAGGTGCACCGCGCACTGCGGGCTGACCGCGTCGAGCACGGCCTTGAGGTCCTGGCTGAGCAGTTCCAGGCGGTAGTCGCGGGTCTTGCGCGGCTTGTCCGATTCGCCGGCTCCGCGCACGTCATAGGCCACCAATTGGTAGCGCCCGGACAGGCGACGGATCAGCGGCAGCCAGACTTCATGGTTGTCCGGATAGCCGTGGACGAACAGCACCGTCGGCAGGTGCGGCTCACCCCAGCGCCAGACCGCCAGGCGCACGTTGCCGGACTGCACGTCCAGCCGCTCCGGTGCCGGCAGGGCTTTCTCCAGCATGGCGTTCATGCCACCTCCCGCCGCGCCGGGGCGCTGATCAGGCCGCGCTGGGTCCAGCGGCGCACGTGGGGCAGGTCGTCGTCCAGCCAATAGGCATCGTCGTCGGTGACCACCAGCAGCTCCTCGAATTTGGCGCCCACGCCGCGAAGGCCCAGGTGCGGCTCCACCGCCCAGAGGCCCGGCGTGGGGGCGTGCTGCGAGCGGTCGTTGCTGGACCATAGTGGCGACCAGCCTTCGCGGCGGCCGGTGACCAGGGCGTTCTTCATCAGGGTGGCGATATTGCGCACGCCGAATCGCGCCACCGAGGGGCCGCTGTTGCGCGCGCCGAGCTTTTCCACGCGGTGGGCCAGCACTTCGAAGGGGTAGGCCTTGTGCCGGGGCAGGGTGCCCTGGCGTTGGCAGAGACGGTCTACCGACTGGCTGACTTCGGCCAGCGGCAGGCGCTGGCGGACCTGCTCGACGATCAGGTTGCGGTGCGCCAGCAGGTCGTCCATCAGGCGCTCCACCAGCAGGTTGTGGCCCAGCGCGCCGGAGTAGCCGACGTCGGCGGTATAGCCGCCCAGGGTCGGTGCGCAGTCGAGGATGAAGGGCATGCCTTCTTCCAGGCGCTGCTTGCCGGGGTAGAAGGCCAGGTTGAAGCCGCCCAGGTGGCGCAGGCCTTCGAACCCCTTGAACGCCGTGCGCGGGCCGAACCAGGCGAAGGGCTGGTGGAACCAGTCGCGTACGCCGTGATCGAGCAGCCAGGTTTTCATCAGGGCGGCGGTCTCGCGCTCGCTGATGCCCGGGCGCAGTTCGCCGGCGATGGTTTCGCAGCAGCGGTAGGCCAGTTGCTGAATCTCGCGGAAGTGCCGCAGGTCTTCGGGGGTGGGCACCCAGGCGCCTTGGGACATGACTTTCTCCAGGCTGGTTGTTGTTATCGTTACATCGGTCGATGTCATGATCGATGCTGACCCATCGCTCACCGTTGCGCCATGCGTGCGCGGCGGGCCTGAAGTGTTACCGCCGCGGCGAGCCACTGGCGGTGCGGGTTCCGAGTGAGCGGGGGGAATCGGCTGGGTGCAGTTCCCGTCTTTGGTTGGGCTTGGGAGATGAGAAAAGGATCACCGAAGGATTAATCCTTCCGATTGTTCCGCGGGCATGTCGCTGGCTATCATCCGGCCATGAGCACACCCCTGAACCTCCTGCAGCGCCTGCTGCAGCGCCCGGATGACGCGCCTTCCGAACTGGAAGAGGAGCGCGAGTATTCCGTGGATGAGCTGGCCCGCGAGGGCGGCACCACGGTGCGCAACCTGCGCGCGTACCAGGATCGCGGCCTGCTGCCGCCGCCCGAGCGCCGGGGCCGCGCGGGGGTGTACTTCGCCAGCCACCTGCGCCGCCTGCGGCTGATCAACCGTCTGCTGGAACGCGGCTACAACATCGCCAACATTAAGGAGCTGCTGGAAAGCTGGGAGCGCGGCCACGATCTGGACCACGTACTTGGCCTTGACGAGGCCATAGTTGGCCCGTGGAACCTGGAGTCCCCCGGTAGCATCGAGTTCAACGATCTGCAGGCGCTGTTTGGCGATGAGCTGAACGACGCCGTGATCGACCAGGCGCTGGCGCAAGGGCTGCTGGCTTTCGATGGCGAACGCATCAATATCCCCAGCCCGCGCCTGTTCAATGCCGGTGTCGAGCTCTATCGCGCGGGCATTCCGCTGGCGGCGCTGCTGGATCATCTGGCGGTGCTGCGGACCGATACCGAACACCTGGCCGCCGGCATCGTGCGGCTGGTGGTGACCCACCTGGTGGACAAGCCCGGTGCCGACCTGTTGCCCGGTGCAGCCGATCTGGAGCGTCTTGCCGAAGTCTTCCAGCGTTTGCGGCCGGTGGCCGAGCAGGTGGTACTGGTGGAGCTGGCGCGCGGCCTGAAGCGCTCGGCCAACGAAATGCTCGGCGAGCGCGTCGGGGAAATCCTCCGGCGCATGGAGACGCCGGACTAGAGCCTCAGCTGTCGCCGGCGACCTGTGCCAGCTTGCCGCGCAGCCAGCGCCGTGCCGGGTCGTCCTCGCTGGCCTCCGACCAGATCTGCACGAAGTCGAAAGGCGCGAGTTTCAGCGGTGGTGCGAAGCTGGCCAGGCCATGGCTGTCGAGATCGTCGGGGAGCATCCGCGCGGCAATCGTCAGGACCATGTCAGTGCCCGCCAACAGGCTGGGCGCCACGCTGAAGTGCGGCACGGTGGCGGCCACCCTGCGGCGGCGGCCGAGCTTTTCCAGGTGGCTGTCGATTTCTTCCGCAGGGCTCTGCTGCAGCGCGACGCGCAAGTGCGGGGCGGCAAGGTAGGCGTCCAGGTCCAGGCGCTTTCTGTCGCCCAGGGTTTCCGTCGAACACAGGCAGACGAAGCGTTCCTCGAACAACTGCTGCACTCGCAGTCCTTCGGGCAGCATCGGGAAGACCCCGAGTGCACCGTCCAGCTCGCCGCTTGCCACCTGTTCGGCCATGCCCACCCGTGAGGCCTGGCGGATGTCCAGATGGATGCCCGGCGCTTCGCGGCGCAGGAGCGGCAGCAGCGCGGGCAGCACCACCCAGGTGCCGTAGTCGGACATGCCCAACCTCAGTACCAGCTCGGCGCTGGCGGGGGCGAAGTCATCGCCCAGCACCAGCCGCCGCACGCCGCCGAGAATTTCCCGCAGCGGCCCGGCCAGTTCGAAAGCGCGGCGGGTCAGCTGCATCTGGTTGCCGGTGCGTACCAGCAGCGGGTCGTCGAGCAGGTCACGCAGGCGGTTGAGCGCGTGGCTTACCGCCGGCTGGGTCATGGCCAGGCGCTCGGCGGCGCGGGAGACGTGGCGTTCTTCCAGCAGGGCATCGAGGATCACCAGCAGGTTGAGGTCGATGCGGCGCAGGTCATGAATCGAGTGCATTCAGGTTGTACCGATCATTCATTTCCATGAGCCGGATGGATAGCAGAAGCTGAGCCTCATCGACAAGCCATGGAGAATTTTCGATGTCGAAACTGCTTCTGCTCTTGCCCGCCATTGGCGTGGGCGCGCTGGTTGCCTTGCAGGCGGGCAGCAACTCGCTGCTGGGACGCCAATTGGGTCATCCGCTGAGTGCCAGCCTGACCTCGCTGGGTGTCAGCCTGGCGGCGGTGATCGTTGCGCTGCTGGCGTTTCGCGTACCGCTTCCGGCCGCCGCCGGAATAGCCACCACGCCCTGGTGGGGCTGGCTCGGCGGGCTGTTCGGGGCGGCCTATCTGACGGTGGCGGTGATGCTGGCGCCGCAGCTGGGTGCGGCGACTTTCCTGGCCTGCGTGGTGGCGGGGCAGATGCTGATGTCGGCGTTGTGCGACCAGTTCGGCTGGGCGGGTTTCAGTGTGCGGCGGCTGTCGCCGGAAGGGTTCGTGGCGATCGGGCTGATCATTGCCGGGGTGGTGTTGTTGCAGTGGCGGGGGAGGGTGGTTTGAGTCGAGTACGGAACTGGCTGGGAAGACCCTCTCCCCAGCCCTCTCCCTGAAGGGAGCAGTCCGTGCCGGCTGACGACACGGCATCAACCTGCTCCGAACCAGTCCCCTCTCCCTTCAGGGAGAGGGTTAGGGAGAGGGCATCAAACCATCGCGTAGGACCATCACCGCAAACTCAGATGCCGACTCAACAATGCCCGCAACGCGGCCGGCTTCACCGGCTTGGGCAGGAAGTCCAGTCCCGCTGCATGGATCTGCGCCACCAGTTCGGGGCGGGCATCCGCGCTGATCACCACGCCTGGCACCGGTTCGCCCAGACGGGTACGCAGCCAGGCCATGAGGTCGGTGCCCAGCTCGCCGTCGTCCAGGTGATAGTCGATCAACGCCAGTTGCGGGCGCGCGTCCTCTTCCAGCAGTGCTTGGCATTCCTCGCGGCTGCGCGCGGTAAGCACGCGGCAGCCCCAGCGAGTGAGCAGGCTGTTCATGCCGGTGAGGATGCTGTCCTCGTTATCGACGCACAGCACCTGCGCGCCGTTGAGCTGCTCCGGGGTTTCCACCTTGTGCCCGTTGATTGCCGCCGGTGCCGGCTGGCGAGCCAGCGGCACGCTGACGCTGAACACGCTGCCCTTGCCCGGCCAGGAGCGCACCTGCAGGCGGTGGCCGAGCACCTTGCAGAGCCGGTCGGCAATCGCCAGGCCAAGGCCCAGGCCTTTCTCGGCGCGGGTCTGGTGGCTGTCCAGGCGTTTGAATTCCTCGAAGATCACCTGCAGCTTGTCCGGTGGGATGCCCGGGCCGTGGTCCCAGACTTCCAGCCGCAGGTGCCCGGCCTCGCGGCGCACGCCCAGTAGCACGTGGCCCTTGGCGTAGCGGAAGGCGTTGGTGAGGAAGTTCTGCAGCACGCGGCGCAGCAGCTTGATATCACTTTCCACGCGCAGCTTGCTGCCGCGCACGTGGAAGTCGATGCCGTGCTCCTGGGCCAGCACGCGGAACTCCACGCCGAGGGTGTCGTACAGGTTGCTCAGCGGGAAGGCCGCGACGTCGGCGCTGACGCGGCCTCCCTCGAGACGCGAGATGTCCAGCAGGTCGGTGATCAGGTCTTCAGCCGAGCGTAACGAGGAGTCCAGGTGGCGCACCAGTTCGGTGGCTTCTTCGGGCAGTTTTTCCTGGTGGGCGAGGGCGGCGGAGAACAGCCGCGCGGCGTTCAACGGCTGCATCAGGTCATGGCTGACGGCGGCGAGGAAGCGCGACTTCGACTGGTTGGCGGCTTCCGCGGTGCCCTTGGCTTCGGTCAGCGCCTGGTTGAGTTGTGACAGCTCGAAGGTGCGCTCCTGCACGCGTTGCTCCAGGCTCTCGTTGGCGTCCTTCAGGCCCTGTTCGGCATCGCGGTAGTTGGTGATGTCGGTGAAGCTCATGACGAAGCCGCCGCCGGGCATCGGGTTGCCGATCAGTTCGATCACCCGGCCATTGGGGAACAGTCGCTCGGAGGTATGCGGCGTGCCCTGGCGCATCCAGTACAGGCGCTTGGCGACGTGCAGGTCCGGATCGCCCGGGCCGCACAGGCCGCGTTCGGCGTTGTAGCGGATGATGTCGGCAATGGGCCGGCCCACGTAGATCAGTCCGTCCGGATACTCGAACAGCTCGATGTAGCGATGGTTCCAGGCCACCAGGCGCAGCGACTGGTCCACCACGCTGATGCCCTGGGTGATGTTCTCGATGGCGCCCTGCAGCAGCGCGCGGTTGAACTGCAGCACCTCGGAGGCTTCGTCGGCGATCTTCACCACGTCCTCCACCTGCATTTCGCGGCCTTCGATGGCGGCCTTCACCACGGCGCGCGCGGAAGAAGCGCCGAGCACGCCGGCGAGCAGGCGCTCGGTGTGGGCGATCCACTCGTCGTTGGCATTCTGGCTGGGGGTGAAGCCCTTGCCCTGGCGGTAGGCGAAACGGATGAAGCTCTGTCGCGCGCGCTCCTCGCCGACGAAGCGGGCAGCGAGCATCAGCAGGTCTTCCAGCTGCACCGCAAGCATCGAGCGCGAGCTGAGCTTCTGGGAGATTTCCTGGCCGATGAAGCGGCTGGCCTGCCAGTGCTCGGACACGCGGGTACGGGAGAACACCGAGACCAGCCCGAACAGGGCGAAGTTGCCGATCAACGAGAGCAGCACGCCGAGCGTCAGCGGCTCGATGGACAGGCCGAACGGCCGGCCGGCGAGCCAGGCCAGGCCGGGGAAGGCGTGCAGCGGCCAGCCCAGGCCCTTGGCGACCACCGGCAAGACCAGCGTGTAGGCCCACAGCAGCGAGCCTGCAGCCAGGCCGGCGAACACGCCCCGGCGGTTGGCCTGCTTCCAGTACAGCGCGCCGATCATCGCCGGGCCCAACTGGGCGATGGCGGCGAAGGCGATCTGGCCGATGGTGGCGAGGCTCGCGGTGGAGCCCAGCAGGCGGTAGCTGACATAGGCCAGCAGCAGGATCAGCGCGATGCTCACCCGGCGCACGGTCAGCAGCCAGTGGCGGAACACCTCGAAGGGCTGCTCGGCTTCGCCTTTGCGGCGCAGCAGCCAGGGCAGCAGCATGTCGTTGGAGACCATGGTGGAGAGGGCCACGCTGGCGACGATCACCATGCCGGTGGCCGCCGACGCGCCGCCGATGAAGGCCAGCAGGGCCAGTGCCGGGTGCGCCTCGGCCAGCGGCAGGCTGATGACGAAGGAATCAGGCATCACGCCGGCGGGCAGGTGCATCTGCCCGGCGAGGGCGATGGGCACCACGAACAGCGCGGCCAGCACCAGGTAGATCGGAAACACCCAGCGCGCGAGGTTGAGGTCGCGCGGCTCGATGTTCTCCACCACCAGCACGTGAAACTGGCGCGGCAGGCACATGATGGCGGTCATCGCCACGCCGGTCTGCAGCAGCATGGCCGGCCAGTGCACGGTCTCCTTCCAGTACTCGTTGAGCTGCGGGGCGACCCGGGCCTTGTCGACCAGGTCGCCGAATCCGTCATAGAGGCCGTAGGTGACGAAGATGCCCACGGCGAGGAAGGCGGTGAGCTTGACCAGTGATTCGAAGGCGATCGCCAGCACCATCCCGCGGTGGTGCTCGGTAACGTCCAGGTTGCGGGTGCCGAAGACGATGGTGAACAGGGCGAGAACCAGTGACACGATCAGCGCCGTGTCCTGGGCGCGGATGCCGGTGGAATCAGGGCCGGCGCCGATCAGCAGGTTGACGCCGAGGACGATGCCCTTGAGCTGCAGGGCGATATAGGGCAGCACGCAGACCACGCAGATCAGCGCCACCACGACCGCCAGCGCCTGGGACTTGCCGTAGCGTGCGGCGATGAAGTCGGCGATGGAGGTGATGTTCTCCTGCTTGCTGATCATGATCATCTTCTGCAGCACCCAGGGCGCGAAGAGCATCAGCAGCACGGGGCCGACGTAGATCGGCAGGAATGACCACAACTGGTCGGCAGCCTGGCCGACGGCGCCGAAGAAGGTCCAGCTGGTGCAGTAGACCGCCAGGGACAGGCTGTAGACCCAGGCGCGGACACGCGGCGAAAGAGGGGCGCGACGGCGGTCGCCATAGAACGCGATGGCGAACAGGACCGCCATGTAGAGCAGGGCGACCGTTGCGATCAACCCACTGGACAACGACATGCTGACTCCGGAAGTGAACGGGCTCCCCCGCAGGAGCACTCGCAGCAGTTTCGCACCAAAGTCCGGAACTGTCAGACGCCTGCTACCAATGTCTCAGTGGCGCTGTGTCACGCCTCACACTTGAGAGTGGAACGCCGGGCTGGTAGCTTGCCGGCCTTTTCGCGGTCCGTCTGTCGAGCGCCTGCCGGCGCGCGGCACTTCAGCAGGCCGCTACGCTCTGATGTGAGCGATGATGTCGCGTCGTGTTTCGAGGAGGGCGCCATGTTCAGACCGTTACCTATCACCTTGCAGCGCGGGGCCCTGCGCCTGGAGCCCATGGTGGAGGCCGACGTGCCGGACCTGGTGACGCTGGCGGAGCAGAATCGCGACGTCCTGCAGTTCATGAGTGCGCCGGGGCGCCCGGACTGGTACCGCCAGGGCCTGGCAGAGCAGCGGGAGGGCCGCGCCCTCCCGCTGGTGGTGCGCCTGGGCAACCAGATAGTCGGCACCACGCGCTTCATGGATTTCCTCCCGGCGCTGCCGGCCTGCGAGATCGGCGCCACCTGGCTGGACCAGAGCCAGCATGGCAGCGGCCTCAACGCCACCATGAAGTACCTGATGCTGCGCCACGCCTTTGACAGCTGGAAGATGGTCCGCGTGCAGTTCAAGACTGCTGCCAGCAACGAACGCTCCCAGCGGGCCATCGAGAAGCTTGGCGCGGTGCGCGAAGGCGTACTGCGCAACCATCGGCGCCTGGCCGGCGGGCGTCTCGACGACACCATCCTCTACAGCATCACAGACCAGGAATGGCCGCAGGTGAAGGCCGCACTGGAAGCCGGTTTCAACGGCTGAAGGGGCGGTGTAAGGTGATCGACCCGCGCGCTCTGCAGAGCGGCGGTGCGACATCGAGGCAGGACCATGGCAGAACATCACGCGAGCGGCGAACGCACCCGCTTCTGGCGCGCCCAGGAGCTGGGCGGCGTGGAGTTGCTGCACGCGCGCTACATCGAGCAGGTGTTCTCGCCCCACGTCCATGAAGGCTTCGCCTTCGTCATGATCGAGCAGGGCGCGCAGCGCTTCCACCATCGCGGCGCCGAGCACGTCGCCCCGGCCGGCAGCGTGGTGCTGATCAACCCCGACGAGGTTCATACCGGTTCCAAGGCCGACGAGGACGGTTGGCGCTATCGCGGCTTCTACCCGGAGCTGGCGCAGGTTTCCGGCGTGCTGGAGGAGCTGGAGCTCGGCCCAGGCGGTACGCCGTCCTTCGACGCCAGCGTAGTGTTCGATCCGCAGCTGGTGCAGGCGCTGTTCGCTGCGCACCACCTGCTGGATTCCGAGGCGACTGTGCTGCAGTGCCAGACCTGTTGGCGCGAAGCCTTGCTGATGCTGTTCCAGCGTCACGCGCGGATTCCCGAGGCGCCGCCGGCGGGCAACGAGCCCCTGGCCGTGGCCCGCGCCCGTGAACTGCTGGGTTCGCGCTTGATGGAGCCGCCGTCGCTGGAGGAACTGGCCGCCGCCGTCGGGCTGTCGCCTTTCCACTTCGCCCGGGTCTTCCGCAAGGCCACCGGCCTGCCGCCCCACGCCTGGCTCAAGCAGCGTCGCCTGGAGCAGGCGAGGGCGCTGCTCAAGCAGGGCTGCATGCCGGTGAACGTGGCCATGCAATTGGGTTTCGCCGACCAGAGCCACCTCAGCCGACAGTTCAAGCAGGCCTATGGCGTCGGTCCCGGCGAGTATCGCCAGGCTTGCGCACGCTCGTTCCGTTCGACCTGATTTTCTCCCCGTCACCGGGAAACCCCATCACACAAGGGCTGCTGGCCTATCGCCGCGTCTGATGAACAGCCGTTCGAGATACCGAAAAGAGAATCCGAGTCAACCGGAATATTTTTTCATTTGCGACACATTTGCATTTACAAAATTTACAATCAGTTCTAATTTCCCGCCCCTTCACGAAGTCCTCGCGGAGGGGGAAGCATGTCGCACGTTCGTCCATGGTCGCGCCTGGCGATCGCCGTAGCCCTGGCCGCGCCGCTGTTGCCGGCACTGGCCGAGGAAGAGCCCCAGTCGCTGGAGACTGTTACCGTCGTCGGTGACTGGCTCGGCGAGGCGGATCAGCAGGTGGTGCAGAACCACCCCGGCGCGCGCACCGTGGTGCGGCTCGAGCAGATGATCGAAGAGGGCGCGCAGAACGTGCGCGACGTGCTGCGGGGCATTCCCGGCGTGCAGGTGCAGGACAACAACGGCACCGGCGGCAGCGATGTCTCCCTCAACGTCGGTGTGCGCGGCCTGACCTCGCGCTTGTCGCCGCGCTCCACCGTGCTCATCGATGGAGTCCCGGCCGCCGTTGCGCCCTATGGCCAGCCGCAGCTGTCGATGTTCCCGCTGTCGGTCGGCAACCTCGACAGTGTCGATGTGGTGCGTGGCGCCGGCTCCGTGCGCTATGGCCCGCAGAACGTCGGCGGGGTGATCAACTTCGTCACCCGCGCGATTCCCAAGGAATTCTCCGGCGATGTCGGCAGCACCGTGGAGACCGCTTCCCACGGCGGGTGGAAGAAGCTCTACAACGCTTTCCTCGGCGGTACCGCCGACAACGGCATGGGCGCCGCGCTGCTGTACTCGGGCGTGAAAGGCGCCGGCTACCGCGACGGCAACGACGCCACCGACATCGATGACGTGATGTTCAAGACCCACTGGGCGCCCACCGACGTCGACGAGTTCTCCGCCAGTTTCCATTACTACGACGGCAGCGCCGACATGCCCGGCGGCCTGACCCAGGCACAGTTCGACAAGGACCCGTACCAGTCGGTGCGCGACTACGACAACTTCACCGGCCGGCGCAAGGACGTGTCACTCAAGTACAAGCGGCAGATCGACGACCTCACCCAGGTCGAAGTGCTGACCTACTACAGCGACAGCTTCCGTGGCAGCACCATCGCCAATCGCGATCTCAAGACCCTGGCTTCCTATCCGCGTGACTACCACACCTTTGGTATCGAGCCGCGCGTGTCGAAGATCTTCATGGTCGGCCCGACCACCCAGGAAGCCAGCATCGGCTACCGCTACCTGAAGGAAGCCATGCACGAGCGCGCCAGCCAGGTCGGACTCGTGAACAACACCCCGACGCCGATTCCCGGGGCGGATGGTCATGTCTATCAGGATCGTACCGGCGGCACCGAAGCGAATTCCATCTACCTCGACGACAAGATCGACGTGGGCAACTGGACCGTCACCCCGGGCATCCGCTTCGAGCGCATTTCTACCGACTGGCACGAGCGCCCGGTCCTCGACAACAAGGGCAAGCCAGTCCAGGAGAAGAACCGCAGCAAGGACTACAACGAGCCGCTGCCGGCGCTGGCGGTGATGTATCACCTGTCCAACGAGTGGAAGCTGTTCGCCAACTACGAGACGTCCTTCGGCAGCCTGCAGTACTTCCAGCTCGGCCAGGGCGGCAGCGGCAACGACACCGCCAGCGGCCTGCAGCCGGAGAAGGCGAAGACCTACGAAGTCGGCACTCGCTACGACAACGGCACCTGGGGCGGGGAAGTCACGCTGTTCTACATCGACTTCGACGACGAGCTGCAGTACATCAGCAACGACGTGGGCTGGACCAACCTGGGCGCCACCAAGCACCAGGGCATCGAGACCTCGGCGCACTACGACATGGCGGCGCTGGACCCGGTACTCGCCGGCCTGACCGCCTACGGCACCTTCACCTACACCCGCGCGACCTACGAAGGCGAAATCCCCGGCTTCCAGGGCCGCGACCTGCCGCTGTACTCGCGCCAGGTGGCGACCATCGGTCTGCGCTACGAGCACGACCGCTGGACCTACAACTTCGACGGCTTCGCCCAGTCGAAGCAGCGCGCGCCCGGTCCGACCACCAATTCCAACGGCAGCTTCACCGGCAATTACATCACCGAGCCGAGCGCCGATGGCCAGTACGGCAACATCCCCGGCTACGTGCTGTGGAATGCCCGCGTGGGCTACGACTTCGGCCCGCAGGCGTCGAACCTGAAAGTCGCCGCCGGGGTGAAGAATATCTTCGACCAGATGAACTACACCCGCTCCAGCGACAACAACGCCGGCATCTACCTCGGCGAGCCGCGCACCTTCTATGTGCAGGGCAGCGTCGGCTTCTGATCGGATGCCGACACCTGGAAAAGCCCGTCCTGCGTGACGGGCTTTTTCTTGGCCCGCGCTTTGCGAATTTGTCGTCAGCGCAATGGATTTGTGCGGAAAATGTGGCTTTTCTTCACGCTGTTGCCGTCATATCCGTGCTGTCATTCCGGCTCGAGGCCGCTACGCAGGTAAACAAGGACGATGTCTCAACATTCGCAATTCGCCCTGCTGGGCACCAAGCGATTCCTGCCCTTCTTCATCACCCAGCTGCTGGGTGCGTTCAACGACAACATTTTCAAGCAGTCGCTGATCCTGGCGATCCTCTACCACCTCACCGTCGGCGGTGACCGCAACCTGCTGGTCAACCTCTGCGCGCTGCTGTTCATCCTGCCGTTCTTCCTGTTCTCCGCCCTGGGCGGACAGTTCGGCGAGAAGTTCAACAAGGACGCGCTGATGCGCGCGCTGAAGCTGGCCGAGATCGTCATCATGCTGGTGGGCGCCGCCGGTTTCGTGTTCGGCAGCCTGCCGCTGCTGTTTCTCGCCTTGTTCGCCATGGGCACCCACTCCGCGCTGTTCGGCCCGGTGAAGTACTCCATCCTGCCGCAGCACCTGCGCGAGGACGAACTGGTGGGCGGCAACGCCCTGGTGGAGATGGGTACGTTCCTCGCCATCCTCTGCGGCACCATCGGCGCCGGTGTGCTGATGTCGCGGCAGGACTACGCCGCTGGCGTCGGCATCGCCGTGGTGCTGGTGGCGACCTGCGGCTTCCTCGCCAGCCGCAAGATTCCCCGCGCGGCCGCCGCGCTGCCGGAGCTGAAGATCGACTGGAACATCTTCCGCCAGTCCTGGAGCATCCTCCTGCTCGGCCTGCGCCAGCGGCCGGCGGTGTCGCGCTCGCTGGTGGGCAACTCCTGGTTCTGGTTCCTCGGCGCGGTCTACCTGACGCAGATTCCGACCTACGCCAAGGAGCTGCTGCACGGCGACGAGAGTGTGGTGACGCTGATCCTCACGGTGTTCTCGGTGGGCATCGCACTGGGTTCGATGCTTTGCGAAAAGCTCTCGGGGAAGAAGGTGGAGATCGGCCTGGTGCCCTTCGGCTCCATCGGCCTGAGCCTGTTCGGCATCCTGCTGTGGTGGCATTCGGGCGGCTTCCCGCAGGGCGAGCAGCCGTACACCTGGCTGGCGGTGCTGGAGCATTCGCAGTCCTGGGCTGTGCTGGCGGATATCCTCGGCATCGGCATCTTCGGCGGTTTCTACATCGTGCCGCTGTACGCGCTGATCCAGGCGCGCACCGAAGAAGACAAGCGCGCGCGGGTGATCGCCGCGAACAACATCCTCAATGCGCTGTTCATGGTGGTCGCGGCGATCGTCTCGATCCTGCTGCTGTCGGTGGCGAAGCTGTCGATCCCCGAACTGTTCCTCGTGCTCTCGCTGATGAACGTCGCGGTGAACGTGTACATCTTCAAGATCGTGCCCGAGTTCACCATGCGCTTCCTGGTCTGGCTGCTGACCCACTCGATGTACCGGGTGGATCACCGCAACCTCGACGCCATCCCCGATGAAGGCCCGGCCGTCCTGGTGTGCAACCACGTGTCTTTCGTCGATGCACTGCTGATCGCCGGCTCCGTGCGTCGCCCGGTGCGCTTCGTCATGTACTACAAGATCTTCCGCATCCCGGTGCTCAATTTCATCTTCCGCACCGCGGGCGCCGTGCCCATCGCCGGGCGCAACGAAGACGCGCAGACCTACGAAAAGGCCTTTGCCAAGGTCGCCGAGTACCTGCGCGAAGGGGAGTTGGTGTGCATCTTCCCCGAAGGCATGCTGACCCTGGATGGCGAGATGAATGAGTTCCGCGGCGGCGTGGAGCGCATCATCGAGGAGACCCCGGTGCCAGTGATCCCAATGGCGTTGCAGGGGCTGTGGGGCAGCTTCTTCAGCCGCGATCCGCAGAAGGGCTTCCTGCGCCGCTTGTGGTCGCGGGTCTGCCTGGTGGCTGGCCAGCCGGTGGCACCGCAAGAGGCCAAGCGCCTGGTGCTGCAGCAGCAGGTGGCTGAACTGCGTGGCGCGGCTCGCTGAGGCTGCGCGACGGAAAAGAAAAAGCCCCGGCATTGCCGGGGCTTTTTCGTGGGGCAGGACGAGGATCAGATAACCTGAACTTCGTCAGCCTGCAGGCCCTTCTGGCCTTCTACGACGATGAAGGAGACCTTCTGGCCTTCCTGCAGCGACTTGAAGCCATTGCCCTGGATGGAGCGGAAGTGAACGAATACATCGTTGCCGCTTTCCGGGGTGATGAAGCCGAAGCCTTTAGCGTCATTGAACCACTTGACGGTGCCGGTCTGACGATTCGACATGGAATTACACCTTGAACTATTGAAGATTGTTTTGCGGACAAGGTCCGCGCTCGTCCTGAGTTGCAAGGTGCAGTCGAAGCCGGGTGGTGGGGAATGGCCCCACCAGGTCACGAGCCACAGTGACCCTAGCAAACACAGTGGCCCGCAGCATACCGACAAATTTTCGGGAAAGCGACAGCCCGCCGGTATCGAGAACCGATACAGCGTCAGTGGCTCAATTTCAGGCCGACCAGTCCGCACAGGATCAGCGCAACGCTGAGCAGGCGTACCGGCGCCATGGACTCGCCGAACAGCACGATACCGACGATGACGGTGCCCACTGCGCCGACGCCGGTCCAGATGGCGTAGGCGGTGCCCAGCGGCAGATTTCTCATGGCCAGGCCAAGCAGGCCCATGCTGGTGATGATCGCCAGCACGGTCAGGGCGGTCGGTATCGGACGGGTGAAGCCTTCGGTGTATTTCAGTCCGACGGCCCAGGCGACTTCGAACAGGCCGGCGACGAACAGGATGATCCAGGACATGGAGCTCTCCAGACGGTGGGTGGATACGAAGGGCCGTCCCCGCTGGAGCACCGGAAGGTGGTGAGGTCGTCCTCACAATGTGCATTATTTTGCACAAAAGTGGGGCGCCGGGCAACCCGGCGCCGATGTATTGCCCTATTGCGGGGCGGTCTTCTGGGCGGATGGTTCGTCGGTCATGCGACGGAACACCGCGGCCAGGATCGATCCGGAGAGGTTGTGCCAGACGCTGAAGAGCGCGCTGGGAACGGCGGCAAGGGGCGAAAAATGCGCGTTTGCCAGGGCTGCGCCCAGCCCGGAGTTCTGCATGCCGACTTCGATGGCCAGTGCCTTGCGCTGGGCCAGCGGCATGCCTGTCAGGCGCCCGGTCAGGTAGCCCTGCAACAGCCCGAGCCCGTTATGCAGCATGACCACGGCGAGGATCAGCAGGCCGGACTCGGCGATCTTCGCCTGGCTGGCGGCCACTACCGCGGCAATGATCACCACGATGCTCACCACCGACACCAGCGGCAACACGTCCACGGCAACGCGAGTCCGCTCTCCGAGCAGGCGCTGTGCAATGAAGCCCAGGGCGATGGGCAGCAGAACCACCTGGACGATCGACAGGAACATGGCGCCGAACGAGACCGGCAGCCAGGCGGACGCCAGCAGCCAGACCAGGGCCGGTGTGACGAGCGGGGCCAGAAGGGTAGTGACCGACGTGATCGCAACCGAGAGTGCCACGTCGCCGCGCGACAGCCAGGTCATGACGTTGGAGGCCGTGCCGCCTGGACAGCAGCCGACCAGGATGACGCCCACGGCGATTTCGTCGGGCAGCGCCAGCAGTTTGCACAGCGCCCAGGCGGTGCCCGGCATGATGATGAATTGCGCGAGTACGCCGATGATTACCCGGCCGGGATGACGACCGACCTCGCGGAAGTCTTCGGCCTTGAGCGTCAGCCCCATGCCGAACATCACCAGCCCCAGCAGCGGCACGATGGCGACGGTCAGCCCCTTGAACCAGGCAGGCTGGAAGAAGGCCAGTACGGCGAAGAGCAGGACCCAGACAGGAAAGGTGTTGCCGAAGAAGCGGCTGAGGGAGGCAAGGGCACGCATGGGACTTTCCTTCTTATTGTGTCAGGCGCCGCCTGTGGGCGGCGCCTGGTGCGGCATCAGATGCCTTCGGGCATTGCCTCGCCACCGAGCGCTTCGATCAGCGCCGGGATGAACTCGGCGAAGGTCAGCATCATCAGGGTGAAGCTGGCGTCGAGCTGGCCGAGGGCGTCTTCGCCGCCATCCTGCTCCGCTTTCTCCTGCAGCATGTCTTCGAAACGCAGGCGCTTGATCGCGACCTTGTCGTCGAGGACGAAGGACAGCTTGTCCGACCAGGCCAGGGACAGTTGGGTGACCAGCTTGCCGGAGGTCAGGTGCAGCTGGATTTCCTCGCTGGTCAGGTCCTGGCGCTTGCAGCGCACCACACCGCCGTCTTCGTGGGTGTCACGCAGTTCGCACTCGTCGAGGACGAAGAAGTCGCCGGCGGCTTCCTGGGTCTTCACCCAGTCGGTCAGGGTGGCGGTCGGTGCGGTCTTCACGGTCAGCGGCCGAACCGGCAGCGAGCCCAGGGCTTCGCGCAGGGTGGAGAGCAGGTCTTCGGCCTTCTTCGCGCTGGAGGTATCGACCAGGATCAGGCCGAGGCTCGGTGCGATGGCAGCGAAGGTCACCGAGCGGCGGATGAACGCCCGCGGCAGCAGGGTCTGGACGATTTCGTCCTTGAGCTGGTCGCGTTCCTTCTTATAGACCTTGCGCATCTGCGCGGCTTCGATCTCGTCGACCTTCTCCTTGAGCGCGTCACGCACGACGCTGCCGGGGAGAATGCGCTCTTCCTTGCGCGCGCTGACCAGGAAGAAGCCTTCGCTGGCATGCACCAGCGGCGCGTCCGGGCCCTTGCCGAAAGGCGCGGAGAAACCGTAAGTAGTCAGTTCCTGGCTGGCGCAGGAGCGCGCCGGCTTGCTGGCCAGGGCCTTCTCCAGGGCATCGGCGTCGATCTGCAGATCCTGGGTGAGGCGATATACGAGCAGATTGCGGAACCACATGAGGGTCTAACTCCTGGACACAAAGGACCCATTATTCCGTTCGGCGCGGTTCAGGCCAACCCCGTTTCGTCATTCACGCTCTTCATCTAAGCCTTTGGAACATCTGAAAATTTTTTTCATTCGGGGGCTTGCCAGGTTCAAATGTCCTCCGTAGAATGCGCCCCACTTCGAGACGAAGGGTGATTAGCTCAGCCGGGAGAGCATCTGCCTTACAAGCAGAGGGTCGGCGGTTCGATCCCGTCATCACCCACCACCTCGAGGTCCGACGCAGCGGTAGTTCAGTCGGTTAGAATACCGGCCTGTCACGCCGGGGGTCGCGGGTTCGAGTCCCGTCCGCTGCGCCACAATTCGAAAGCCCTCAGGTAGCAATGCCTGGGGGTTTTTTCTTTGCCTGTCGTTTTATCGAAGCCAGGACTTCCTGCGAAAGCCTTCCCGCCGAAAGTTGCCTGTTCCGATCACACCGATTCCGTGCGGGTCGTCTGACTTATCCTGTTAATTTTCCTATAAGTTTGCTGTGGGAACTTCTCCCCCTGCAGTGGTTCCTATTGCCCATAGCCACTGGCCACGAGCGCCTGATAAGCTCGCGGCTTCATTACTTCAGCCATGACGGCGCAAAGACAAGGATTCAGCATGAAACAACATCGGTTGGCGGCAGCGATCGCGCTGGTCGGCCTGGTTCTCGCGGGCTGCGACAAACAGGCCGCCGAAGTGGAACTCAAGACTCCTGCGCAGAAAGCGTCCTACGGCATCGGCCTGAACATGGGCAAGAGCCTCGCCCAGGAGGGCATGAATGACCTGGATTCGAAAGCCGTCGCCCTGGGGATCGAAGACGCTGTCGGCAAGCAGAAGCAGAAGCTGACCGATGAAGAGCTGACCGAAGCCTTCACCGCCCTGCAGAAGCGCGCTGAAGAACAGGTCGCCAAGAAGAATTCCGAAGCGCTGGAAGCCGGCAAGAAATTCCTCGAGGAAAACGGCAAGCGCGAGGGCGTGGTCACCACCAAGTCCGGCCTGCAGTACGAAGTCGTGAAGAAAGCCGACGGTCCGCAGCCCAAGGCCTCCGACGTCGTCACCGTTCACTACGAGGGCAAGCTGGTCGATGGTACTGTCTTCGACAGCTCCATCCAGCGTGGCAGCCCGATCGATCTGCCAGTTGGCGGCGTGATTCCGGGTTGGGTCGAAGCCCTGCAACTGATGCACGTCGGCGAGAAGATCAAGCTCTTCATCCCGAGCGAACTGGCCTATGGCGCCCAGAGCCCGAGCCCGACCATCCCGGCCAACTCCGTGCTGGTGTTCGACCTGGAACTGCTGGCCATCAAGGACCCGAATCAGCCTGATGCCGCAGAAGCTCCGGCACCGGCCGCGGAAGCGCCGAAGAAGTAACTGAGTACCTTCGTACCAGAGAAAACGCCCCGTTACCCACGGGGCGTTTTCATTTATGCGCAAAGCGCTCTGGAACGGCGTACTGACCGCAGGGTCTGAAAGGAAGTAACCTTGGGCGCGGTGTTACCCTTATGCACATATTTGACGCAGATGAAACAATGTCCTCCCCTTGACATTGATCGGCCCATCGCTTAGCCGCAACTGCATGATTTTTAACGCATTTACAGGGCTGAACAAAAAATCGCCGATCTGTCTGCAGGCCTCGTGGCTCGGGCGTTTTGGCGATGTAGGGGGTGGCTTTCAACAGAGTTATCCACAGGAAAGGTGGATAACCTGAACCCGCTCTGTACGAATCTTCCTATCGAGGTGAATCGATGAAAAAGCCTCCGGGATTTGATCGTTTCCTGAAGCTCGCCAGCCGTTTCATTGCGGGTGGGAGATTGCCGGCGCTGCTGTTCGCGGTGTCGCGCAAGAGTGGCCGGATCAAGCTGGCCAAGACCGATCTGAAGTTGCTGCAGGAGTTGCTGGTGGCGTGGGTCCGTGGCGATTATCGCGGTATCAGTTCCCAGGCGCTGGTGTCGGTGGTGGCGGCACTGTTGTACTTCCTTTCGCCGGTTGACCTGGTGCCTGACTGGCTGCTGGGTGTCGGCTTCCTCGACGACCTTGCGGTACTGGCCTGGGTAGTGCGCCGTTGGCAAGCGGAGATCGACGCCTTCAAGCTCTGGCGTGATGCACAAGGCGTGGAAACCCGCGAGGCCCTGAAGCAATTGCCGCCGCCGGAGGCGATTCAGCGCCTTTGACGCACCCGCGCATTCTGTTCGCCCAGCAGGCGCTGAATGGTGCCGTCATCCACCATCGTCTGCAGCACGGCATCCAGTCGCTCGGCCGCCAGCGGCAGGGCCGGGCCATAGGAGCAGTGGATCGAGTAGCGCTGTACGTTGCTGCGGCTGATCGCCAAGGGCAGTTGGTTGTGCTGGGCGAGAAGAAATTCCAGCGGACGGCGCATGTCGATCAGCGCGTCCAGGCGCCGCGCCTCAAGCATGTGCAGGCGGGTATCCAGATCGCGCACATCGGCGCGTTTGGCCCTGCCGTCGGCAAAGGCCTGCATCAGTGGCTCGGGGTAGATGTAGCCGAGGTTGGTGCCGACGCGAATGCCGTCCGCGTGGGAAAGATCGTCCAGCAGGACGGAATCAGCCCGCTGGGCGATGACATCCTCTTCTTCGAACAGGCTGGGCGACCAGTGCAGCTTTTCTGGCGCCTTCATCCACTGCGGATTGTTGATGCACAGCAGGTGGATTGCGCCCTGTGCCAGCGCGGATTCGGCACGCTTGTCCGGCGTTTCCACGAAGCGAACCTCGAGCCCCAGGCGCTGTCCGACGGTTTCGCCCAGGTCGCGGATGAAGCCAGGCGCCAATTCATGGTCGATACTTTCCGCGTAGGGCATGCCGTTGCTTGGCGAATAGCCCCAGCGCAGCTCCTCGGCGTTACACAGGGCGCTGGCCAGGCAAAGGCAGAACGGAAGCAAGCGCTGCACGTCGGTCCCCATGTCTGTGGCGAGAGGCGCTGCGCAGTATAGCCGGCACAGGCGCGCATCAGGCTGTTAAGATGGGCGCCTGCAAGGAGTGTTGTCATGAACGTTCAAGTCATCATGCGTGACGGCGAAGCGGAGTACGCCGTGGTTCCCTGGGCTGAATACCAGACCCTGCTGGCCGCTGCTGGCCGTGGCGTTGCGCAGGTCGTCAAACCCGTTTCCGCCCCGGCGCTCGACGAAAAGCCGGACTGGAAAACACTGCGTGAAGCCCGTGGCTTATCCCTTGAAACATTGGCGCGTTCGGTGGGTATCAGCCCGTCCTACCTGGAACTGATCGAGAACGGCGAACGCGAAGCCAGCGACGCCATCCAGCACGGCCTGCGTCGTGCCCTTGGCACTGGGGAGTCCGTTTCTTGAGCGTGCAGATCAGTCGCAAGCATTGGGAAGGCCTGCTCGGCGAGCTGGAAGATGCTCGCCGTCAGCGTCACCTGTTGACCTACCGCGCGCTGATCGAGCGCCTGCAGCTGCCGACGCCGGCGATGACGGTGCTGACCGCAGCGCTGGAGCATCTGGCCGCGCTGGATGCCCGCGCCGGCCGTCCGTTGCGCAGTTCGCTGGTGATCAGCCAGGGCGCCAGTCGTTTGCCGAGAACCGGCTTTTTCGAGTATGTCGAACGCCTCGGTCGCTTCTCCGGCGCGCCGGATGGCCCCGCGGCCGCCGGCTGGCATGCGGCGGAAGTGGCGCGAGTCTTCGAGTTCGAGTACTCCGAGGAGCTTTGACGTGGCGACACCTCGCGAGCTGTTCTGGCGCTTGCGTGCGCGGTTGAGTTACGCCGTGGCGCGGCGCCTGATGGGCTGGCCGTGGATGGTCCGCCAGCCGCGTTCCTGGGCCTGGATGCAGGGCCAGTTTTCGCGCATGGCTGCGCTGGGCGACATCGGTGCGCAGAGTTTCTACGGGCACCTGTTGCTGTTCCGCGGACAGGGTTTCGGCGCGCGCGAGGAAGGCCTGCGTCTGCTTCGTGCCGCCGCTGCTGCAGGCGATCACAAGGCGGCGTACCAGTTGGGCGTGCAAGCGCTCAAGGGCGATACCCGGCACGTCGGTGATGCGCAGGAAGCGGCACGCTATTGGGCGCAAGCCGCCGAGGCGGGCCACCCACTGGCGGCACGCAAGCTCGGCGAGCTGTATCGCAGCGGCGGTCCTGGCCTGGAAGCCGATGAGGCCCAGGCCGAGCGCTACGAAACGCGCGCCCGCCAGTTGGGGCTCTGACTCAATCTGTCGTGAGGATGTGCAGGCTGTAGCCGGGCATGTTCTTCGCGTGACGCTTGGCCTCCGAGGCCAGCCCGGCCAACTGGCTGGCATCCAGGCGCTGCCCGGCGCCACGCTTCACCTGCACTACGCCGATCGACAGTGACAGCAGCGGATACTCCTCGCGTCGCCCCTGGCGGTTGTGCGCGACGAAGCAGCCCGCGTCCAGGTGCTCGCGGCTGTAGAAGCGCCGGCACTGCCCCTGGAAATCCTCCAGCAGGTGATTGAGCCGTTCGCGCCAGTCCTGCGTGCCTAGCACCAGCATGAAATCGTCGCCGCCGATGTGGCCGACGAAATCCCGCGTCGGGTCCACGCGTTCGCCCAGGCACTGCGCCAGGCACAGCAGGACTTCATCGCCACGCGCGTAACCGTAGAGATCGTTGAAAGGCTTGAAGCTGTCGATGTCGACGTAGCACACCACGGCTTCGCGGCCCTGCTGCAACAGGCGCGCCAGGCATTGCTGAATCGGCACGTTGCCCGGCAGCAGGGTCAGCGGGTTGGCGTGGCGGGCCTGGCGTAACTTCTGCTCGGTGATCAGCTTGAGCACGTCGATCACCCGGCCCAGGCCAAGGTAGCGGCCGTTCAGGGTGATGATGAAGTCTTCCTCGATGCGCTGCCGCGCGCGACTGGTCAACAGGCGGCTGACCTGCTGCAGCGTCTGGCTGCGCTCCACCGCGAGGAAGTCATCGCTCATCAGTCGGCTGATCGGTTTGCGCGCATACAGCTCCGGAGCGAAGGGCTTGAGCAGGGCCTCGGACAGCGCGTGCCGGTGGACGATCCCTACTGGCTGGTCGTCCCGGTCCAGCACTGCCAGCGAATTGAGATTGGCCTGCGCGCGGAAGGCCTCCAGCACATCTCCGATGGGCGTGCCGTCGCGCACGGCCGGTTGCTCCAGCAGCAAGGGGTTGAGATCGGATTGATCTTCGGCGAGCAGGGCGCCGGCGCTGTCGACTTCCGGCAGCAGGGTGCGCGCGTCACGCGGTGGCGTTTCGTTGGGACGGCCGAGCAGGTAGCCCTGCACCAGGTCCACGCCCATCTCTGAGAGCACGGCCAGCTCTTCCGGAATCTCGATGCCTTCGGCGATCACCTGGGCGCGGGAGGCGTGGGCCATCTTCAGGATCGAGCCGACGAACTCGCGCTTCACGGCATCCAGGTGGATGCCTTCGATGAAGTGTCGGTCGATCTTCACATAGTCGGGACGCAGCTCGGACCACAGGCGCAGGCTGGAGTAGCCGGCGCCCAGGTCGTCCAGGGCGATGGAGAAGCCCATGGCGCGGTAGTGGTGCAGCGCGGTGTCGAGCAGGGTGAAGTCCTCGATGGGCGTCTGCTCGGTCAGCTCGATCACCACGTCGCTGGGCGAGATGCCGAAGGTCTGCAGCAGCTGCAAGGTGCGGCCGGGCTGGTGGGTCGGTTCCAGCAGGGATTCCGGCGATACGTTGAGGAACAGCCTGCCCTCCAGTTTCAGGTCCCGGAAGCGCGCGCAGGCCTTGCGCCGGCAGAGCAGCTCCAGCTGGCTCAGACGACCGCTGCTGCGGGCAATGCTGAACAGCGGCAAGGGCGAATGCAGGGGGCCGTTGGACGGGCCGCGGGTAAGGGCTTCGTAGCCCACCAGGCGCCTTTCCGAAAGCGACAGGATGGGCTGGAACAGGCAGTGCAGGTCGCCGTGAGCGAGGATCTGGTCCAGCGCGCTCAACTGCTCGGTGACGGTCATGACGGTTCTCGGTGGCTGTAAAAGTAAAGGGCCGGTTTCCCGGCCCTGTGCATTTCACGACAGTGTCATGACTGTTTGATGTCACCCGATCAGTGTTTGGCCACCTGGGAATCCAGATTGAGGTAATCGATCAGGATGTGCCCTGATTCGGTGAGGTAGGCGTCGTCCTGCGGCTTGGTCTTGTCCTCTTCCGGCAGGGCGTTCTCGTCTTCCTTCTTCAGCTCCTTGAGCGGCTCCTGGCCCTTGGACTTGCGCAGGGCGTTCTCCATGGCCAGTTGACGGTTCTCGATGCTGGTCTGCTGAGCGCGTCGCTTGGCTTCGTTGAGACTGACGGTCTTTTCCTTCATCAGCTCCTGGGCCAGGGCGAGACGCTCGCGGGCATAGACGAAGTCCGCGTTGTGCTCGGTGCGCGCATCGTGACGGGTGCGCAACTGGTCGAGGAACGGCTTGAACGGATCGACCTGGGCCTTCAGCGCGGGCTTGATGGTGTCCCACGGCATGGAGTCGGGCAGGGCGCTCTCGCCGATTTCCTTGTCGTCGACGATGGACGGGTAGGCGATGTCCGGTATCACGCCCTGGTGCTGGGTGCTCTGGCCGGAGACGCGGTAGAACTTGGCCAGGGTCAGCTTCAGCTCGCCATGGTTCAGCGGCTGGATGGTCTGCACGGTGCCCTTGCCGAAGGTCTGGCCGCCGACGATGAGCGCGCGGTGGTAGTCCTGCATGGCGCCGGCGAAGATTTCCGAAGCCGAGGCGGACAGGCGGTTGACCAGCACGGTCATCGGGCCGGTGTAGAAGGCCTTGCCTTCGTCATCGTTGAGGACGTCGACACGGCCGTCGCTGTTGCGCACCAGCACGGTCGGGCCCTGGTCGATGAACAGGCCGGTCAGCTCGGTGGCTTCCTGCAGGGAGCCGCCGCCGTTGTTGCGCAGGTCGATGACGATGCCGTCGACCTTGTCCTTCTGCAGCTCGCCGATCAGTTTCTTCACGTCGCGGGTGGTGGACTTGTAGTCCGGGTCGCCCGCGCGATAGGCCTTGAAGTCGAGGTAGAAGGCCGGCACATCGATGATGCCCAGCTTGTAGTTCCTGCCTTCGTGATCGATGGTGATTTCCGACTTCTTCGCCGCCTGGTCTTCCAGCTTCACCGCCTCGCGGGTGATGGTGACGATCTTGCTGGTCTGGTCGTTCGGCGCATTGGTCGAGGGGATCACTTCCAGGCGCACCTGCGAGCCTTTCGGGCCGCGGATCAACTTGACCACCTCATCCAGGCGCCAGCCGACCACGTCGACCATCTCGCCCTTGCCCTGGGCGACGCCGATAATCTTGTCGGAAGTGGCGATCTGCTTGCTCTTCTCGGCGGGGCCGGCCGGGACCAGGCGCACGACCTTGACGTAGTCGTTGTCGCTCTGCAGGACGGCGCCGATGCCTTCCAGAGACAGGCTCATGTTGATGTCGAAGTTTTCCGCGCTATCCGGAGACAGGTACTGGGTGTGCGGATCGTAGGTCTGGGCGAAGGCGTTGATATAAGCCTGGAAGATGTCTTCGCTGCGGGTCTGCTCCAGGCGCATCAGCTGGTTCTTGTAGCGCTTGGTCAGCTGTTCCTGGATGGCCTTGTTGTCCTTGCCGGCGATCTTCAGGCGCAGGACTTCGTCCTTCACCTTCTTGCGCCACAGGTCGTCGAGAGCAGCGCTGTCTTTCGCCCAGGGCGATTTCTCGCGGTCGATTTCCAGAGATTCGTCGGTGTTGAAGTCCATCTTGTCGACGCCCTTGTTCAGGGTGGCCAGGGCGAAGTCCAGGCGCTCCTTCAGGCGGTCGAGATGACGCTTGTAGATGGTGAAGCCGGGCTCCAGTTCGCCGCTCTTGAGGAAGTCGTCGAACTGGGTGCGCCAGGGTGCGAACTGGTCGATGTCGGACGCGGTGAAGTACATGCGCGCCGGATCGAGGGTCTTCAGGTAGCTGTCATAGATCTTTGCCGAGCGCTCGTCGTTCAGCGGCGGCTTGTTGTAGTGATGGCGCTTGAGCAGTTCAACGATGTTGAGGCTGGCGATCACTTGATCCCGGTCCGGCTGCAGGCCGTCCCAGACGTTCGGGCTGGTGGTGGCCGCGAACGAGGAAAAGGCGGTTGCGCCGAGGATGAACAACAGGGCGGTACGGGGCAAAAATCGCTTCATGCTGATTCGACTGATCGCGGAGTTATGACGCATATTAGGCCTTAATTGGCGGCGCCGGGTTCAATCGCAGGTGAATTCGGCGCGAAGAAAGGGCCCGACCTTTCGGATCGGGCCCTGCGAAGTCACTATGGAGGCAGCGTGAACGCATTGCAAGGCATCGAAGGGCGAGTGGAGTGGGTTGAGCGCCCCAACCCGACTTGCGCACAGGGACAGATTCGCATCCAGGTCGCCGCGGCGGGACTCAACCGCGCCGACCTGTTGCAGGTGGCCGGCCTCTACCCGCCGCCGCCTGGGGCGAGCGACATCATCGGCCTGGAATGTTCCGGCGTGGTGACCGAGGTCGGCGCCGGCAGCACCTGGCAGGTGGGCGACCGCGTCTGCGCGCTGCTGGCCGGCGGAGGCATGGCTGAGGAAGTGGTGGTGGACCAGCGCCATGCGCTGCCGGTGCCCGCGGGCCTGAGCCTGGCCGAAGCTGCCGCGCTGCCCGAGGTTTACGCCACGGCATGGCTGAACCTGTTCATGCTCGGCGCACTGCAACCCGGTGAGAAGGTCCTGTTGCACGCGGGCGCCAGCGGCGTCGGCTCGGCCGGTATCCAATTGTGCAAGGCTTTTGGCAGTCCGTGTTGGGTAAGCGTCGGATCGGCCGATCGTCTTGCCTATTGCCAGGATCTGGGCGCAGAAGGCGGCGTGCTGCGTGGCGAGAGTCTCGAATCGCTTCGGGATTTCGCTCCCTTCGATGTGATCCTCGACCCGGTGGGAGCGAACTACGCCAAGCTGGATCTGGAAATCCTCGGCCGTGACGGTCGATGGGTGGTCATTGGCCTGATGGGCGGTCGCAAGGCCGAACTGGACCTGGCCCTGCTGCTGGGCAAGCGCATCCAGCTGATCGGCTCGACCCTCCGATCGCGCGACGCCGACTACAAGGCGCAGCTGATCGCCGAGCTTGGGCAGAAGGTCTGGCCGCTGTTCGAATCAGGCAAGCTGAGCCCGCAACTGGAGAGCACCTTCCCGGTCCGCGACGCGCAGAGCGCGTTCGATGCCCTGGCGAGCAACCAGGTGCAAGGCAAGGTGGTGGTGCTGATCGACGAAAGCCTGAGCTGAGGCTCGGCGCGCCAGCTCGCGCCTGCAGAACCGCTGATGAAAAGGGCCGCTTCCGCGGCCCTTTTCCATTGCGCGACGTCACTTCCAGTTGAGGACGTCCCAGCCCATCTTCTGCGCGTGCTCCAGCAACACCGGGTCGGCATTCACCACGTGCGGCTTGCCCACCAGCTTGAGCAGCGGCAGGTCGTTACGCGAATCGGAGTAGAAATGTGCCTCGGCCAGGGAACTGTCGTCGCCTTCTAGCAGGTCGAGCAGGCGCAGCACCTTGCCTTCGCGGTAGGTGAGCACGCCCACGGTGCGACCGGTGTAGTGGTCGTTCAGCACTTCCAGGTCGATGGCCAGCACTTCGTCGATGCCGATCCGTTCGGCGATGGGCTTGACCAGGTGCACGCCGGAGGCCGAGATCACCAGCGGACGGTCACCTGCCTCACGGTGGCGGGCGAGGGTGGCACAGGCATCGCTATGGATCAGCGGCTCGATCACGTCCTCGACGAAGGCTTCCACGTCACGCTCGATTTCTTCCACGCTGCGCCCGGCCATCGGCTCCAGGGCGAAGGCCATGTAGTCCTCCATGGGCAGCTTGCCCTGCGCGTACAGCGCCATCAGTTCGGCGTCGCGCTTGAGGAACGACTCCGCGTCGACCCAGCCCAGATCGGCCATGCGCTTGCTCCACAGGCTCGCGCAGTCGCCGTCGATCAGGGTGTCGTCGAGGTCGAATATCACCAGGGCCATCAGGCCACCTCCCGAATGCTTTCAATGTCTACTTGCAGGCCAAGCTGGGTGCCGGCCGGGTACAGGCGCTCGGCGCTGCGATTGAGGACGTCCACGGTCAGCTCGACGCCGCTGGCGTCGACCCGGTAGCGGATCACGTTGCCCAGCAGGCTGTGGGAGAGTACCCGAACCGGGATGCCTTCGCCCGGCTCCACGCTCAGGCGCAGGGATTCGGGACGGATCGCCACCTGCTGGCGGAAGGGACGGTCAAGCAGTCGGGTCGCCTGGGCAGCGTCGAGCAGGTTGTAGTTGCCGATGAAGCCGGCGGCGAAGGCGTTTTCCGGGGCGGTGTAGAGCGTCTCGGCGTCGCCGCTCTGGACGATGCGCCCGGCGTTCATCAGCACGATGCGGTCGGACAGCGTCAGCGCTTCTTCCTGGTCGTGGGTGACGAACACCGTGGTCAGTTTCAATTCCTGCTGGATGCGCCGGATCTGCTCGCGCAGGTGCTTGCGGATGCGTGCGTCCAGCGCCGACAGCGGCTCATCCAGCAGCAGTAGGCGCGGCCGGGTGACCAGTGAGCGGGCCAGGGCGACGCGCTGGCACTGGCCGCCGGAGAGCTGGTGCGGATAGCGCGCTGCCAGCGGGCCGAGCTCGACCATCTCCAGCGCCTCGCGCACGCGCTGGGCGGACTCCGCCGCCGGCACTTTCTGCATGCGCAGGCCGAAGGCGACGTTCTGTTCCACGGTCATGTTGGGGAACAGCGCATAGCTCTGGAACACCATGGCGATGCCGCGCTTCTGCGGGCTCTTGGGCACGATGTCCTCGCCGTCCAGCAGGATGCGCCCGCTGTCCACCGCGGTGAGTCCGGCGATGCAGCGCAGCAGGGTGGACTTGCCGCAGCCGCTGGGGCCGAGCAAGGTGACGAACTCGCCACGCTCGGCGGCGAAATCGATGTCCTGGAACACCGTGGTGGTGCCGTAGCTCTTGTTCAGTGTCTCGACGCTGAGGAAGCTCATGCCTTGTCCTTGCTTAAACGGTTCGCCGCCCAGGTGAGCAGCAGGACGAAGAGGAAGTAGGAAACCACCACCGCGCTGGTGTAGTGGCCGCTGCTGTTGCGCATGTTGTTGAGGAACACCTGCAGCGTTTCGTAGCGGGTGCCCACCAGCAGGTTGGCGAAGACGAACTCGCCGATGAGGAAGCTGAAGGACAGGAACAGCGCCACCATCAGGCCCTTGCGCAGGTTCGGCAGTACCACCAGCAGGGCGGCCTGCCAGGTGCTGGCGCCGAGCAGGTGGGCGGCGTCCATCAGGTCGTGCAGGTTGATTGCCTGCAGATTGTTGCTGATCGCCCGGTACATGAACGGCAGCGCGATGGTGAAGTAGCAGCCGATCAGGATCCACGGCGTACCGACTATGGGCACCGGGCCCGAGGCGTAGAGCTGTAGCAGGCCGACCGACGACACCACCGGCGGCACCGCGAAGGGCAGCAGGATCAGCACGTTCATCAGCGCATCCAGGCGCGGGAAGTAGTAGTGGATGACGAACATCAGCGGCAGCACCAGCGCAACGCTGAGGATCAGTGAGCCGAAGCACACCAGCAGTGACTGGCCGAAGGCAACGAGGAAGCGCGGGTCGCTCCACAGGGTCAGGAACCACCTCAGGGTCAGGCCGTCCGGCAGCACGCTGGCGCTCCACGAGGTGGCCAGCGAGTAGAGCAGGGTGGCGGCCAGCGGCACCAGCAGGATCAGGAACAGCGCGTACACCACCACGCGGTGGTAAATGTGGTTAGCGTTTCGCGACATGGTAGCTCCGGCGCAGCAGCCACTGGTGGGCCAGGGTAATGATGCTCATCAGGCCGACCAGCACCATCGCCAGCGCACTGGCCATGTTCGGGTCGAGGAACACGTCGCCCGAGACCAGCCCGGCGATGCGGATCGGCACCACGTTGAAGTTGCCGGTGGTCAGCGAGTACACCGTGGCGTAGGCGCCCAACGCGTTGGCCAGCAGGATGACGAAAGTGCCCAGCAGGGCCGGCGTCAGCACCGGGATGCCGATGTGCCGCCAGAACGCCCAGTGGCTGGCCCCCAGGAGAGCGGCGGATTCGCGCCAGTCCTCGCGCAGGGCGTCGAAGGCCGGGTAGAGCAGCATGACGCCGAGGGGAATCTGGAAGTAGGTGTAGAGGATGATCAGGCCAGTCTTCGAGTAGAGGTTGAAGTCCTCGATGATCCCCGCCTGCTTCAACAGCAGCGTGATCGCGCCGTTGAAGCCCAGGATGATGATGAAGGCGAAGGCCAGCGGCACCCCGGCGAAGTTGCTGGTCATATTGGCGAAGGCCATCACGAAGTCGCGCAGCTTGCTGTCCACCTGGCGCAACGAGTAGCTGCCGAGGATGGCGACGAACAGCCCGATCAGGCTCGACCATACGGAGATTTCCAGGCTGTAGCGGATCGCCTGCCGGTAGAACGGCGAGCCGAAGATCTCGCTGAAATTGGCCAGCCCCCAGCCATCGCCGGTGCGCACGCTGTTGATCATCACCCACAGCAGCGGGGCGAGCTGGAAGGCGAAGAAGAACAGCGCGAAGGGCAGCAGGCAGAGCAGGGCGAAGAGTTTTCCGGTATTCGATCTCATGCCTTGAGCAACTCCCGACAGACCGGTTTGTCGTGGGCGGCGCCGAGGATTTCGCACAGCGTCCCGCAGAGTTCGACCTGACGCGGGCGCGCCTGGTCATCGAGGCTGAACGCCTCGCCGAAGACGAACAGCGGTACCTCGCGCTCTTCGGGAAGGATGCCGCCGTGGGTGCGGTCATCGTTCATGCCGTGGTCGGCGGTGACCATCACCTGATAACCGGCGGCCAGCCACTGGTGCAGGTACTCGGAAAGAATGATGTCGACGTGGCGCGCGCTGTTGCGGTACTGAGGCGTGCCCAGGCCGTGCTTGTGGCCGGCGTCGTCGATGTTCATCGGGTGCACCAGCAGGCAGTTCGGCGCATGGCGGCGGCGCAGGGACTCGGCGTCGGTGAACAGGTGCGAGTCGGGGTAGTGGTCGGTCCAGTAGAAATGGCCGTGCTGGATCGGCAGGGTTTCATCATCGGTATGACGGTCACGCGCCGGGTCGAAGGGCGTGCGGTTGTAAAGCTCGCTGACCCAGTGATAGGCAGCGGCGGCGGTGCTCAGACCGGCATCGCGGGCGTAGTGGAACAGGCTGCGCTGGTTGGACAGGCGCGATACGTCGTTGTGCAGGATGCCGCTGTCGATGGGCGGCACTCCCGTGAGGATGCATTCGTAGAGCGGGCGGGACAGCGAGGGGAGCTCGCATTCCAGCCGGTAGAGCTGGCCGCGGCCGGCGTTGCACAGGGCCTGCAGGTGGCCCATGCAGTCGTGGGCGACGCTGTAGTTGAGGCCGTCGAGGACGACCAGGATGACGTCGTGGCGCATGGAGCGGGGCCTTCGTTGAAACGCGGCCGCCCCGGCGCGAGCCGGGGCGGCGGGCGTCATTGCATATTGATGATGACGTTTTCCTGCCACAGGCGCGGCAGACGCTTGGAGGTCTCCTCCCAGGCCTTGGGGTCCTTGATCGGCTGGGCCTTGGCGTACTGCTCGTTGGGTAGCAGCTTGGCCTTCACGTCGGCCGGCAGGGTCAGGTGCTCGGCGCGGATCGGACGGGCATTGCCCTTGGCCAGGTTGATCTGCCCGGCGTCGCTGAAGATGTACTCGCGGGCGAGCTTGGCGGCGTTCGGGTTCTTCGCGTACTTGTTGATGATGGTGGTGTAGCCGGAGATCACCGAGCCGTCGGAGGGGATCAGCACCTCGAAGCGCGACGGGTCGATCTGGTCGCGGTAGCTCAGGCCGTTGAAGTCCCAGACGATGCCGACCTCCACCTCACCCTTCTCCAGGGTGTTGATCACCGGGTTGGTCAGCGACAGGCGGCCCTGCTTGGCGAGCTGGGCGAAGAACTCCAGGCCCGGCTTGATGTTCTTCTCGTCGCCGCCGTTGGCGATGCTTGCCGCCAGCACGCCGTTGACAGCCTGGGCCGCGGCGCTGACGTCACCGATGGTGACCTTGTACTTGCCCTTGAGCAGGTCGGCCCAGCTGTGCGGTACATCCTTCACCAGTTGCTTGTTGACGATGAAGGCGATGGTGCCGGTGTAGGCCAACGCCCAATGGCCGTCCTTGTCCTTGGCCCATTCCGGGACTTGGTCCCAGGTACTGGGCTTGTAGGGCTGGCTGACGTCCATCTGCAGGGCGATGGGGCCGAAGGCGGCGCCGACGTCGCCGATGTCGGCGCTGGCGTTTTCCTTCTCGGCCTTGAACTTGGCCAGCTCCTGGGCCGAGCTCATGTCGGTGTCCATGTGCTTGAGGCCGTATTTGCTTTCCAGGTCCTTCCAGGTGTCCTTCCAGTTCGCCCAGCTGTCGGGCATGCCCACGCTGTTGACCTGGCCTTCCTTGCGGGCGGCGGCTTCCAGCGATTGCAGATCGGCGTTGGCCGCTATGGCGAGGCCGCTGCCCAAGGCAATGGCCGTTCCCAGCAGTGAAGCAAGCAAGCGTTTCATTCGGTGCTCCTTCGGGTGACGTTCAGTGTTTTCAATCGTGGTCTAGATCAGCAAGACGCAGGCCAATCTAAGCGGGGCGGATGACAGTTTGATGTAAACCCCAGGTGCGCCGGCCCGGCCCTGAGTGCCCAGCGGGGCGTCGGGGAAAAGCGTAGACCATGGCCAACGCCCTGATCCGCCTGGTCTACGCTGGTGTCGTTATCTGGCATGGGCGCTGCTTGCAAAAGCTTTGTCACGGGACGGTCATGGGGCTTTCCTAGGATGACCGCACCCGGTTGGGGGAACGAAATGCCCTGTTCTGGGGCTGGACTAGTCCAAAAGAGGGAATCGAATGCGCGATACGGCGCTACCCACGGTCACGGCGATCTGCCGCGCACTCATCGAACAGATCGACAGCGGCCTGCTCAGCGCCGGCGGCAAGCTGCCGGCCGAGCGCAAGCTGAGCGAGCTGTTCGACACCACCCGGATCACCCTGCGCGAGGCGCTGGGCCAGCTGGAGGCCCAGGGGCTGATCTATCGCGAGGAGCGCCGTGGCTGGTTCGTCTCGCCGCCGCGCCTGCTCTACAACCCGCTAGTGCGCAGCCACTATCACGCCATGGTGCAAGGGCAGGGGCGCGTGCCGGCGACCGAGGTGCTGTCGGCTCGGCAGATACCGGCCAGTGCGGCCATCTGCGAGCTGCTGGAGCTACCGGCGTTGTCGAGCGTCTACCAGATCCGCCGGGTTCGGCGCGTAGACGGCCGGCTGGTGCTCTATGTCGAGCACTACCTCAACCCGGCGTACTTCCCCGGCATTCTCGACAGCGACCTGACCTGCTCCCTGACCGAGCTGTACGCCAGTCGCTACGACATCCGCTACGGACGTGTGCGCTTCGACATGGTGCCCACAGCCCTGCACGGCGAGGCCGCCAGTGTGCTGCGCGTTGCCGAAGGCAGCCCGGCGCTGCGCATCACCCGCATCAACGGCGACCAGCACGGGCGCATCATCGACTGCGACCTGGAGTTCTGGCGGCACGATGCTATCCACGTGAGTGTGGAAGTGCCGGATTGATCCCAGGTCTGCGGCGAACCTGTAGGAGCGAGCTTGCTCGCGAACTGGCAGAACTCCCAGCGGGGCTTCCCTCTCCCTAACCCTCTCCCTGAAGAGGAGAGGGGACTGTTAGGTGCAGGATGAAACCTTGCCGTCAGTCGGTACGAACTGCTGCCTCTCTCTTCAGGGAGAGGCGGGGGAGAGGGGACTTCGGGGCTGAGCAGTTCGCGAGCAAGCTCGCTTCTACATAAACGCTGCCAGCGGCACCCATGAAAAAACGCCCGGCGGATGCCGGGCGTTGGGGTCAGGGCAGGTTGGTGCTGTCGTAGTAGGCGCTGAGTACCTTGGTCAGGTAGTGCAGGTCCTGGCTGCCGGCCAGCTCGCGGATGGAGTGCATGGCGAAGGTCGGCAGGCCGATGTCCACGGTGCGCACGCCGATCTGGCTGGCGGTGATCGGGCCGATGGTGGAGCCGCATCCCATGTCGCTGCGGGTCACGAAGCTCTGCACCGGCACTTCGTTTTCCAGGCACAGGTGGCGGAAGAAACCGGCGGTCTCGCTGTTGGTGGCGTAGCGCTGGTTGCTGTTGATCTTGATCACCGGGCCGCCGTTGAGCTTCGGGCCGTGGTTGCTGTCGTGCTTGTCGGCGTAGTTGGGGTGGACGCCGTGGGCGTTGTCGGCGGAGACCAGCAGCGAGCGCTGCACGGTACGGGTGAAGGCATCGCCCTCGGGCAACAGGCGGCGCAGCACCTGCTCGAGGAACGGGCCGTCGGCGCCGCAGGCGGAGCAGGAGCCGACTTCTTCGTGGTCGGTGCAGACCAGCACGCCGCTCTGCTCGTCGCTGCTGGCCAGCAAGGCCTGCAGGCCGGCATAGCAGGACAGCAGGTTGTCCAGGCGGGCGCCGGCGATGAAGGCCTGGTCGAGACCGATCACGGCGGCGCGCTGGGTGTCGTAGAAGCTCAGCTCGTAATCGAGGATGGCGTCGGCGGTGATGCCGTGCTCCAGCTGCAATTGTTCACCGAGCAGGTCGCGGAAGTCGCGCGTCTCGCCAGCGGCGACCTGGGCGAGGATCGGCGGCAGTTCGGTCTGGGCGTTGATCGACCAGCCCATGTTCGCTTCGCGGTTGAGGTGGATCGCCAGGTTGGGGATGACCGCAATGGGCGCCCTGAAGTCGATCAGCTTGCTCTCGACCTTGCCGGCCAGGCGGAAGGTGACACGGCCGGCCAGGGACAGGTCGCGGTCGAACCAGGGGGCGAACAGCGCGCCGCCATAGACTTCGACGCCGAGCTGCCAGTAGCCGTTGCGCACCAGCTCGGGGTTCGGCTTGACGCGCAGGCAGGGACTGTCGGTGTGCGCACCGACCAGGCGCAGGCCATTCTCCAGTAGCGGCGCGGTGCCGAGCTTGAAGGCGATCAGCGAGGAGTCGTTGCGGGTGACGTAATAGCGGCCACCGGCTTCGGTGCGCCAGGCGTCGCGCTCGTCCAGGCGCTGGTAGCCAGCCTCTTCGAGGCGAAGGGCGAGGGCCTGGGTAGCGTGGAAGGGGGTGGGGGAGGCCGCGAGGAAGTCGATCAGGCCTTGGTTGAGTTCTGCACGCATGGGTAACTCCGGACAGCGAATGGCCGGAAGTTTAACGTAAATGCGCGATTCTGCGGCCAAGGGGCGCGCCAACAGGTGGGGCGAGCGTAGGAGCGGACTTTGTCCGCGATCGTTTCCCGCCGGTTCCGGCCGGCCGGACATACATCGCGGACGGAGTCCGCTCCTACACAAAGTGAATCAGAACGGCGCAGGCGACTCGAAGCGAAGACGCTCGCCGGTCTGCGGGTGGGTCAGGGCCAGCATGCTGGCGTGCAGGCACAGGCGGTCGCGCAGTTCCAGGGCTTCGCCTTCGGCATACAGGCGATCACCCAGCAGCGGGTGGCCGATGCTGAGCATGTGCACGCGCAACTGGTGCGAGCGGCCGGTGATCGGTGTGAGTTCGACGCGGCTCCAGTTGCCGTGGCGCTCCATGACGCGCCAGAAGGTCAGCGCGTGTCGACCCTGCTCGAAATCCACCACATGGCGCGGCTTGGTCGGCGGGTCGTAGCGCAGCGGCGCCTCGATGCGGCCGCTGTCGAGCTCGGGCTCGCCCCAGCACAGTGCGGTGTACGCCTTCTCGGTCTCGCGGTCGTGGAACTGTCGGGACAGCTCGCGGTGGCTGTCGGCATCGCGGGCCAGCACGATCAGGCCGGAGGTCTCCCAGTCCAGGCGGTGGACGATGCGCGCTTCCGGGTAGCCGTTCTCCTGCAGGCGGGTGATCAGGCAGTCCTTGTTGTCGTCCGCGCGACCGGGCACGGAGAGCAGCAGGGTGGGCTTGTTCACCACCAGCAGGGCGGCGTCCTCATGGACGAATTCGATCTGGGAAAGCGGCATGGAGGCTCGTACGCGAAATAAGTGAGACAGAAACGACTGCGGCGGCCGAGGCCGCCGCAGGTTCACCCTGGCCGGATCAACGCTCCGGCAGGGTGATGTTGAGTTCCAGGATCGAACAACTGCCCTGGTTGGCCAGCTCGACCTGGACTTGTTCCTGGTCGATGGGCACGTATTTGCGGATCACTTCCAGCAGGTCTTTCTGCAGCTGCGGGAGGTAGTCCGGTTGCGAACGGTTGCCGCGCTCATGGGCGACGATGATCTGGAGTCTTTCTTTCGCGATGGATGCGCTGGATTGCGACTTCCGGCTGCGGAAGAAATCTAAAAGGCTCATTCACGTCCTCCGAACAGTCGTTGCAGGAATCCTTTCTTCTGCACGTCGAGGAAGCGGTGGGGCATTTCCTTGCCCAGCAGGCGCTCGACGGCGTCACTGTACGCCTGGCCGGCATCGCTCTCTTCGTCGAGGATGACCGGTACGCCCTGGTTGGATGCCTTGAGCACCGCCTGGGATTCCGGGATCACGCCGAGCAGGCGGATGGCCAGGATTTCCTCGACGTCCTCGACGCCGAGCATTTCGCCCTTGGTGACGCGCTCGGGGTTGTAGCGGGTCAGCAGCAGGTGTTCCTTGATCGCGTCCTCGCCTTTCTCGGCGCGGGCGGATTTGCTGGCCAGCAGGCCGAGCATGCGGTCGGAGTCGCGGACCGAGGAAACTTCCGGGTTGGTCACGACAATCGCCTCGTCGGCGTAGTACATGGCCAGGTGGGCACCTTTCTCGATGCCGGCCGGGGAGTCGCAGATCACGTAGTCGAAGGACTGCTTGAGCTCTTCGATGACCTTGCCGACGCCTTCCTGGGTGAGTGCGTCCTTGTCGCGGGTCTGGCTGGCGGCCAGCACGAACAGGTTCTCGAGGCGCTTGTCCTTGATCAGGGCCTGGGTCAGGGTCGCTTCGCCGTTGATGACGTTGACGAAGTCGTAAACCACGCGGCGTTCGCAGCCCATGATCAGGTCGAGGTTGCGCAGGCCTACGTCGAAGTCGACGATGACGGTCTTGTGGCCGCGTAGGGCCAGGCCGGTGCCGATGGCTGCGCTGGTGGTGGTTTTACCGACGCCACCCTTACCGGAAGTGACTACGAGGATCTTGGCCAAGGTGATTCACCCCAAAGAAAAAACGAAGAATTCTGGTCCCTGAAAGTCGCGGCAGTATCCGTTAAAGGCGGGTGATGTTCAACACGTCACCCGACAGGCTGACGTGCACTGCCTGCCCCCATTGCGGACTGCGTCGAAGGTCTTCGGCGACCTTGTAATTGCCGGCGATGGACACGAGTTCCGCGGCCAGCTGCTGGCAGAAAATACGTGCGCTGGTGTCGCCCTTGACTCCGGCCAGGGCGCGACCGCGCATCGGACCGTACACATGGATATTGCCGTCGGCGAGAAGTTCCGCGCCGGGGCTGACAGGCGCGAGCACGATCAGGTCGCCGCCGGCGGCGTAGATCTGCACGCCGCCGCGGACCGGGGTGGTGACCAGCTTGGTCGGACGGACGACCGGTGCCGGCGGCTCGGCAGGTTTTTCCGGAGCGGCTTCCTTCGCCGGCTGCTGGGCTGCGTCGGTTGGCTCGACGGCGATCTCTGTGGGTTTCTCCGGCTTGGCTTCGGCGGTCTGCGAGGAGGGTTTCTCGGCTTGCACACCCGCGCCAGCGGCCTGCTCGACCACCTTTTCGGAGAGCTTCTCGCCCCGCGGGCGACGTACCGGCGCGGCGCCAGTCACTTGCGGGACGGCATCCTTGGGCTCGACCGCGCGCTCGCGGGAGGAGCCCGAAGGCGGTAGCACGGGGATGTCGAACATGGTGGCCAGGCGAATGTCTTCCTCGCGGCTGGCGCGAATGGCCAGGGTGCGCAGGCCGTGGCGGCGGCAGATGTCCAGCACGCCCTGCAGGTCGAGTTGGCCTTCGCCGTCGGGCAGCTTGTCCAGCGCCAGCACCAGCGGGGTATCGCGGAAGAAGTTGGGCGCCTGGGCGACCTTGTCGGCGAGCTGGCGGTCCAGGCGCGGCAGGTCGTTATGGGCCAGTTCCAGAACGGTGACGGCCAGCATGCTGCCCTTGAGCTGGAATACGGGATCTTGGTCGAGAAGGTCAGCTTGGCTCATGGTCGGACTGCGTCATCAAAATGGGTGGACTTATAGCGGACCGCCCCAACAGCCGCAAGCGTGGCGCATAGCCAGGGCGCAAGGCAGGCACGGCGCGCCCGCGCAAGGTAGAATGTCGGGCTTTGATCGTGACCGGAAAGTTCCATGGACCGCCCCACCTTTCGCCGAGAGTTCCTCCATCCCCGTCACTGGCCGCTCTGGCTCGGCCTTGGCGCGCTCTGGCTGGTGGTGCAGTTGCCATATCCGGCGCTGCTGGGGCTGGGGCGCGCGCTGGGCGCGGTGATGTACCGCGTGGTCGGCAGCCGCCGGGCGATTGCCGCGCGCAACCTTGAACTGTGCTTCCCCGAACTCCCGGCCGCCGAGCGCGAGCGCCTGCTCAAGGAAAACTTCGCTTCCACCGGTATCGCCTTCTTCGAGATGGCCATGAGCTGGTGGTGGCCCAAGGCGCGCCTGGCCAGGCTCGCCCACATCGAGGGTATCGAGCACCTGAAGAAGGCCGAGGCCGAAGGCAAGGGCGTGATCCTCATGGCCATGCACTTCACAACCCTGGAGATCGGCGCCGCGTTGCTCGGCCAGGTGCAGACCATCGACGGCATGTACCGCGAGCACGACAACCCGGTGTTCGACTTCGTCCAGCGTACCGGCCGCGAGCGCCACAACGCCGACGCCACCGCCATCGAGCGCGAGGACGTGCGTGCGATGCTCAAGGTGCTGCGTGCCGGCCGTGCCATCTGGTACGCCCCGGACCAGGACTACGGCGCCAAGCAGAGCCTGTTCGTGCCGCTGTTCGGCATCCCGGCCGCCACTGTCACCGCCACCACCAAGTTCGCCCGCCTGGGCCGCGCGCTGGTGCTGCCGTTCACCCAGTCGCGCCTGGCCGATGGTTCCGGCTACCGCCTGACCATCCACCCGCCGCTGGAAGACTTCCCCGGCGAGAGCGAAGAGGCCGACTGCATCCGCATCAACCAGTGGGTGGAAAGCGAGATTCGCCGCCAGCCCGAGCAGTACCTCTGGGCGCACCGCCGCTTCAAGAGCCGCCCCGAGGGCGAACCGAAGCTCTACGACAAGAAGAAGTAGCGCTTCGGCGGACTACGCTGGTACGACGAGACAAGGACTTCTGCCGTGACCGACTCCGCCACTCCCCAGCAAACTCCGGCCGTCACCGGCCTGATCCTCTCCGGCGGCGGGGCGAGAGCGGCCTATCAGGTCGGCGTGCTGGCCGCCATCGCGGAGCTGCTGCCCGAGGGGGCCGAGAATCCTTTCCCGGTCATCGTCGGCACTTCCGCTGGAGCGATCAATGCGGTCGGGCTGGCGTGCGGTGCGTTGTCCTTCACCGGTGCGGTGGAGCGCCTGACCCAGGTCTGGAAGGGCTTTCGCACCGGACAGGTCTACCGTTCCGACTGGCCGGGTGTGTTCAGCCAGGCCTTCAAGTTCCTCGGTCACAGCCTGCTCGGGCTGGGCAAGCGCGAGCCGGTGGCGCTGCTGGACAGCACGCCGCTGCGCTATCTCCTGGAACGTGAACTGGACCTATCCGGCATCGCCGCTGCCGTGCGCCGCCGCAACCTGCGCGCGGTGGCGGTAACCGCCTTCGGTTACGAATCCGGGCAGGCGGTGACTTTCTACCAGGGCCGCGCCACCATCGATCCCTGGTTGCGCCACCGGCGCATTGGTGTGCCGACACGGCTGGAAATCGAGCATCTGTTGGCCAGCTCGGCGATTCCGTTGCTGTTCCGCCCGGTGAAGATACTTCGCGAGTTCTTCGGCGACGGTGCGGTTCGCCAGCAGGCGCCGATCAGCCCGGCGCTGCACCTGGGCGCCACTCGCGTGCTGGTGATTGGCGTCAGCGGTAACCCCACGGTCGGCAGCGCCAACGAGCAGGTGGCCAACTACCGTACGGGCCAACCGCCGAGCCTGGCGCAGGTGGGCATCCATCTGCTCAACAGCACCTTCATCGACAGCCTGGAAGGGGATATCGAGCTGCTGCACCGCATCAACTTCCTCAGCTCGCTGGTCCCGGAAGAGGCGCGCCGCAAAACGTTGGGCCTGGCGCCGGTGGATGTACTGCTGATTTCGCCGAGTCGACCGCTGGACGAGATCGCCGCGCAGTACCGCCACGAGCTGCCGCGCGCGCTGCGCCTGTTCCTGCGCGGGCCGGGTGCGACCAAGGCGAGTGGTGCGGGCGTGCTCAGTTACCTGCTGTTCGAGCCGGGTTACTGCAATGCGCTGATCGAATTGGGCTATCGCGATGCCATGGAAAAGCGCGCGGAGATCGCGCGCTTTCTGGGGATGGAAGATTGGTCGCTTTAATCTGCGCTGCTTTTCGTAGGAGCGAGCTTGCTCGCGAACCGCGTGGCACGGTGCCTGTTCGCGAGCGAGCTTGCTCCTTCATGAAAAGCAGGAGTCGGCGGGGGCGTCAGACGGCAAAGACCCCATCACGGTAATCGCGCAGGGCCTGCTCGATTTCCTCGCGGCTGTTCATCACGAACGGGCCGTACTGCACGATGGGCTCATTGAGCGGCTTGCCGGCCAGCAGCAGGGCGCGCGCGCCCTTGTCGCTGGAGAGCTGGATTTCGTCGCCCTGGCCCAGGCGCACCAGGCGGTTGGTGGCGACGGTCTCGTCACCGCGCTCGCCAGGCACCTGCAGAGACCCTTCGTACACATACAGCATTACCCGATGGCCCGCCGGAATCCGCGGTGCCACCCCCGTGCCCGCCGGCAGTACCAGGTCGAAGTAGTGCGGCTCGGTTCCGGGGCGCTGCACGGCGCCATCGATGGCGGTATGGCCGTCGTCGAAGCGCCCGGCGATCACGGTGACATCCACGCCTTGCGCAGTGGTCACGCGGGGCACGTCTTCGGGTTCGATGTCGCGGTAGCCGGCCGGGGACAGCTTGTCCTTGGCTGGCAGGTTCAACCACAGCTGGAAGCCGCGCATGGCGCCTTCCACCTGTTCGGGCATCTCGCTGTGGATGATGCCGTGGGCGGCTGTCATCCACTGCACGCCGCCGGGCTTGAGCAGGCCGGTATTACCCAGGTGGTCTTCGTGGCGCATGCGCCCTTCGAGCATGTAGGTGACGGTCTCGAAACCACGGTGCGGGTGCGCGGGGAAGCCGGCGATGTAGTCGTCGGGGTTCTGCGTGTCGAATTGGTCGAGCATCAGGAACGGATCGAAGCGTTCGATGCCTGGGCCGCCGATGACGCGGGTCAGGCGCACACCGGCGCCGTCGGAGGCCGGGTGGCCAATGTGCTGGTCGATCACGGTACGTAAACGGGTCATGGGGACCTCCTTGATCTGTGAATGGAGATCATCCTAGTCCCAATTGATGGATAAATGGTTGCGAGTTTTCTGGTCTAAATATCGATAAATTAGATTGTTTACGGAGAGGAAAACCGCCGCCCGAAGGCGGCGGATCGGATTCACTCCTGGATCTGCAGACGCCGGGCTTCGGTATAGAAGTAGCGCAGCTTCTCGTACTCGAAGGGCGAGTTCATCTGCCCGTAGCGGAAGCTGTTGCTGTAGCGTTTGTCGATGATCTCCAGCACCGGCAACTCCCAGTAGCGGCTGCTCAGGTCGGAATAATTCAGGTAGTTCACCTCGCGGGCGGCCACGAAGTCGGTGACCAGCCCGCCGGTGTCGCGCACGTTGGACGGGCCGAGGATTGGCAGCATCACGTATGGCCCGGCGGGCACGCCCCAATAGCCCAGGGTCTGGCCGAAGTCCTCACTGACCTTGGGCAGGCCCATGGCGGTAGCCGGGTCCCACAGGCCGGCGATGCCGAAGATGGTGTTGAACAGCAGCCGCGCGGTGCTGTTCGCCGCGCGTTCGGGCTTGAGCTGGGCGACGCTGTTGAGCAGGGTCGGCACCTCGCCCAGGTTGCTGAAGAAGTTGCTCACGCCGGTACGCACGAAGCTGGGAGTGACGTACTCATAGCCATGCACCACGGGCAGGAACACCCATTCGTCGAAGCGGTAGTTGAAGTGGTAGACCCGGCGGTTCCACGACTCCCAGGGATCGTAGACGTTGAGGGCGTCGAAGGTGGCGCGCTCGAATTCCCGCTGGTCCAGGCCGGGGTTGAACTTCAGCGCATCCAGCGGGTGCTTGAAGCCATCCTCGTCCGGGGCCATGTCGAATTTGGTGGTGGTCGGTGTCTGCACCGGTTGTGGCGTTTGGGCCTGGGCGAAGCCGCAGGCCAGCAGCAGGGCGAGAGTCCAGGAATGGCGGAATGGCATGGAGTCAGTTCCCTGTCTGCGCGGTGGCCAGGCCGTCGGCCGGGGCACCCTGTCCCTTGAAGAAGCCCAGCATGTCCTGGGCGTTCACGCGGTAGTTGAGGTTGCCGCAGTGGCCGCCACGCGGGTAGAGCGTCAGGCGGTCGCCGAAGGTGCGGCGCAGGAAGCCGATATCGCCGGGGCCGAGAATGACGTCGTCGGCGTTGTGCATGACGGCGATCTTCGGGCTGTCATGCAGGTAGTCCTTGAGCGCATAGAGGCTGACCTGCTCGATCAGCTGCGGCAGGCTGCCGCCATCGTACTTCGCGCGCCAGAGCGGCATCAGCTGGTCGGTCATGTAGCACTCGAAGTCGCACTGCATGGCGCGCTTGAAGAAGGGCGTCAGGCTGGTGCCTTCGGTGATCGGGTACTTGGGCGGGGTAATCAGGCCGCGGCGGTTGACCAGGTCGGAGGTGAAGGCGATGTCGGCGGAGGAGAAGCGGAACACCGCGCCGATCAGCATGGCCATCTCTTCGTTGGACAGGTGCTGCTTGGACTGCTGCAGATCGAAGAGGAAGGCGTCGTTGAGGTCGACATAGCCCTTCTGCTTGAAGTAGCGGGTCAGTTTCGACAGCACCACCTGGTAGAAGGTGTTGGTGTCATTGATGCCCTTGACCTGAGTCTGCACCAGTTTGTCGAGGTTGCTGACCGAGGTGTAGAGGTTGACCGGCGGGTTGAGCAGCAGCACGCGCTTGAAGTTGAAGCTGCGACGCGTCTCGTCGAGTTGGCTGACGAACGCTGCATGCAGCGCACCGAGGCTGTAACCGGTGAGGTAATAATCGGTGACGGGCAGGTCCGGGTGTTGCGCGCGCACAGCCTGCATCACCCGGTAGAGCTCGTCCGCATCGTCGGGGGTGTAGCCGGGGGTGGAGATACGCGAGGCGCCGATCATGAAGTCCCAGCTGGTCGGCGAGGAAATCTGCACCACGTGGTAGCCGGCGCTGTAGAACAGGCGCTTGAGGTATTCCGGGGTGCTGCTGGCGTAATGCGCGCCGGTGCCGGCGATGATGAACACCAGTGGCGCAGCATGATCCTGCCAGGCCAGGCGGTAGTGCAGCTTCTTCACTGGCCAGAAGTTGCTCGGCAGCTCGTACTCGCGTTCCGGGCGTAGTTTGAGCGCGTAGTCCGACTGGCGGATGTCATCGTCCGTCGGCAGTTGCGGGCGCAGCTCCGGCGGAGTGGTGGCAATGGTCGCCTCGAACGGGTTGACCAACGGATAGCCGTAGCTGGCCTGATCCACGTCGCGGGCCGATGCCGGCCCGGCGAGTGCCATTGCGAGGCAGCCGATCAGGGCGGCCACGCGGTAAAGAAGTGTCATGGTTCGGAGTCCTTTCAAGAGGAGGCCAACTCTAGGGTGACCGGGCATTAAGACCAGCACATTTCCTACAAGTGCAATGCGCGTCTCAGTCCTTGCGCGCGAGGTCACGCAAGGCATCGCCGGTTAGACGATAGACGGTCCATTCGTCCTGCGGGCGCGCGCCCAGGCTGCGGTAGAAGCCGATGGCGGGTTCGTTCCAGTCCAGTACCGACCATTCCAGGCGCCCGCAATCGCGCTCCACCGCCAGCCGCGCCAGCTCGGTGAGCAGCGCCTTGCCCAGGCCAGCGCCCCGGGCGGTGGGGCGTACGTAGAGGTCTTCGAGGTAGATGCCGGGCTGGCTCAGCCAAGTGGAGTAGTTGTGGAAGAACAGCGCGAAACCCTGAGGTTCGCCGTCCACTTCGCCGATCAGCACTTCGGCATAGGGGCGCGGACCGAACAGGTGCTCGTGCATGCGCTGGGCGTCGGCCTTCACCTCATGGACCAGCTTCTCGTAGTCGGCCAGTTCGCGGATGAGGTCGAGGATCAGCGGGATGTCGTCGGGTGTGGCGGGGCGCAGGGTGACACGGGGCATGGGGGAAGTTCCTCGTGGAGCGAATGGCGCCGAGCATGCCCAAAGCCCCACGCCGCTGGCAACCGGTTGCTTCAGTAGCGTTCCAGGCGCTCCAGCCAGACCAGTTCGCAGGCGCCGGCACCGGTGTCCTCGCGGGTCAGCGAGCTGACCCAGCGCCAGCCGTCATCGCCTTCCACGCGCACCAGCTTGCCGGAAAGACGCACGTGTTCCCCGGCGCTGACCTCGGCCAAAGCGCGCGCCACCTCATCGTTGGCCGGGATCATGTGCATGTTGGCGGCGTGGGTTTCCAGCTCGCGGCGGGGAATCGGCAGCTTGTCCGCGTGCCAGTAGAACCAGCGGTTGCCCTGGGTGATGCGGATATCGGCCAGCACCTCGGGATCGTCCATCGGGCCCCAGCCAAGGGCGAGATCGGTGGGCGACAGCTCGGCCTCGCGGCCCAGGCGGTAGTCCTCGCGGCCCAGCACGCGCGCTTCGATGCTGAATTCCTGCAAGGGATAGATGGAGTACCGCTCGACGCGCATGCCACCATCGGACAAGGACTGGCTGTGCTGCTGCGGGGCCTGGGGACGGTCGTTCGGCCACAGCCACCAGAAGCTGGTGGCCAGGCAGGCCAGCAGGAACAGGGACGATCGTTTCATCAAGGGCTCCGTTGATGGGCAAAGTCTAGGCTGCAAGCGGATCCCCTTGCATCGGCTCTTGCGCTGGTTATGCTGGGCGCCGGTTTTCCGCCTGCCCGGAGTAGTGGCGCCATGTCCCGTCGTTTTTTGCCCGTGATCCTTGTGCTGCTCGCCCTGGCGCTCTGGCTGGCCGCCAGCTATGGCGTGCGTTTTGGGTTGATGGAGGACGGCCGCTGGGTCGGAGTCTGCGCCGACGAGGCCGCGCGCTGGCAGTGCAGCGTGCGCTCGCAGCTCGGCTGGGCGATCCACTTCGGTGTGTTCGGCAAACTGGCGTTGGGGCTGTCGCTGCTGGCTTTCTTCGTGCCGCGTCAGGCGGGGTGGTGGCTGGCGATGCTGGCGCTGCTGGTCACGCTGCCGGCGCTGGTGCTGTACAACGCCGGGCTCGCGGTGTTCGCGGTGGTACTGGCCGGGCTGCGCCTGGTGCGCGCTCCATCGCGCTGAATCAGGCCTTTTGCTCTGACAGGCGCGATCCTCGCCACAGCGCACCCAGCAGCAGAAGACTCACCGTGGCCCATCCCAGCGCCTGAAGGTTGCTCAACCCTTCCTGCGCCAACTGCGCGGGAATCCCTCCGGCGATGATCAGCGCCAGCAGCAGCGCTTCGCGGCGCGGCGCATCAACCGGCCGGCACAGATAGACCAGCGCTGGGAACAGCAGGGCCGCGCTGGGGAAGCTGCGGTAGCGAGCGTCGAAGACCATCCCGAGCATCAGCACCGCGCCGGCGAAACCGGCGGTCGCCAGCCACAGCCCGGCGCGGCGTTGCAGGCAATCGAACGCCTTGCTCCGCCAACCCGTGCGGGCCGACAGCGCCAGGCTGATGTGCAGCAGCACCAGCAGGTTGAGCCCGGCCAGCGCTGCCGCCCAGAGCCATTCACCCCAGAACCGGCTGGTGATCACCGACAGTTCCAGCCACAGGCCGATGCAGCCGGCCCCCAGCGCGCCGGCCAGTGGCAGCAGGAATGCACTGCGAGCAGAGGCGGGGCGGCCACCCACCAGCAGGGCACCGAGCAGGATCACGCCGGAAAGCCCCAGCCATATCGGCCAGCCCGGCAGGTTGCTGACCGGCCCGGCGAGCACGCCTTTCTCCTCGCGGTCGGCACTGAACAGGCCCCAGTAGCCGCCCACCGCGCCTTCGCTCTGGCGCTTCCAGGGCTGGTCGAAGGCTTCGATCAGGTTGTAGTGCCAGCCTTTTTCCTCGGCCATGTGCACGAAGCCGCGGATGAAACGCGCTTCGTTGACCCGGCTGGGCAGGGCGGTCTCGCGCTGGCGGCCCTCGCTGGGCCAGCCGGTCTCGCCGATGAGGATGTCCTTGGGGGCGAACTCGCGGCCGAAGTCCTCGCGGATCTTCGCCACATGGGCGAGGGCGTCGTCGATGCCGCGTGGATTGTCTTCCCAGTAGGGCAGCAGGTGGATGGTGACGAAGTCCACCGCCGGGGCGATTTCCGGGTGTTGATGCCAGAACTCCCAGACGTCGGCGTAGGTCACCGGCTGGCGCACCTGGGTCTTCACCTTGTGGATAAGTCCGGCGAGGTAGCGCCCGGTGACTTCCTTGCGCAGCAGCGTCTCGTTGCCGACGATTACGGCCTGGACCACGTCCGGGTACTGGTTGGCGGCCTTGATCAACGCCTCGATCTCACGCTCGGTATCCACCGGATTGGCGTTGACCCAGGCGCCGAGCATCAGTTTCAGACCGTGCTTGCGGGCCAGCGCCGGGATGCCTTCCAGGCCGGTCATGGAATAGGTGCGCACGCAGTCGAAACGCGTCGCCAGCAGCGCCAGGTCGGCATCCATCTGCTCTGGGCGCAGGACGAAGGGCTGGTCGAACGGCGACTGGTCCTTGGCGAACGGACTGTAGGACGCGCACTGCAGCTTGTGCGTGGGCGTGGCTGCGTCAGGCAGGGTTACCGGTTTGCCCAGGCCGTACCAGAGCCCGGCAAGGGCGATGAAGGCGAGCAGCAGGGCGAGGCAGTAGGGGAGGAGCGGAAAGCGCGGTGACTGGGGCATGGGGGCACGCGAACCGGGGCGAGGCGCGCATCTTAGCAATGCTGCCAGCCGCCGTCAGTGCCCGCGCGGGCACTCACGCGTGGCGGTGAATCCAATTGTGCGTCGGCTGCGCCGTGTTGCCCTCGATGCGTTTCCAGAACTTCTCGTGGAAGTGGAAGCCCACCGCATTGCACAGCGGCTCGACCAACGCCACCAGGCCGCCCACGGTGATGCTGCCGGTCAGCGCGTAGGCGACGCTGAAGGCGATCATGAAGTGCATCAGGGTGAAGGTGACGGTCTTGAGCATGATGGCGTTCCTCCAGTCGAGAATGATTCTCCGTTGCTGAAAGACTACTGCGCCAGCGCCGTATCCGGTAATCGAGCCTGTGTATGGAGGCGATAGGCCGGCACCGTCGTCGCGGATGGAATCGCGTGGTCGTGGATGGACGGTTCGTGTCGTGGATCGGACCGTTTGGCGTCGCTCTCAGAGCAGTTCGCCAGCAGGGGGCGCCGATCATGAGGGGGCGGCCAAGACCGCGAAATGCGCCGGGCTCGCCCCGGCGCGCCGATAAAATCACGGGGAGAAAACCATGCGAATGATGCGACGCCTGTTGGGCCTGGGCGCAGGGCTGGTGCTGTCGGCGGCAGCCGGGCTGGCCGGTGCGGCGGCCAAGCCGGAAATCACCATCGGTTACGTGGACGGCTGGTCGGACAGCGTGGCGACCACGCACGTCGCCGCCGAGATCATGCGCGAGAAGCTCGGCTACCAGGTCAAGCTGATGCCGGTCGCCGCCGGGATCATGTGGCAGGGCGTGGCGCGCGGCAAGCTCGACGCCATGCTCTCGGCCTGGCTGCCGGTCACCCACGGCGCCTATTACGAGAAGATGAAGGACAAGGTGGTCAACCTGGGCGTGAACTACCCGGGCGCGAAGATCGGCCTGATCGTGCCCGAGTACGTGAAAGCCAACAGCATCGAGGACCTCAACGCGCAGAAGGATGACTTCGGCGGCCGCATCGTCGGCATCGACGCTGGCGCCGGGGTGATGCTCAAGACCGACCAGGCGATCAAGGACTACGGCCTGGATTACAAACTGGTGGCCAGCTCCGGCAGCGGCATGATCTCCGAGCTGACCCGTGCGGAGAACGACAAGAAGGCCGTAGCGGTGACCGGCTGGATTCCGCACTGGATGTTCGCCAAGTGGAAGCTGAAGTTCCTGGAAGACCCGAAAAAGGTCTATGGCGAAGAAGAGCACGTCGACAGCGTCGCCAACCCGGCGCTGGAGAAGAAGGCACCGGAAGTCTGGGCATTCCTGAAGAAATTCCAGTGGAAGGACGGCCAGGAAATTGGTGAGGTCATGCTCGCCGTACAGAACGGCGAGAAGCCGGAAGTGGCCGCCAAGAAGTGGGTCGAGGCGCACCCCGATCGCGTGAAGCAATGGCTGTAATCAGTTAGGGCCACTTCACCCGCGACACAGAAGAATCCCCCGCGAACCACTCAGTTCGCGGGGGATTTTTTTATGCCGAAGCGTCTATTCCGGGCTTGTTCGCAAGAGAGGGCAAATCGCTACGACTAAAGTCGTCTGGAGAGCTTGCAGCGCTCAAATAAATTAGGGATCGACGACATCCGCGTCATCCCCGCTGTGAGGACAAGAACAAAATGAACGACAGCATCTACCAGCGGATTGATACCAATCCGCGCTTCAAAGAGCTGGTGGCCAAGCGCGAACGCTTCGCCTGGCTGCTTTCCCTGATCATGTTGGGCCTGTACGTGGTCTTCATCCTGCTCATCGCCTTCCAGCCGCAGCTGCTCGGCGCGAAGATCAGTGCCGATTCGTCCGTCACCTGGGGCATCCCCATGGGCGTCGGGCTGATCGTCTCCGCCTTCGTGCTCACTGGCATCTACGTGCGCCGTGCCAACGGTGAGTTCGACCGTCTGAACCAGGAAATCCTCAAGGAGGCCCAGCAATGAAAGGCCGAATTTCTGCGGCCCTCGCTTTGGCCGCGTTCGCTCCTGCCATCTGGGCAGACGCCCTCACCGGCGAGGTACAGCGCCAGCCGCTGAACGTCTCCGCCATCGTCATGTTCGTCGCCTTCGTCGGCCTGACCCTGTGCATCACCTACTGGGCCTCCAAACGCAGCAAATCCGCCGCTGACTTCTACACCGCCGGCGGCAGCATCACCGGCTTCCAGAACGGCCTGGCGATTGCCGGCGACTACATGTCCGCCGCGTCCTTCCTCGGTATTTCCGCACTGGTGTTCACCTCCGGCTACGACGGCCTGATCTACTCCATCGGCTTCCTCGTCGGCTGGCCGATCATTCTCTTCCTGATCGCCGAACGCCTGCGCAACCTGGGCAAGTACACCTTCGCTGACGTGGCGTCCTACCGCCTGAAGCAGAAGGACATCCGTACCTTGTCCGCCTGCGGTTCGCTGGTGGTCGTGGCGTTCTACCTGATCGCGCAGATGGTCGGTGCCGGCAAGCTCATCGAGCTGCTGTTCGGCCTGAACTACCACGTCGCCGTGGTGCTGGTCGGGATCCTGATGGTCCTCTACGTGCTGTTCGGCGGCATGCTCGCCACCACCTGGGTGCAGATCATCAAGGCCGTACTGCTGCTCTCGGGCGCCACCTTCATGGCGATCATGGTGCTCAAGCACGTCAACTTCGACATCAGCACCCTGTTCTCCGAAGCCATCAAGGTTCACCCGAAGGGCGAGTCCATCATGAGCCCCGGCGGCCTGGTGAAGGACCCGATCTCCGCGTTCTCCCTGGGCTTTGCGCTGATGTTCGGCACTGCAGGCCTGCCGCATATCCTGATGCGCTTCTTCACCGTCAGTGACGCCAAGGAAGCCCGCAAGTCGGTGTTCTTCGCCACCGGTTTCATTGGCTACTTCTACATCCTGACCTTCATCATCGGCTTCGGCGCGATCCTGCTGGTCAGCACCAACCCGGACTTCAAGGACGCCACCGGCGCGCTGCTGGGCGGCAACAACATGGCGGCCGTGCATCTGGCCGACGCGGTGGGCGGCAGCCTGTTCCTGGGCTTCATCTCCGCGGTGGCCTTCGCCACCATCCTGGCGGTGGTTGCCGGCCTGACCCTGGCCGGCGCCTCGGCCGTGTCCCACGACCTGTACGCCAGCGTGCTCAAGGGTGGCAAGGCCAACGAGAAAGATGAACTGCGCGTATCGAAGATCACCACCGTCTGCCTGGGTGTGGTCGCGATCATCCTCGGCATCCTGTTCGAGAAGCAGAACATCGCCTTCATGGTCGGCCTGGCCTTCTCCATCGCCGCCAGCTGCAACTTCCCGGTGCTGCTGCTCTCCATGTACTGGAAGAAGCTGACCACCCGCGGTGCCAAGATCGGCGGCTGGATGGGCCTGATCACCGCGGTGGTGCTGATGATCCTTGGCCCGACCATCTGGGTTCAGATCCTCGGCCACGAGAAGCCCATCTACCCGTTCGAATACCCGGCGCTGTTCTCCATGGCCGTGGCCTTCATCGGTATCTGGTTCTTCTCCATCACCGACAAGTCCACTGCGGCCGACGAAGAGCGCGCGCGCTTCTTCCCGCAGTTCATCCGCTCGCAGACCGGCCTGGGGGCCAGTGGTGCAGTCGCCCACTGATCGCTTGAGCTAACCTGCCGGGGCCGGGGGTGGAAACACCCCCGGCCCCGCTTTTTTGCAAGGGATGGATAACGGATGTCCGATGATTTCAACTTCGCCTCGCCGCCCTTCGACCAGCTCCGCCCGCGGGAGCGGGAGCAACTGCGCGATGCGCTGAGCATGGGCTATTACACGGTCGACGAAGTGCTGCTCGAAGCCGGCGCGCCGGTGCCTTGCCTGTTCATTCTGATGAAGGGCGTGATCGAGGAGCGCGGCGAGGATGGCAAGCTGTTCGCCCAGTACGGCGACGAAGACCTGTTCGACGTGCGCGGGCTGTTCTCCGGCAGCAGCAAGCACCGCTACCAGGCGGTGGAGGAGAGCATCGTCTACGAATTGCCGGCGGCAGTGTTCCACCAGCTGTGCACGGACAACCCGCAGTTCGCCCGCTTCTTCCGTGCGGACCTGGCCAGCAAACGCCAGCTGGAACGTCGCGACGGGCAGAACCTTGCCGAATTCATCCTCACCCGCATTGCGCCCGAACACCTGTTGCCCGCCATCGAGGTGGAGCCGGCGCTGCCGTTGGGTGATGCGGCGCGCCTGCAGCTCAGCCGTGGTGCCGACGCACTGCTGGTGCGCGAGGAAGGTGCGCTGGGCATCGTCACCCGAACCGACCTGATGACCGCGCACTTCCGCGACGGCTTCAGCGAAGCGCAGCCCATCGGCCCGCTGGCGCATCGCCCGTTGAGCCATGTCGAACTGGGCGACTTCCTCTTCGACGCAATGATCCTCATGACTCGCCAGCGCATCGAACGCGTGGCCGTCTGCGAAGAAGGCAGGGTGGTCGGCCTGCTCCACCTGACCCAGGTGCTCAGCCTGTTTTCCACCCATTCCCATGTGCTGGCGCTGCGCATTGCCCGCGCCGAAAGCGAGGCCGAACTGCGCGCCGCCGCCGAGACCCTGCACACGCTCATCGCGACCTTGGCCGGCAATGGCATCCGCCTGCGTTTCATCATGCAACTGGTCAGCGCGCTCAACGAACAATTGCTCGAACGACTTTTCGAACTGCAGGTACCGCCGGTATTGCGTGGCCGATGCTGCCTGCTGGTGATGGGTAGCGAAGGCCGCGCGGAGCAACTATTGAAGACCGACCAGGACAACGCGCTGATCCTGGATGACGGCCTGCCAGTGGAGCAGGGCCTGTTGCTGATGCAGCGTTTCACCGCTGCGCTGCTGGAATTTGGATATCCGCCATGCCCTGGCGGCGTAATGGCCAGCCGGCCGGAATGGTGCAAACCCCTGTCGGAGTGGCAACGCGAGTTGCGCGAGCTGCCGTTGCAAGGGCGTCCCGAGCAGCTGATGCGCCTGTCGATCCTCGCCGATGCCTGGCCGGTGGCGGGTAACCGAAGACTGTTCGACAGCCTGCGCGAAGGCCTGAAGGCTCTGGCCGGCGACAGTAGCCGCTGGATGAGCGACCTGGCCCTGCCGGCCCTGCAGTTCGACACGCCGCTGACCTTCCTCGGCCAGCTCAAGACCCAGGATGCGCACCTGGACGCGAAGCGCGGCGGCATCTTTCCTATTGTCCACGGTGCCCGCGTGCTGGCCGTGCGCGAAGGGCTGGAGGAGCGAGGCACCCTCGGCCGCCTCACCGCCCTGAAGACACTCGGCGTGCTGGATGAGACGCTGGCGGACAACCTGGTCGAGGCATTCGAACTGTTCCTCCAGTTGCGCCTGCGCCAGCAACTGGACGGCCAGCGCGACGGCCGCGAGCAGGGCCTGGACGTTTCCCGCCTGAGCCGCCACGAGCGCGACCTGCTGCGCTTCGGGCTGCACACGGTGAAGAAGTTCAAGCAGAGCCTGAGCCGCCAATTCCACTTGGAGACCCGATGAACGCCTGTGTCGCTGCCCCCGATCCGCACTGGTCCGCCTGGCGCCGACGCCTGTACTGGTGGCGGTACGACCCGGCGCAGGCGGAGGAACTGGTGTCGCTGGACCTGGAGACCACCAGCCTCGACCCGCGCAAGGCCGACATCCTCAGCATCGGCGCGGTGGTCATCCGTCATGGCAAGCTGATTCTCGGTGAACGCCTGGAGCTTCTGGTGGAGCCGCCGCTGTCACTCGACGGCGAGTCGATCCGCATCCATAAATTGCGTCGCGCCGACCTCGAAGGCCAACTGCCGCTGGTGGAGGCGCTGCGTCGGGTGCAGGCCTTCGTCGGCGAGCGGCCGCTGCTGGGGTATTACCTGTCCTTCGACGTCGCCGTGCTGCGTCGCCACCTGCGCGAGCAGCTCGGCGCAAGGCTGGATAATCCGCGTGTAGAGGTCTCGGAGATCTATCACCGCAAGATGAGCCGGCGTTTCCCCGACCTGCACCTGGACCTGCGCTTCGACACCCTGGCGCGCAACCTCGAAATCCCTATCGAGGGCCGCCATACCGCCATCGGCGATGCGCGCACCGCCGCGCTGATGTTCCTGCGCCTGCGCAAGGGCTCGCTGCCCCGCGACCTGAGCTGATAGTCCCGCGCAGATTCTTTGAATCTTCCCCGCGCCGCCTCGGTCGGTATCTACAAGCGCTGGCCATTCGCACCCCGCGAGCCATCGCCCCTCGTCGACTGAAAGAGGAGAGACGATATGGGACTCGGGACTATCCTGTTGATCATCCTGATCTTGATGCTGATCGGCGGCCTGCCGGTCTTCCCCCACTCGCGCAACTGGGGTTACGGCCCCTCGGGCGTGATCGGCGTGGTGCTGGTCGTGCTGCTGGTGTTGCTGTTGCTCGGTCGGATTTGACCGGCCCTCGCCAAGAGCTTCGCGGATGAATCCGCTCCTACGAAAAGCACAGGGCTAACCGCCTGCGTAGGAGCGGACGCTGTCCGCGATCGCTCGAAGCTCGCTCCGGCGATAACCCGCTTTCGTCACAGCGCCGATACGCCACAGGGTGATTCGTCGCACAGCCATCCCGGAGTGCCTGTACTAACATACTGGGCCTTTGCTATCAGGGAGTCTTGGGGATGCTGGGCGTTGTACTGGTTGTGCTGGGCGTGGTGTGGTTGCTCGTCCAGTGCGGGCTGGGCCTGCCGCCGCTGGCCGAGGCCATGACCCTGGACCCGGTGGCCAATCCGGACCGCTATTGGCAGTTTGCCTTCCTCGGCCCGGCCCTTCCCCTGGCGCTGGGCATCTTCATACTGCGCTATCGCATCCGTGGCTTCGCCCAGTTCAAGCGCGAGCGCGTCAACTGCGCGGCCCACCTGCTCGTCTCCGCCGGCATTGCCCTGGTGCTGGGCAAGCTCTGCGTGCTCCTCCAGGTCTGACCGGCATCCCTCCAAGCGCTAGTGCGCCGGCGGTTTGCCAGGGGCATTCAGCGCCCTGATTTCGCCGCTGATAGCCGAAAGCCTTGGTTACACTTCGGGCCACAGTCGTCGACAAACCCTGTCGATCACCCGTCCCGGACAAGACAAGAAAAGGCAGACCTCCCCTATGCAAAATCGCATCATGATCACCGGCGCCGGTTCCGGCCTCGGACGCGAAATCGCCCTGCGCTGGGCCCGCGAGGGCTGGAAGCTGGCGCTGGCCGACGTCAACGAAGCAGGCCTGCAGGAAACCCTCAAGCTGGTGCGCGAGGCCGGCGGTGACGGCTTCACCCAGCGCTGCGACGTGCGCGACTACAGCCAACTGACGCAGCTGGCGCAGTCCTGCGAAGAGAAATTCGGCGGCATCGACATCATCGTCAACAATGCCGGCGTCGCCTCCGGCGGCTTCTTCAGCGAACTGTCGCTGGAGGACTGGGACTGGCAGATCTCGATCAACCTGATGGGTGTGGTCAAGGGTTGCAAGGCCTTCCTGCCGCTGCTGGAGAAGAGCAAGGGCCGCATCATCAACATCGCTTCCATGGCCGCCCTGATGCAGGGCCCGGCGATGAGCAACTACAACGTGGCCAAGGCCGGCGTGGTGGCCCTGTCGGAAAGCCTGCTGGCCGATCTCAGCCTGGTGGACGTGAAGGTTCACGTGGTCTGCCCGTCGTTCTTCCAGACCAACCTGCTGGACTCCTTCCGCGGCCCGAGTCCGGAGATGAAGACCCAGGTCGGCAAGCTGCTGGAAAGCTCGCCCATCAGCGCCGCGGACATTGCCGACTACATCCACCAGGAAGTGGCCCGCGACGTCTTCATGATCCTGCCCCACGAACAGGGCCGCATGGCCTGGCAGATCAAGCAGCAGAATCCCCAGGCGATCTACGACGAGATGGCGAAAATGGCGGAGAAGATGCAAGCCAAGCGCCGCAGCCTGGCCTGAGAACCTGATTAGGATCTGCTGCGCGTTGGCATGACTGCGTGAATGCAGCTCCAGCTCGGACGATCGTAAAGCCGGTTCTGAGCAAGGAATTCGCCCCCTTTCGGTGCAGTGAAAGAGAGGGCTTGCCCAGGTCGGTGCAAAGGGTTAGTTTTAGTCACCGGCCTGCCTGGCTGATGTACGTTGGACCCCGGTGAAAGCCCCGCGAATGTCGCGGGGCTTTTGCTTTTTCGGGCTACCGCCCAGCGCTTGGGATTCGTGCTTTGCGCATCGCCATGCCTGTGTTAGAAGGCTCCGGTGTCATTGAAGGAAGAACCCGCTTGCACTCTGAATCCATCGTCTATGGCTGCATTCGCGACTGGCCCGGCGACTCGATGGAGCGCCGCCTGCGCCGCGCCGCCAACCGCAAGGTGCTCGACAGCCTGCCCATGGGGGAGGCCTGGCCTTTCCTCGGCCGCGAGATGTTCAGCCGCTGCGAGACCGAAGGCGCGGGCCTGTACCAGTCCCAGGTGATCCATTTCGGCGCCAGCTACCAGACCATCGAGTACGAGTGGAAACTCTGGGTCGAACAGTTCGAAGCCCTGCTGCGCCGCCTCTACTGGGCCAGCGCGGTGGTGCACCTGGAAACCGAAGTCAACGGCAGCCACACCTTCCGCTGGGAATCCGAGAACGGCTTCCATAGCCCACGCGAAGGCGAGCTGAAAGTGCGCTGCGCCTGGGAGCGCGAGGGCGGCCTGCGCGGCTGAGTGCTCGCGACTGCCCCTCAAGAGAAGACCGCTGTGATCAATTACCTCTGGTTCGTCCTCGCCGCGTTCTGCGAGATCGCCGGCTGCTACGCCTTCTACCTCTGGCTGCGGCTGGACAAGAGCGCTCTGTGGGGCATTCCCGGCCTGCTCAGCCTGACGGTCTTCGCTCTGCTGCTCACTCGCGTCGAGGCCAACTATGCCGGGCGCGCCTATGCCGCGTACGGCGGCATCTACGTCGCTGCATCGCTGTTCTGGCTGGCCTTCGTCGAGAAGAGTCGCCCGCTGTGGAGCGACTGGGTGGGCGTGGCGCTCTGTGTGATTGGCGCCAGCGTGGTGCTGCTGGGGCCCAAACTCGCGCCCTGAACTGGTAATACCCTCTCCCCAGCCCTCTCCCTGAAGGGAGAGGGAGCGGTCCTCTGCCAGAAGGGCGCTACGGAGACATCCGGCAAACTCCGTTGCATCAGCACATTCCTTACTGCTCCCTCTCCCTGAAGGGAGAGGGAGCGTTCCTCTGCCAGAAGTGCGCTATGGAGACATCCGGCAAACTCCGTTGCATCAGCACATTCCTTACTGCTCCCTCTCCCTGAAGGGAGAGGGAGCGGTCCTCTGCCAGAAGGGCGCTACGGAGACATCCGGCAAACTCCGTTGCATCAGCACATTCCTTACTACTCCCTCTCCCTGAAGGGAGAGGGAGCGGTCCTCTGCCAGAAGGGCGCTACGGAGACATCCGGCAAACTCCGTTGCATCAGCACATTCCTTACTACTCCCTCTCCCTGAAGGGAGAGGGAGCGGTCCTCTGCCAGAAGGGCGCTACGGAGACATCCGGCAAACTCCGTTGCATCAGCACATTCCTTACTACTCCCTCTCCCTGAAGGGAGAGGGAGCAGTCCTCTGCCAGAAGGGCGCTACGGAGACATCCGGCAAACTCCGTTGCATCAGCACTTTCCTTACTGTCCCCTCTCCCTTCAGGGAGAGGGTTAGGGAGAGGGGCGAGTACATCTGACGCGCCGAGGTCGGCCATGAAACCCATTGCGCCAGCTCGCTCCTACAAAGAGCTCAATCCTCCAGCCACTCCCTCGGCACTTCGCTTTTCAGCATCAGTTGGCACTGCTGGCTTTCCGGATCGAAGACGATCACCGCCTCGCCGCGCTTGAGTGCATGGCGCGCGCGTTCGACGCGCACGTCCAGCGGTGTGTCGTCGCCGTTGTCGGTGCCTTCCCGGGTGACGAAATCTTCCAGCAGGTTGTCGAGGGTGTCGGCTTCGATGAGCTCGAAGGGAATCAGCATGGCGGGCTACTCGTGAATCGTACTCGAAATCGCAGCGCGGGATTGTAGTCCCGCGCTGCGCCGAGTGCAGCTTCAGTCGTTGTTCCCCTCCGGTGTCTTGCCTTTGTCAGTCGATCCATCGCCGCTGTCGATCAGCTCGTCCACCGGCGGCACATGGGTGGTGCTTTCCATGTGCACCGGGTGCTCCAGCTGCTTGCTGAAGCGCTCCAGTGCGCCCTCGCTGGGTTCTGCGTCGCTGTCGAACACCGGCGGGCTGAGCATGTAGGCCGTGAGCAACTTCGACAGTGCGGCAAGGCTGTCGATATGGGTGCGCTCGTAGCCGTGCGTGGCGTCGCAACCGAAGGCCAGCAGGGCGGTGCGGATGTCGTGGCCGGCAGTGATCGCCGACTGGGCATCGCTGTGGTAGTAGCGGAACAGGTCGCGCCGCACCGGGACTTCGTGACGTTCGCCCAGCCGCAGCAGATGGCGTGAAAGATGGAAGTCATACGGACCGCCGGAATCCTGCAGCGCGACGCTCACCGCGTGCTCGCTGGAGTTCTGTCCCTCGGCCACCGGCGCGATGTCGATGCCGACGAATTCGCTCACGTCCCAGGGCAACGCGCCGGCCGCGCCGGAGCCGATTTCCTCGGTGATGGTGAACAGCGGGTGGCAATCGATCGGCGGCACCAGGCCGCTTTCCACGATGCCCTTGAGCGAGGTGAGCAACGCCGCGACGCCGGCCTTGTCATCGAGGTGGCGAGCGCTGATGTGGCCGCTCTCGGTGAACTCCGGCAGGGGGTCGAAGGCGACGAAATCGCCAATGGCCACGCCCAGGGATTCGCTGTCGGCGCGGCTGGCGGTGTAGGTATCCAGGCGCAGTTCGACGTGGTCCCAACTGATCGGCAGGGTGTCCACCGCGGTATTGAAGGCGTGCCCCGAGGCCATCAACGGCAAAACGCTGCCGCGGAACACGCCGTTTTCGCAGAATACGGTGACCCGGCTGCCTTCGGCGAAGCGGCTCGACCAGCAGCCCACCGGCGCCAGTGCCAGGCGGCCGTTGGGCTTGATCTCGCGAACGATGGCGCCGATGGTGTCCAGGTGCGCCGAGACCGCGCGGTCCGGGCTTTTGCGCCGGCCCAGCAGGGTCGCGCGGATGGTTCCGCGGCGGGTCATTTCGAAGGGGACGCCGATCTCCTCCAGCCGTTCGGCGACATAACGCACGATGGTATCGGTGAAGCCAGTGGGACTGGGGATGGCGAGCATTTCCAGCAGCACGCGCTGCAGGTAGTTCAGGTCCGGTTGTGGCAGTTGACTCATGCCGGGGCCTCCTCGTTGGGGTGAGGCTGGTCACGGTTGTCTCGGTGCAGCAGTTCGCGGCTGAGCGGGAAAAGCAGGTCGACGAAGCGCTCGGCGGTGGGCTGCGGCTCATGGTTGGCCAGGCCGGGCCGTTCGTTGGCTTCGATGATCACGTAGTCCGGCTGGTCGGCCTCGGTGACCAGCAGATCGAGGCCGGTGACCGGAATCTCCAGGGCCCGTGCCGCGCGGATGGCGGCGTCGGCGAGCGTCGGGTGCAGGCGCTCGGTGACGTCTTCGAGGATGCCGCCGGTATGCAGGTTGGCGGTGCGCCGCACGGCCAGGCGTTGACCGCTGGGCAGCACGTCGTCGTAGCCGAAGCCTGCGGCGGCGAGAGTGCGCTCGGTTTCGCCGTCAAGCGGAATGCGACTTTCGCCCCCGGTGGCGGCCTGGCGACGGCGACTCTGCGCTTCGATCAGCTCGCGGATGCTGTGCCGGCCATCGCCTATCACCTCGGCCGGGCGGCGGATGGCGGCAGCCACCACTTCATAGCCGATTACCACGATGCGCAGGTCCTGGCCGGCGTGGTAGCTCTCGAGGATCACCCGGGTGTCGAACTGCTTCGCTTGGGCGATGGCGTTCTCGACTTCTTCCGGCGTACCCAGGTCCACGGCGACACCCTGGCCCTGTTCACCGTCCACTGGCTTGACCACCAGCGCGCCGTGCTCTTCGAGGAACGCGGCGTTTTCTTCCGCGCTGCCGGCCAGGCGCTGCTGCGGTTGGCGCAGGCCGGCGCGGTCGAGGGCGCGGTGGGTGAGGGTCTTGTCCTGGCACAGGCTCATGCTCACGGCGCTGGTGAGGTCGCACAGCGACTCGCGGCAGCGGATGCGCCGGCCGCCCTGGGTGAGGGTGAAGAGACCGGCGTCGGCGTCCTGCACCTGCACTTCGATGCCGCGCCGATGGGCTTCGTCGACGATGATCCGGGCGTAAGGATTCAGACCCTGTTCCGGGCCGGGGCCGAGGAACAGCGACTGGTTGATGCCGTTCTTGCACTTCACCGCGAAGGTCGGCAGCTCGCGGAAGCGCAGCTTGCGGTACAGCGACTTGGCCTGCTGGTTGCCGTGCAGTACCGACAGGTCGAGGTATGCCAGGCCGCGGCTCATGAAGTGTTCGATGAGGTGGCGCACCAGCGCTTCGCCGACCCCTGGCCGGCTGGACTGCGGATCCACCGCCAGGCACCAGAGGCTGGAGCCGCCTTCAGGGTCGCGGAAGGCCTTGGCGTGGTTGATGCCCATGACGGTGCCGATCACCGTGCCGGTCTCGGCGTCTTCGGCCAGCCAGTAGGCCGGGCCGCCCTGATGGCGCGGCGTGACCTTGGACGGGTCGACCGGCAGCATGCCGCGCGACAGGTACAGGCGATTGATCGCCGCCCAGTCGTCGTCGCTGTGCACGCGGCGGATACGAAAGCCGCGGAAGGGCCGGCGCGCCGGGCGATAGTCGGTAAACCACAGGCGCAGCGCGTCGGAAGGGTCAAGGAAGAGCTGCTGCGGGGCGTGGGCCAGCACCTGCTGCGGCGCGGCGACGTAGAGGGCGATGTCGCGTTCGCCGGGCTGTTCGTTGAGCAGTTCGGCGGCAAGCTTGTCGGGGCTGGAGAAGGTGTGGCCGATCAGCAAGCGACCCCAGCCGCACTGCAATATCAGCGGGCCGAGGCTTTCGGTGTGGTCACCGGCGAGCCGCGCCTGCAAGCGCTCGTAGGTCGGCGTCTGGCCGCGCAGCAGGCGCTGGTTGTGCGGGTGGGGCAGGTTGGAATGGGGTTTCATCTTGCGCTCCCTGATAAGGCATCTGTCCTGGGCTGAAGGAATGGCGGCGTCGTACCCGACGCCGCCGGGCTCTAGAGGCCTTGTTCCGTCAGCCAGAGGTTGAGGGCGGCCAGCTGCCACAACTTGGAGCCGCGCAGTGGGGTGAGGTCGGTGGCGGGGTCGCTGAGCAGGCGGTCGAACATTGCCGGCTCGAACAGCCCGCGGTCCTGGCTCGGGTCCATCAGCAGTTCGCTGACCCAGGCGCGGGTATTGCCTTGCAGGTGTTTGAGGCCCGGTACCGGGAAATAGCCCTTGGGCCGATCGATGACCTCGCTGGGGATCACCTTGCGCGCCGCGGCCTTGAGTACCTGCTTGCCGCCATCGCCGAGCTTGAAGCGCGCCGGAATGCGCGCCGACAGCTCTGCCACGCGGTAGTCGAGGAACGGCACGCGAGCCTCCAGGCCCCAGGCCATGGTCATGTTGTCCACGCGCTTGACCGGGTCATCCACCAGCATGATGGTGCTGTCCAGGCGCAGCGCCTTGTCTACCGGGTCTTCCGCGCCGGATTGGGCAAAGTGCTCGCGAACGAATTCGCTGGCCACGTCCTCCACCCGCATCGCTTCGCGGACGGTGTCCAGGTACTCGCCGTGGCTGCGGTCGAAGAAGGCCGCGCGGTAGGCCAGCAGCGGGTCCTTCGCACCGGCTACTTTCGGGTACCAGTGATAGCCGGCGAACAGCTCGTCGGCGCCCTGGCCGCTCTGCACCACCTTGCAGTGCTTCGAGACTTCCCGCGAGAGCAGGTAAAAGGCGATGCAGTCGTGGCTGACCATGGGTTCGCTCATGGCGCGGAAGGCCGCCGGCAACTGCGAAATGACTTCGTTTTCGTCGATGCGCAACTGGTGGTGGCGGGTACCGTAGCGCCTGGCGATCAGGTCTGAGTATTGGAACTCGTCGCCGCGCTCGCCGCCCGCATCCTCGAAGCCGATGGAGAAGGTCAGCAGGTCCTCGACCCCGGCTTCGTGCAGCAGGCCGACCAGCAGGCTCGAATCGACGCCGCCGGAGAGCAGCACGCCGACCTCGCGCGCGGCGCGCTGGCGGACGCTCACGGCGTCGCGCAGGCTGCTCAGCAGGCGGTCTTCCCAGTCATCCAGGGTCAGTTCGCGTTCGTCCGGCAGCGGTCCGTATTCCAGGTTCCACCAGCGCTGGCGCTCGACGTGGCCTTGGGCATCGATGGCCATCCAGGTCGCCGGCGGCAGCTTTTGCACCTTCGCCAGGAGGGTACGCGGCGCGGGCACCACGGCATGGAAGTTCAGGTAGTGGTTGAGCGCCACCGGGTCCAGCGCCGGGTCGATGTCACCGCCCTTGAGCAGGGCCGGCAGGCTGGAGGCGAAGCGCAGGCGCTGGCCGGTCTGCGACAGGTACAGCGGCTTGATGCCGAGGCGGTCGCGGGCGATGAACAGGCGCCGTTTGTCGCGCTCCCAGATGGCAAACGCGAACATGCCATTGAGGCGTGGCAATAGTTGTTCACCCCAGGCGTGGTATCCCTTCAGGAGTACTTCGGTGTCGCCACCGGAAAAGAAGCGGTATCCCAGCGCTTCCAGCTCGCTGCGCAGTTCGGGGTAGTTGTAGATTGCCCCGTTGAACACCAGCGACAGGCCCAGCGAGGTGTCGATCATCGGCTGACCGGAAGCTTCGGCCAGGTCCATGATCTTCAGGCGCCGGTGCCCCAGGGCGACGGGCCCTTCGCTGTGAAAGCCCCAGGCATCGGGGCCTCGTGGGGCGAGGTGATGAGTGATGCGTTCGACTGCGGCAAGGTCCGCAGCCTGGTTATCGAAACGTAGTTCTCCTGCTATTCCGCACATAGCGCTGTGGGCCCAGTAAAATCAGGGCCTCAGTCCTCCTTAGATTTCCTCCGTACCAAATTCGTACCAGTTTTCAGCTTTTCCATCTCGCTCCAGTCGGATGTCGAGTTGAGCCATTTGGCGTAGGTCGAAAGCAGAACCGGCACGCTGTGGCCGAGCTGCGAGGCGATGAAGGCGGGGTTCATTCCAGCCATCAAACACATCGTCGCGTACGTGTGGCGAGTGTCGTACGTTCTGCGCTGACGCATGCCGAGCTTCCGCAGGGCGGTGCGCCAATAGCGCTTCGGGCCAGTCTCCGACTTGATGTAAAGGTCGGATCGATCCGCCGTCAGGCTTGTAGCAAACACGTAATCCGATCTCGCCGCAGTCAACGGCCTAGCTTGTTCGATGGCATGCAGAGCGCGTTCGTTCAATAGAACTTCACGAACGGTCTTCGTTTTGGTGCGCTCGATGATCTTGCCGCGGAGCTGGATCCGGCAGACCTTTGCCTTCCTGGCGCGTGTGTCCACCTCGTCCCAGCGCAGCGCCATTGCCTCGCCCGGGCGCATCCCTGTGTAGAACAGGAACTCGAACAGGCAGGCGTAGATTTGCTGCATACCTGTCGCCACCTCATAGAGCTTGGCGATGATCAGGTCTGCTTCTTCCTGCGTGAATGGATCCAGTTCCCGCTTTGGAACCTTTGCCACTGGGACGGATATCGTTGGGTCACGTTGAACGACCTCTTCCTTCATGGCCTGCTTGAACAGGCAGGTCACTACGCGGACGACATTCTTTCTGCGGCTTGGTGATGGCCATTTCGTCGTTGCGACGATCCGGCGAATCATGGTCGCTGGGATCTGGTCCATTGGCAGTTGTGCCAGGTGGGGGATCCAGTAGCGCTGAAGGGAGATTCGATAGCCTTTGCGAGTGGCGTCGACAACTTCTAACGAGTCGAGCCATTCCTGGGCGTATTCAAAGAAGGTGGGGCAGGCAGTGGAAGGAAGGTGCGCGCGGGATGAAGGGAAGAACTCAAGATACTTCTCATGGGTCAACACGCCCATCTTGGCGTACTGAACTACCTGAGTACGTAGAGCTGCTGCCGCTGCGATTCCTTTCTGGGTCGGTGGGTAGGCAAGCGTTTCGCAACGCCTGCGCTTTCCCCACTGGAAGCGAATTCGGACTGATTGGCCGATGACTTCGACGCCGGTCGGCAGGTCCAGAGGCTTTCTAGCCACTCGTCATACCTCCTTTTACTGTAGATGATTCGGCCGTCTATCTTCGCCCAAACCCATGTGGGGATGATCTTGCGGTCGCGCTTTCTCTGCAGGGCTCGAGCAGTCGTTCCGAGCAGCTCGGCCATCCTCTTTTCTGTCACCTTGTCGAACTCGTCGAGCAGTTGTTCTGCTGCGCTCATAGCAATACCTCATCTATCCGCAGTGCGGAGGTGTGAGTGGGGTTATTTGACTGGTTCTTGATGAACCAGCGCTAACGCAGGCGTGGCGCTGGCCGCGTATTTGACGGGCATTTGATTACTTGGGCGGTGCGGGAATGGGCATCCAGTGGGTTGGATGGAAGCCTATGGTGTCAATGGACACCATTTCCCCGCAGCGGAAGTAGTGCCATACACCATCAATGAACTCGCAATCAGTCAGTCGCATTTCCAGAAGGTCATAATCGATCCATCCAAACAGATCTATGCCGTCGGAGTCTGTTGGCGCACTGTCTATCGGAAGCCACTCGCTCATCTCCCGCCTCCTTCCAATTGCTCGTTCACGTACTCCAGTGCGCCGACCTTGAACTCAGAAATCGGCATCGCGCGGAATCCGGTGTAGAGGAGCGCAATCGGCATTCCTGCTTCATGCTGCCGCTTAGCCTGGGCATAGCCCTTAGCGCGCTGCTTGGTCATTCCCGCCTCCTTCCAGGGCTGCGTCTGCCATTCCTCTATCAATCTCTTCATCCCAGAAGCAGCCGGGGTAGTTCCCGATCTCTTCGTATGGAGAGCCGTCAGGAAGATCACGCAGCCACCGATACCGCTCGGCGTCCTTGCGCAGCGCCGCGTTCTCCGCCTTGAGCCGGTCCGCGTCGATCACTCGGGTCCAGCCTGGCATGTCAGGGATAGGCTCACGCGGCATATGCTGGTTGATCAGGTGATCTACCTGTCCGCGCAGCCGCTCCACCTCTGCCTTGAGCCGGTCACACTTCTCGTCCAGTCCTTTGATCGTCTCGTCACGACAGGCAATGCCGTCATAAGGCGTTCTTTCGTCGATCTCCAGCCGGTTGCGCAGCCGCTCCACCTCGGAAATCAGCTCAAGAACTGCTTGCGGCGTGCAGGCCAAGAAGAACGCTTCGTCCTCTTCGCCCTTTGGACCGATGAATCCAAACAGGTCGTTCTTGTGGTCAACCCGCAGTACTAGCGATCCATCATCGCCCGTGCAGGTGTACTTGAGGCCGCCACCAGCAGACGGCAGCCTGTCGAAGTTACGACCCGGCGTAGCCCGCTCCGCCAGCTCCTTCAGCTTGGTGAGGTCCATTAGGCAGCCTCCTTCTTGAGCAGACGCCGACGAAGCCGGCCAGACTTGGTTCGCTGGAAGTCGAGGCAGTCCTTGGAGCAGAAGACGAGGCCGCGGCCGTTATCCGGATCAAGGAATCCGATCATCCCGACCTGATTCGCCATCATGCAGACCTCAAAGGCGAACGATGGATGCCCGTCAGCTTCGCAGGCTGTGGATTTCCCGCAGGTACAGCAGACAAGCTTGAAGTGTACAGTCATGGTGAAACCTCTATTCCGGCTTGCTGGAGGGCTCTCTTGCAGCGGTGCAGCATTGCAACCTCTGCGCAGTGGATGGATTCAAGCGACTCGTAGACTTCAGGCTCCATATCCAGTGACTCTTCTGCGCTGATGACGAAGTCTGGAACATCCGGCAGCTCCACCTTCAGAGCCGCGCGGCAGGCTTGCCAGATGTATCTGCCCCAGCCCATAGCGCAGGACTTGCGGAGTTCTTCTTGCTCGGGTGCGCGCCACCAGTTTGCGAACTCGTCGTTATCGTCATTCACGGTCAGTCCCTCACTTCAATGCCGGCTTCGCGCAGCAACTTCACCATCTCTGCGCGCTCCTTCTGTTGAGCCTCGACGTCAACAACGCCTCGGCCATCGCAAACGTGGCACCAGCGCCGCTCAAGGTCATAGCCTCGACATGCTGGGCATGGACGAAATTTGGACATGCGAATGCCTCCCATACGGGTGTGCGGTTAAGGGGAAGGGTTAGGGGTAGAGGAGGGTGCGAATCTGCTCGGCGATTTCGCTCTCTTCGAACGACTCACCCCAGCCGTGCGAAATCTCACCGATTAGCGCAGACAGCCACTCCCTCGGCACCAGCACCTGGTCGTCGGGGATGGCCACTTCAGTCCGGCATCCGCCATACGGAGCGCACATTCCGGGAGTCTGACAGCGCATCATGGTCTTTCTGCAGATCAGATCACTCATGCTCATTCACCTCGCCGAGCAGGGCGCGCAGTTCTGCCATTGCCTGATCGCGCGCGTACTGCCAATTGAACATCTCGCCGATGTCCTGCATTGCGGGCTGCTCTTCCACGATCCGCCGCAACAGCCCCTCGCTCACCGCCTTGCCGTTGAGGCGCGCCAGTTCGCCAAGCGCATTCAACAACTGAGCGATCTGGCCTTTAACGGAATAGGTCTCGCCCAACTCAATCCTGAATCCATTCCGCCTGAAGGTATCGATGATCACGTCGTTGTCGAAATCGGGGAACACCACCACCATTGCGCGCAGGGCTTCCAGTTGCTCCCTGAGCGCCTGGGCCTCAGCCTTCGCGAGGGTCAGGTTGGTGATCGCCCGAAGCATCGGGTCTATCCCCGGATAGCTGACGAAGCCGAGCGCGGACATGATCGTGCTTAGGTCGAGCGATGCAGCCTCGAATGCGGCTTTGTAGTCGGGCATCACTCACCTCCCTGCGCCGGCGGCGCTTCGCACAGCAGGATTTCTCGCTGATTGTTGGAGCAGAGGTCCGGCCTACCTTTCACCTCGCCGAACCAGCGGAGCACCCACTCGCCGCCGCGGCACTGGCACTTCCACATCTTTCCTGGATAAACGCCGGACGGTGTGCTGGTTGAGTACTCGGCCAACTGCCCGAACGCCCGCTGATCCATCACTGCGTGCGTGTCGTCCAGAAGGATTTGGGAGCGGTCGGGCTGGCGCCAGTGCCGCCCCATCGGATCAGTCATTGCTGGAATCATCGGCAGACCCTCCCTGCGCCGGCGCGGCGGCGAGCCAATCTCGAAGCGTGGCAGAACATCTGACGATCTGATGCGAGCGAGAGCCCTCGCTGTACGCCACCAGTTCCATAGCCGCGCGGCGCACTTCCTCCGGCACCTGCCCAGCCTGGGCGACCGTTGCCGCATCGCAGTTTTGGCAGACGCCGTTGTTCGCATCCATGAAGCCAGCGCCATAGCTGTTAACCGGGAATGCATCTCCACACGCGCAGTGGACCAGCTCCGGCGCCGGGGAGGGTTGCGCGCAATCAGGACAATCGACCTCAATGTGATTACCGTTATGGTCGAGTTTGTCGGTGAAGACCATCTCCGAGCCGTGACAGGCCGAGCAGGTCGGGGATGGTTGCGCCAGGGCGGCGCGGTGACTCCATCCCTGCCAGAGCGCTTCAACATGCGAATGCAGGAACTGAGTACGGCCCCAGGCATCAGGCTTCTCGCTCAGGTCCAGGTGCTTGTAGTTGGCGCGGAAGCGCTCCCGCTCCCCATGCGCGCCCTCTGCCTGCTCGGGGTGAACTTGGGCACTTTCTGCCGCAGTTGCCTCCCCCTGCTGCGAGGCGAGGAAGTCCCGAGTAACCTGGCCGAGATTCCCGCTTTTCGCAGGCTCGCCGAAAGTCGCTTCCCACTCGGCAAGCAGAGCTTCGGCTGCGAAGACTCTCTTTCGCAGCACCTCGTTGTTCTCCACGGCAAGATCCTTGGCTACGTCTTCGCGGTTCATGCTGCCTCCCTTTGCGCGCCGTACTTCCTGAAGTACTCGCAGATGTCTTCGCTGAGTTGCTGGCCGCCGATGGTGCTGAGCTGGCCGGTCATGTGTTTGCAGCGGCGGAGCAGGGCGTCTGCCTCGGCTTGCCGGCGAGCGGATTCGAAAATGTCGTCGAACGACTGGCTGGTGATCGACTCGATCTGGCGTTGTGCTTTGGACTTGTCGAGGCCTTTCATGCTGCTGCCCTCTCGTGTTGGTCGATGCGAGTTCGAATGCCATCGTGCATCCCATAGATCGCCTTCTCGCAAGCAGTGCAGCGGCTCGCGAAACCAGATGCCTTGCTGCCGTCCATGAAGAACTCCGTAACGGGCTTTGCCTGTTTGCAGAGCGAGCAGCGCTTCATGCTCACGCCGTCCACGATGGCTATGCGGCCCTTGGCGAGAATCCAGAAGGCTTCTTCCAGCGTCTTCATCGGGCCGATCTTCCGTTGCACTGGGCGCAGGTAGTCGAAGCGGGAGTCTTTGGGGAAGTAAGTGCGCAGGATTCTCTGAAGCACTGAATCCTTGATTCCAAGGCGTTTTGCGAACGCTGCGCGCCCCAGCTTCTCGGGGAGAAGCTCAACCAGAGCCTCGCAGACCTGCATATCCTTCTTGCTGCGTTTCGACTGCTTGTCCCGGGCGGCTTCGTTCTGGTTCTCAGCTGCTTTCTGTGCAGCATCAGAGCCTCCTACGATGCGTCCGTTGAACTCAGATTTGGTCGCCGTTTGAAGACCAGATTCGACTGTGGTTATCTCGTTGCCTTCCTTCAGCCAAGCCTCAGTCGCCGCCTGCAAATCCTCATGCGTAATCCGGTGCTCTACGTAAACCGGCTCGCGCCACGCATCAGCCGCGAACCGTTCTTCAATCTCGGGGAAGTCTGTTTCCATGGCACACCTCAAAAAGAAAGGGAGCCATGGAGGCTCCCTCTAATCACGCCAGATTGATGTCATGCGCCCGCCAGGGGATGCAGGCGGATGAACGGGATGTCATCGTCGAAGCTGTCAGGCGGCGCGGATTGCTGGGACTGTGGCGCCTGTTGCGGGCGCTGTTGCCGCGGCTGCTGTTGGCTGTCACCAGAAGGCTTGCCGCCCAGCAGCTGCATATTGCCGTTCACGTCAACCACGATTTCGGTGGTGTAGCGTTTCACGCCGTCTTTCTCCCACTCTCGGGTGCGTAGGCTGCCTTCGACATAGATTTGCGAGCCCTTGCGAACGTACTCGGCGACGATTTCCGCCAGGCGACCGAAGAACACCACGCGGTGCCACTCGGTACGCTCCTGCTGCTGGCCGGTCTGCTTGTCCTTCCAGCTTTCGCTGGTGGCCAGGGTAACGTTGGTCACCGCGTTGCCGTTGGGCATGTAACGAACGGACGGGTCATCTCCGCAGTTGCCTACGAGAATGACTTTGTTAACTCCTCTGGCCATGAAGTTCTCCTGCAGATTTTGGTCCTGCGCCACGGCGACCGGAGACGCCAGGCCTTAGATTCAATAGAGAAATTGGGTTGAGACGGCCTCTTGCGACCATGTCGGCTGAATTGTCCTTTTGGGTTCCCACCTCCAGATGGTTCGGGTTTACACAACCTGGGTTGTCGCACTTGTGCCTAACAACTAGGCCGGCAGGTATTGGGCCGTGCGCCATTTCAAATGCGATTCGGTGAGCCTTTTGTGGCGGCCTTCCTCCTCCTGCGCTCAGGGTCCCGTACCCATGCCCATCCTTTGAACCTGTCCATTCCCAGCAATCGTCGTCGGCCTTTCTATCGACGTGCGCCCAGAACCTTAGGTGGATTGGGGTCGACTCATGCGATCTGTTTTTGCAGGAAATTGAGCAATAAGAGCGAGAGGCCCATTGGGACTCTGAGTCCTTCGGGTGTCGATAGAAGTCTGACCCGCATGCAGTACAGACCTTGGTTGGTCGGGATGTTATTGCTTTCACGCCGCCATCCTCCCGCGCATGTCAGCCTCAAGCGCTGCCAGCTCATCCAGGAACGCCTTCACCTCGGCCTCCATCTCGCGGATGCGCGCCTCGTCCCTGTGGTAGCGGAAGCAGACGTACTGCAGTTCCTCTGGAAGGCGGTCGTCGAAGGACACGAAGTCGACCCACTCTCGGCCACTGCAGGCCATCTGTGCGAGCATTTGCCATTCGTAGGTGGAGTCGTGCTTGCCTGACTGCATCGTGTAGATGTGGGTTGCGGTGTTGGGGACCTTTATCTCGAGGAGGCCATTCGCACCTACCAAGCTATCCGGCGATGCACCGAAGCCATCGATCTCTGGATGAAGGATCAGGCCAGTCTCAACCGTCATGACGCCGGCATAAAACTCGTAGGCAGAGCGTGCAATGGGCTCCAAGTCGGAGCCGCGCTGCATGGCGGCACTGGTGAAGCTCTCTTCGCGCTTGCCGGTCAGGCGTTCGCACAAGAGCTGCATCATGTAGTTCTGCCGGGTAGCAGAATGGGCGCCGCTGCGCCCCTTTGCCATCACATCCTTGACCTTGCTAGCCGTCACGCGCCCAAGGCGCTGTGCGAACCATTCATCACTACGCTGCTCGATCATCGCCGGCCTCCACAATCTCGCCTTCAATCGGTGCATCCAGAAGCTCTTTCTTCCGCTGGTCTTTGGCGACAGTAAGTTGGTCGCGGGCGCCCTTGGTCTTGTATGCCTTCCAGGCGTCGCTGAACGCAGTCTGCAGGTCCTCCATCGTTGGTGATGCCTTGATCAGGCATATTGCCTCGCTGATGTCCTCGTACTGCTCAGACGGCGTGACGTCGCGCTCAACAATCCGCTCTGCCTCGTCCTGGTCGTAGATTCCTGCGAAGCCGAACGCCAAGCGGGCGCACTGGATCATCGATTTGTGCCGCAGCATGCGGCGCGGGTGCGACTGCCAAGGCTGAGTGTTGCGCTTGCACTCGGCCATGTATTCGGTTGCGCTGATGGCGTGGCTGCGGTCCTTCCGGTAAATCTTGCAGGTGCATTCGGTGCCCTGCGGGTCCATCGCGAACTCCATGCCGTCGAACTGCGGGTTCTCGTTGATGATCCTGGCCCAGCCGTCCACCCCAACAACCGGCACGATGCCGTTGTTCTTGTCGGGGAAGGCGTAGAGCTCCTTGGTGAAGGGGTTCAGCTTGTACTGGTCTGCCACGATCAGCAGCGCGACCATCTGAGCGTCATTGACCTGACCTTTGAAACAGGTCTGCTTGAGAGTGCTAGCCACCTCTTCGGGCGTTGTGCCCATCTCGTAGCGGGTGGCGAACTTGTTCAGAAGAGGGGCTAGTGCCGTGGACATGGTAATACCTCGCCGCGCATGCGCAGCCAGTGAAGGAATGGGTTAGGCGTCGATTGGCGCGAATTCGCGATATGCGGCCGGAGTGGCGAAGGTCTGTCCCGCCTTCTCAAGGCAGGCGTAGTCCCAAAGCTCAGGTGCTGTCGCCAGTCGATAGCCTTGCAGTCCAGCTAGTTCTTCCCTCTCGAATCGCTGGATTCGCTCCTGAACCTCCTTTTCGGTAGGGAATCCCCCGTACCCAAGTCCGATGGTGGCGACGCCGAAGCTCTCGCCGTTGGTGATCACGACCTTCATCTCGGCCTCAATCGGGAACTTCACTACGTCGCTCATATCGTTCTCCAGGTAGAAGGGAAAGGCGCTTAACGCGCGCCAGTCGATGGCGTCACCCAGGCCGGATGCCGCTGTACGAGCCGGTTTGTAGCTCCAGGCCGCCATTGCGTGTGTTAGCTCTATGCAACGCACCGCACGCTGGCGTTGGCTCGGATATCCGGATTACCGGCCCACCGAGCTTGGGTGCGTGATGGGGTAGGCTGGCTGTTCCGCAGACCATCCGGCTTGCAGGTCCATGACCTTCGCCGCGCGGATCATCAGGATCAGGATGGTGAGCCAGCCGGGGATGATGATTTGGTTCATGCCTCACCTCGCTCGATGGACTCCGTGTCCTCGCCGCGGTTGTCCAGCCAAGCGCGCATGTTGTCAGCGGCTGTCATCTCGTCGCACCAGCCTGCGCCAGTGATTACAGCGCCGCTCAGGTCGGATTGTTCAGCCATGCTCGTGGTGATCTGCTTTGCCAGCTCCATGAACTTGGCCTGATCGGTGATCTTGAATACGGCGGTGAAGTACTCGCGGTTCATTTCGGCACCTCCACACAGCAGACCCACCACCCATTGCACTTAAACGGCGATCTCCTGAACTCCAGATACGAAAAGCCCTGATTTCTCAGGGCTTGGATTAGGGCGGGGAAGGTCGGGGCGATGTATACCATCACGACTCCTCCGTGGGCAGCTCAGGGGAAGGCATCCAGTGCGTTGGAACATCGTCCAGAACAACCCTTCCGATTCCGTCATAGGTTGAATGCACATTGGCTGGAGCCCAATCAGCATTCCCGTTGGAATGAAGCCACGACACATATGCTGCTGCGATGTAGCCTCCAGGCATTAGGACGATTACGTCTTCTTGGTACTCCGGCAGTCTGTCGCTGCACTTGATCCACTCGCTCATGCCGCCTCCTGCACCTGGCGCGCTGTGACTTTCTTCGGCGATCCACGCCAGCCTTCGCGCGCTGCTTGAACAGTTGCCTCGTTGATAGCTATGGACTTGCTCGCGGCCTCAAGAGTCAGACCGTAGACCGGAAGCCTGGATGCCTTCGGGTAGGTCAGTTCGACGTAGTACTTCATGCTGCGCTCTCCTGGATGCATTGCTTGGCGAGCTGAACAACGTGCTCGCGGATGCGGCTGTGGTAGATGGCAGATGCCAGTTCGGAGTTGTTCTGCTCCAAGGCGATGAGGATCTGCACGACTGGGCACTCACGGCCGCCGATCTCGCCGAGCAGTTCCATTACCGAGTCGGCGAAGCCTTGCTTCCAGTTCGGCATGGTCTTGGTGAAGAACAGGACGTTGTCTGCGTCGTTGCCCTTGAGGAGCTCGCCTACCTGCTCGGTGAGCCATTCGCTCTGAGCGAGGCAGCTCTCCTCTAGCCGGTGATGCTGGATTGCGTTCATGTCTATGACCTCGTGGTCGCGTGCATGCGGCAGCGTCCTGTCTCGCTGTCGTCATACAGGCGAAAAAATGCCCGGACTTGCCGGGCTAATGAGGGGTAGGGTGGGGATGGCCGGCTCGCTAGACCGGCGCGCAGTAGGAGACCACAAGAGCTGGTTACGCAGCGCTTGCAGCTGCCTTGGCAGGCCTGCGCATCATCCCCATTGAAGGGTGGCGTCCTTGCCGGGGAGTCAGTCTGGAATCGGCATCCAGAACTCTGGAAGTTCATCGAACGACTCGCCGTCATACAGCGAGTGATAGGTGAAGTCTTCGCCATCATCGTGGAAGCGAACATCTTCTATGTGGCCGTTCTTCCACTTTCCGAGCAGGTCGGTATCAATCGGAAGATTGCCGTCTGCGGTCTTTCTCCAATTGCTCATCTCGCCTCCAGTGTGTGTATGCGCAAGGGCGCGTTAGGCGTCGCGGGCTGCGAGCATGGCGTCGGCTACTTCGTAAGCAGCTTTCGACGCACAAACATCAGCTTCCAAACCTGACCGGGTTGCCATCCGATCTACCCAGTCGCCATTTGCCAACATTCCTTGCAAGGCCTTCGCCGCGAAGTAGTCGCGCAGGGTCATGCCGTAGTTCGTATTTTCAGTGAATGAACCCTCGGGGAAGGCGTACGTTTGCCCTGGAATCGGAAACGCCGGAATGTTCTTTTCCATTTCTTTCTCCTGCTTGCGGAGCCATGGGGGAGCGGCCGCTAGGCCCAAGTCGTGACAATGGGCGCCTATGGGTTTACCGCTGGGGTTTCCACCTGCCGTCGCACGTCAGCCGGACGCTCCCCTCATGACTCCAAGGTTCGACTTCCTCGATGCCCCTCTTGCGAAGGGCATCTGAGAAATAATCATTTATTCACCCATAGCGTGGATCGCGTTTGCTCGGTGCATGCACGCCTCATGAACTGCGCGTTCGAAGAAGCTTCTACATCCTGAAAGCTTGAATTGGCGTGCCCTGCGAATGGCTGCATGGGCTTCGCGGAAATGGAACTTGCTGCGGTTGTTCATGGTATTTCTCCTAGTTGACTTCCCGTCTGGCCCTCGGTGAAGGGCCAGCCAGTGAAATCGGGTGCCGGTCTATTCCCGGCTGTCATCCAGGACTCATCCCTGGCGATGCCCGCTCCCGCTGCTGATTGCAGGTTATGGGTTCTCGGTGGTTGGGCTCGCTCTTCCTCCCCGCAGCGTCAATCAGCTCTCTCCGCTGCGGATCAAAGGTCCATACAACATGCACGCTACAGAGCAGGCGCCCGAGTGATGGGGCAGGGTGCATGAGGTCCGGCGCGCCTTCAGCCGAAGCTCGGCGCGCTAATTCGATTCGGTGTTTCCCGCCGCGCTCAGCAATCTGGCGTCTCGCGCGGCGTCTTTCGTGTCTGTTAAAGAGCGGTTCTCTGTCTTCCAGAGCCGGTCGATCCCTCGTCGGGGCCGGGGAGTCATTTTGCTGACTCCGTGCTAGCTGGTGGCTTTACCAGCCGTGTGTGCCTTTTCAGGGCCTCAACCGTTTCCGGTTGCGTTGGGGTAAATCTACAACCCAAAGTTACAGTGCGCAAGGGTTTTGGTTGTAAAAATTCCGCATAAAGGTTGTTGTTCATAGAAATCAGTAACTTAAAGTTGGATTTTTGGGCGTAAAAAACCCGCCATGTGGCGGGTTTCGGTCTTACAGAGGTCATTCCCTGCGCAGGCTTCTTGCAATTTCATCGGCCAGTACAGCGACATCGGCGATGGAGTCTTCATTCGTCTTGATCGCCGCGTAAAGAGTATCGAGCTTGCCGTGAGCGGAGCGAAGTTGCTTCTGAAGCTCCTGGACCTGGTACAGGGCGTAAACGATAAGGGCTGCGAGAATGCCAATAGTGAAGCTCATAGAACCTCCTTGTCAGTGAAAGCCGCCTGACCAGAACACCCGGCCAAGGATCTCGATTTCCTGATCCCGAATTTGGGCGTTGCTGTATTCCTCGTCGGGATGCTCATCTCTGTTGAAACTGCGTACGCGGAGTCCGCCACCTGGCAGCCTGTAGAGTTGCTTCACGCGAAGCTGCCCGCCATGGCTGATGGCGTACATGTCACCGTCCACAACCCGTGTGTTTGACGTATCGATGGCCACGGTAGAGCCGTTCCGTAGTACAGGCTCCATGCTGTTCCCGCTGACGCAAACACAACGCGCCGCCTCGGGATCTACGCCCTGGTTCTTCAGGGTGTACTTGCCGAACCTAAGTCGCTTCGTAGATGACTGCTGTACAGCTGTTCTCCCGCTTCCTGCAGATAGCTCAACTTCCTTGAGGAACGGCACGGATACCTCATCGTCATCTAGTGGTGTGCTGTCGTCCCAGACCGATACCGGCTCCAGGTCCTGCGCATTTGGCTCCGGTGCGTGCACCACGCCTTCTATGCCAGCAACTAGATATGCCGTGGTCGTGGAAAGGGCGGCGGCGATCTCTTCCAGGCGGCGTCCGCGCGGAATGGATTCCTCAGCCTCCCATTTCTGGACGGATTGAGGGGTCAGCTTAAGGCGGCGTGCCAGCTCTGACTGGTTCAAGCCGGCCTGCTCTCGTTTCAGCGCTATGCGCTTTCCAATCGTGTTCATACCCAAATCATGCAGCTGCAAGTTGTAGCTTGCACTGTGAATATGGGTTGTAGAGGTCGCATCCATGAGATAACCTATAGTTGTAACTGTAACTTTGAGGTGAACATGGAAGAGCTAGCAATCCGCAGAGCTGTGCAGGCCGCAGGCGGTCAGTCCGCTCTGGCTCGCATCCTCCAGGTCACTCCGCAGGCAGTGCAGAAGATGTGTGCCTCTGGTCGTGTGCCTGCCGAGCGAGTCCTCGAAATCGAAAAGGCTACTGGCGTCTCCCGCCATGAGCTTCGCCCTGACATCTACCCCCTGGCCGCATAGGAGAAATCCCGCATGTACGCAGACCCCAAACACAAGAACCGCAACGAGACAAAGGTGCGGCTCGACGATGAGTACGAACTGTTTCTGGAGAACCTCGCGATCATCCATCGCACCCAGAAAGCTGTCCTTGCACGCGAAATCCTGAAGTCCTGGATCGACGAAAAGCGAGAAGAGCTTACCCGGAATATCGCCGCGGCCTGAAGGCCGTAACGAGGGCCTATGACTGCCAAACAAGAATTGGCATTGCCGGACCTTCTCGACGATCAGGATCAAGAGTTTTTGCGGGAACTTGCTGAACGGCTAGGGCTAACGCCAGCGCAGGCAGCCAAGCAGGGGATTCAGGAAACGATCGTTAAGAGAACACGTCCGCGAACAATGCCAGGAACGGTTCAGCCGTTTCGACGGAAGACTGAATAGGGCGGGGAGAGGGACTCAAAAGTCCGGATTCCAGACGTAAAAAAGCCGGGATTGCGGCCCGGCTTCTTCAACAACGATATCGAGAGGAATCATATCAGATGGGTATTCAGACAATCTACCCCTGCGGATGGAGGAAGTAATGAGCACAGTCCTCATGTCCCAGTGCTGGCCTATTCAGGGCCTCAGTTGTGCTCAGAAAGCAGTGCTTATCTCGCTTGCTGACAACGCCAACGATCAGGGTGTTTGCTGGCCAGCAGTCGCGACTATCGCCGAGCGTACCTGCCTTTCCGAGCGTGCTGTTCGTAATGCCATCCGCACGCTGGAAGATTCCCGCATCGTCGAGTGTCATCAGCGCACCGGACGCTCCACTTACTACGTCCTGACCCCGGCAGCATATGCCCCCGGCAGCTCATGCACCCCTGCACCAGATGCCGACCACCCCGGCATTTCCTGCACCCCACCCCGGCACGACGTGCAGGGGACCCCGGCACCAGGTGCCCCCATAACCGTAAGAGAACCATCAGAGAACCAAAAGGGAACCAAGAGCGATGCTCGCGGTGCTCGCCTTCCTGCTGATTGGTCGCTGCCGCAGGAGTGGATTGATTGGGCGTTGGCTGATCGCCCTGAGTTCACTGAGCAGAGTGTTCGCCGAATCGCTGAAAGCTTTGCTGATTACTGGCATGCGGCGACCGGGCAGAACAGCCGTAAGGCGGACTGGTTTGCCACGTGGCGCAACTGGTTCCGCAAGGAGCGCGCTCCGGCTGGCAACGTCCACCACCTGCCCAGCCGTCACCACGGCTTCGACAAGCGCGACTACACCGCTGGCCTGATCGAGCGGGAGGATGGCACCTATGGCTTCTAACGCCCTGAACCTTGAGGTCTGTGACCTTGAGCGCCGCTTCGGCATCGTGTCGAAGTCTCCGGCGAAGTGTGACAAGCACGGTGAGTACGCTGCGATCTTCCGCAAGGGTTCTGATGTCCCTGGTGGCTGCCCTGACTGCTCGGCTGAGGCTCGTGCCGAGAAGGACCGCGAAGAGCAGGCCGAGATGTGGCGTAAGCAGGAACGCGCCATGATGGAGAAGCGTCTGGCGGGTGTGCTGATCCCCGCACGATTCCAGGGCCGCAGCTTCGACACCTACGTTGCCTCCAACGCTGGCCAGAAGAAGGCCCTGAAGGTCTGCCGCGAGTACGCTGAGAACTTCGAAGCGAATGCCCAGGAAGGCCGCTGCCTGCTCCTGCTGGGCAAGCCGGGGACTGGTAAGACCCATCTGGCCAACGCCATTGCCGGCCACGTTGTCTGCAACAGCCGTAGCGTCACTGCAGCCTATCGCACCGTCAGCACCATCCTGCAGTTGATCAAGAGCAGCTTCGACAAGAACTCTGAGTACAACGAGATGGACGCCTTGGAGGCGCTGTGCTCGCCGTCGCTGCTGATCATCGACGAGGTGGGTGCTACCAAGCCGACTGAGTTTGAGTTGGCCACCCTGTTCAACGTCATCGACGGGCGCTACCAGGAGCTGCTGCCGACCATCATCGTTTCCAACCTGATGCCGAATGAGCTTGGCACTGCGCTGGGTGAGCGCTGCGTGGACCGCCTGCGCGAGAACGGCGGCATCGCTCTGGTGTTCGACTGGGATAGCGCGAGGGTATCGAAATGACTCGCCGAGAATTCCTCGACAGCCTGACCGTTGGCGACCGCGTGAACATCGACATGGGAGCGCGCGGACTGGTGCCGGCCAAGATCGTCAAATCATCTCCCGGCCTGCTGCACGCGAAGTTCGGCAGCGAGGTTCGCCGCTTCGTTCGCAAGGATGGCGGAACCCTGTACTCGCCATCCAGCAGCAAGTCTTGGCTCGTCCCGATGGAGGTGGGCAATGCCTGACCTCACCATCATCGCCATCACAGCCTTCTTCGGATGGCTGTCCCTGAACCGCGGAAACCTCATCGGCGCATGCATCTGCATCGCTCTGGCTGCAGTCATAGGAGTTGCCTGAATGGACATCGTAGATCTTGCAAACGACTACGCCGAGCAGGAGCTAGCAGACCGTCTCTTTGGTCGCGTGCAGTACGTAGGGCAGAGCGCTACTCACTGCGAGGACTGCGGTGAGGAGATTCACCTGCTGCGGCGTGAGGCCGTGCCGGGTGTGCGCCGCTGTGTTGACTGCCAAGAGATCAGTGAGGTGCGGAAATGAACTTCTGGATCTGGTTCCTGGCTGTCTACTTCTGGTTCATGGAGAACCGCTACTTCGGCTGGAATGCCCACCCTCAATCGGAGGCTGAGCTGATCTGCGATGGGATCGTGATCTTGCTGGTAGCGCTTTCCTTCTTGAAGAGGGGTAAGTGCCGTGGCTGACCGCACCTTTCGCATCCAAGGCGCAGTTGGCCTGAAGCTGGCATTCCGCAACGCCTTCGAACTCTGCAAGCAGCTCATGCAGAAGGACGGAACCGGCTACGAGCTGGTGATCCGTCCGCTCAAGTCGAAGCGCTCCATCGAGCAGAACAAGCGGTACTGGTCACTCCTGCGCGAGCTGGCCGCCGTCGCTTGGGTCGACAACCGCCAGTTTGACGATCAGGTGTGGCACGAGCAGTTCAAGCGCTGGTTCATCGGCTGCGAGGACGTGAAATTGCCAGACGGCTCGACCGAACTGCGCGGAATCAGCACCACGAAGCTGAGCGTCGACGAGTTCGCCACCTACATGACCCGTATCGAAGCCTGGGCCGCCGAGCAGGGTTGGCCGCTGATGATGCAGGAGGCCGCATGAAAGGCCGCACTCCCATTCGCTACGAGAAGCACATCCACGACCGCATGGCATCCGAGGTCGGCTGCATCGCCTGCCGCAAGGATGGCATCCGCAACATGCACGTCAGCATCCACCACATCGACGGGCGCACGAAGCCAGACGCGCACATGAATGTGCTTCCGCTCTGCGCCGGCCACCATCAGGACGGCACCGGAGCGCCCGGACTCATCGCAGTACACCCATGGAAAAGACGATTCGAAGAGAAGTACGGCACCCAGCTCGAGCTGCTGGAAGAGTGCATGGAAATCCTGGCCGAGAGGGACTGCGCATGATCCTCGAACAGTACGTGAAGCAGCAGACCGCAGAGTACGCCCGCATGGGCCTGATCGATGCGAAGGAGGGGGTATGACTCCACGCGAACGGCTTTCAATGCGGAGAAGCATGAGCATGCGCCAGAAGGCTGGCTACACGCTCTTTTCCCGTCGCGGCCATTTCAACTACTTCTGGCGCTGCTTTCTGAGCAGATTGGGAGATGACGAATGAGCAACATCCGCCAAGTCCAGTGGAACGAAGGGGCGCCGGAGAAGCTTCAGGCCGGGATGCTGATCCTTTGGAAGAACGGGAAGGTACTTATTCACGGCGGCTACAGGGACTCACCCAAGGGAGCCAGCCTTTCTAAAAGCAAAGGCGTGAAAGCCTGGGCCTGGCTCATCCAGCCCCACGAACTCAACTGGCTCGAAGACATGGCATCTCGGAAAACGAGGACGCAGGAATGAGCGCACCTATACGCGTAACACCCATAGATTTCCGCGGCTGGAACATGAGCATCGCCCAGATGTTCGGCAGCGGCCCTAAGTTCACGGTTACCTGTGGACAGTGCAGCGGCACGTTTACGAAGCGTATCCCCATGATGAACAACCCGGGGCTGGCTTGCCCCTACTGCAACGCCATCAATGTGCTTCCGTTGGAAGTTAAGCGAGGTTGAGCATGAGCGACGACAACGTAGTCCCCATGAAGAAGCGCGGCGACCGGTATGAGGCCCTTATTGGGGCTCGTGCAGAGTTCCAGGAGAACGTCTATGGCGCCATCCATGCGGCATGGAACTCCGGTGTTGATCGTGAGCTGATGCGCGACCAGATGCTCTGCATCCTCCACCGGATCATGGCTGATCTCGATTTCGATCAGGTGAAGTTCGAACCGGAGGAGCCGGCATGAGAGATGGCAGTGACTTCTTTTGCCTTATGGCGCTTGTCGGGATGATGGCAGGCCTTGTTTGGTACAACGCTGAGCCACGTATCTACCCGCAGTCGGTTGCATTCGCTCAATCATCCTGCGCTTCGAATGGTGGATGGGAATATATCGAAGAGGGTCGTAATGAAGACTCTTCGGTGAAGTGCAAGAACGGCGCTGAGTTCTCCTACAAATGGGAAGAATTGAGGAAGGTAAAGTGACCAACTCCCGCGCCAAGGGCGCCAGGGTGGAACGGGAGTTCGCCGGCCTGTGCTTCGACAACCTGGGCATCAAGGTCGAGCGCAACCTTGAGCAGAGCAGGGCAGGTGGGCATGACCTTGACGGGCTTCCGGGGTGGGCGCCGGAGATCAAGGCTCGCGTCTGTGTCCCATGCCGCGCCGAACTGCTCGCCATGTGGGCTCAGACCCTAGACCAAGCCACTCGCGCAAGTGCCAAGCCAGTCTTAGCAGTCAAGGTCAACCGCCGCGGCTGGACAATCTACGTCGATCTGGCCGACCTCAACGATTCCTGGCAGCGCTGCAAATCATGGGCAGCCATAGAGCCGGAAGACTTCTTTCAGCTGGTTAGGGAGGGAATGTGATGCTGGCAGCCGACTACTTGGGGCGCGCTCAGGCGCTCATGCTCGAGCGGGGCAAAGAGTACGATAAGCCGGAAGGTGAGCGCTCCATGGGCCGCGCCGTGAAGGCCTTCAATGCGATAACCGGGCACCACCTGAGCGAGGCCGAGGGCTGGCTGCTGATGCAGGTGCTCAAGGACGTACGCCAGTGGCAGAACCCTGGCCGATTCCACCAGGACAGCGCAGAGGACGGCATAGCCTACTCGGCCCTCAAGGCTGAGGCCCTCGACTCCATGCAGACCTTCCCGCACGACTCCCTCCAAGACCGTATCCAGCGACAGGAGCAAGCCTAATGGTTGCCAAGTTCACTGATGAGCAGTTGATCAAGGCGCTCGGAACCATGAGCAACCGCCAGGCTGCCAAGCACCTAGGAGTGACAGCGCGCAGCATTGAGCGTCGCCGCGCATCGTTGGCTCGCAAAGGCTGGAGCCCAGAGCACGACATGATCCATACCGTGCCGGACGGCTACAAGGTCAAGGGAGTCAGCACCTACTACAACAAGGAAGGCAATCCGGCCGGCCAATGGGTGAAGTCCAGCATCGACGAAGACCGCCAGCGTGAGCTGTTCGAGGCATCTTGCAAGGCTGCAGTGAAGGAGCTTCCGGTAGTCGTGCCGCGCAAGGCAAAGGGTGAGTATGTGGACCACCTGCTGACCGCTTACCCAATCGGTGATCCCCATTTTGGCGAATACATCTGGGGCGAGGAATGCGGCAAGGATTGGGATCTGGATATCGCTGAGCGTGTCCACTGCGGCGCCATGGCTGCGCTGGTTGAGTCTGCACCTGCTACCCGTCAGGCCCTGATCATCAACCTCGGAGATGCGGCCCACTATGACTCGATGATCGCTGTAACTCCACGGTCAGGCCATCACCTGGACGCCGATAGTCGCTACGCCAAGATGGTAGACGTGCTGATCCTCGCTATGCGCCAGGTTGTCGAATCGGCGCTGGAGAAGCACGAGAGCGTGCACCTGGTCCATGTGATCGGCAACCACGACGAGACTGGCGCTGTATGGCTCAGCCGGCTGTTCGCCCACCTCTACAGCAAAGAACCTCGCGTCACGGTGGAAACGTCGCCCAGCGTGTTCAGCTACTACCGCTGGGGCAAGACGTTGATCGGTATGCACCATGGCCACACCAGCAAGGCGGACAAGCTCCCTGGGATCATGGCCACCGACCGCGCACAGGAGTGGGGAGAGACTCGCCACCGCTACTGGTACACAGGCCACATCCACCACGAGAGCAAGAAGGAATACCCAGGGTGCGTCGTCGAGTCGTTCAACACGCTGGCACCTGGCGACAGCTACGCGCACTCAGGGGGCTGGCGTTCGCGGCAGAACATGAAGTGCATCGTGCTCCACAAGGAACACGGCGAAGTCGCGCGACACACCGTGAATCCGGATATGCTCAAAGGTGAAGCAGCATGAAACAGTCACTCGACACCGCATACCTTCTCCAGCAGTACGGCATCTGGTTGCGAGTACAGGCAGGCATGCCGCGCTACGTTTCCCCTCAATGGGCCCTGATGAAGGACAACATCCAGGTCAGCAGTGAGCCGACGCCAGACATCCTGGAGGAGGTGGCCATGCTTATTGACCGGTACATCTGCCGGCTTTACATGCGCTACCCGAAGGCCGCTGAGGCACTCTGGAACTACTACCGTTATGCAGGAATGACATACCGGCAACTTGGACGACTGATGGGGATTCACCACAACAAGGCAGAAGAATTGGTGTCTGTAGGGTTCTGGTGGCTGGATAGCTCTCTCGACTCGTATGCAGAGGCTGCATAAAGTGCTTGCAAGTGGAATCCGCCAGATGTAGGATTTCAGTCAAATTGCGGTTTTACCGCTCAGAGCCCTGGACGTGTGCTGGGGCTTTTTGTTTGCCGCGCCTGATGAGTCCAAATGGACGAAACCGAAAGGTCGCGCGGAGTTGCCCCTGGCGGGGAATAACTGGCAACCAGGGAGATCAATCCTAAGCCGATTCAAGTGAGTCGATTTAGGGCGTGGGCGTGCAACGATCTCCTGTGCAGCACGCATCTGGCCCGCCACCTATTTTTAGCCCAGCCAAAGCGCTGGGCTTTTTCATTTCTGGAGTATCGATGGACCTCGACCTTCGCATCTCGCGCTGGATTCTAGAAGCGCAGCGAAGGGGAGTCCGTCTTGAGCGAATCCTGATCCATCCCGATGACTACCCATACGCCAGGAAGCACATGCGCTTTCTGCCTATGGCTGTGCTCGGACAGTTCCCCAGCGCTGAGTAAGCGCCCTCTGCCGGTTGAACAGGCCGGCGTTTTATTCAACAGCGGCCCGCAAGGCCAGGAACCGGAGCCATGAAAATGGATCAGGACCCAAGCCTGTGGGCGGCCATTAGTGGCTGGGCTACCGAGCACTCGGCCCAGCTCTACGCCTTCGGCCTCTCTGCTGTAGTAGCAGTGCTCAGAGTCATCTACGACAAGGGTGGCTGGAAGCAGATGGCACTTGAGGGAGCTCTCTGTGGGTTGGGCACGCTGACACTCGCATCGCTGCTGGCGTGGCTGAAGCTGCCTGAATCACTCGCCACCTTCATCGGCGGCATGGTCGGATTCCTGGGCGTCGAGAAGTTCCGCGACTACGTGAACAAGTTCGTAGGGAAGAAGGTGGGGCAATGAAGGTAGTTGAGTTCAAGCAAGAACCCTATAAAGACTGCCTCCAAGCGCTTCGCAGCATCATTGAAGACATGGAGAAAGGTGAGCTTGGCCCATACGAGACTGGCTGCCTTGTCCTGATCAGCAAGGATGGCATTGTCGATACCTTCGGGTTCGGCCCTAAGTCAGATGACCTCCAGGTGATTGGCGCGCTCCGCATGGGTGAGCACGCTATCCATGACGCGATACGCAGTTACGACTAGAGCGAGGGAAGAAGATGAACAAGCTCATCATCGCCATCTTCCTCATCCTCGGCATCACCTCATACATCTACTCGCACCGCACTGACGACGTAATCGTTGCCTGGTGTCGGTTCATTGCCGGGATCGTCCTCATCGCCATTGGGGCGATTGGGTGGATGGTCTCGAATTAATCAAGGTTAATCATCATGGCTCATGGCGGAAAGCGCGAAGGTGCTGGCCGTAAGCCTGGGTCGCGCAACAAGATCACTGCAGATATCAAGTTGGTTGCCCAGAGCTTCGGCGAGGAGGCGATCAAGCACTTGGTAGAGATTGCACGAGACGGCGATGCGGCTCCTGCTGCCAGGGTCGCGGCAGTGAAGGAGATCCTTGATCGCGGCTTTGGTAAGTCGAAACAGGAGATGGAAGTCTCCGGTCCGGATGGTGAAGGCCTGTTCTCCGGCATCAATGTGACCTTCCGCAAGGCCCAATGAACATCGAGTTCCCGGACAAGCTCAGCTTTCTGTTTGAGCCGCACCGGTACAAGGTTGCTTACGGTGGACGTGGTAGCTCGAAGTCGTGGAGCTTTGCGCGGGCGCTCCTGCTGCAAGGGGCAATGAGTCCTAAGCGTGTTCTTTGCACTCGTGAGGTGCAGAAGAGCATCGCCGACTCTGTACACAAGCTGCTGGCTGACCAGATCGCCGCGCTTGGTCTGGCCTCGTTCTACGAAGTGCAGCAGATGTACATCAAGGGCCGGAATGGTACGGAGTTCAGCTTCGCCGGCCTTCAGCAGCACACCATTGACTCGATCAAGTCCTACGAGGGCGTTGACATTGTGTGGGTTGAGGAAGCCCACGCGGTAGTCAAGAAGTCCTGGGACGTGCTACTGCCGACGATTCGTAAGGAAGGCTCAGAGGTCTGGGTTTCATACAACCCTCAGCTTGAGTCTGACGAGACGCACCAGCGCTTCGTGATTCATCCGCCGCCTGACTGCGTGTCGGTTCTGATGAACTACAGCGACAACCCTTGGTTCCCCGCTGTACTCGAGCAAGAACGCCAGCATGCGCAGGCAACCATGAAGCCTGAGCAATACGCCCACATATGGGAAGGCAAGTGCATGCCGGCAGTTGAAGGCGCCATCTACTTCGAGCAGATGAGCCAGGCCGAGTCTCGCATCATGCATGTCCCGCACGATGGGCTGCTGAAGACGCACGTTGTCTTCGACCTAGGCTTTAACGACGCGATGACGATCATCCTGGTCCAGAAGATGGCCGGCGAGATCCGCATTGTTCACTACATCGAAGGACATCAGCGCACGCTGGCTGAGTACAGCGCTGAGCTGCGCGGCCTGCAGCTGGACGGGCAGCCGATTAATTGGGGCAGCGTCTACCTGCCTCATGACGGCTATCACAAGCGGCACCAGAGCGGAAAGTCGGACGCCGAAGTTATGGGCCAGCTTGGCTGGAACGTGCAGGAAGTGCCTAACCAGCCGGTTGAGCAGGGCATCAACCGGGCGCGTGAAGTCTTCCCTCGCGTGTACTTCAACAAGGATCGCACTGGCCGCCTTGTCGAGTGCTTGAAGCGCTATCGCAGGCATATCAACCAGCAAACCAACGAGCCTGGCGCGCCACTGCACGACGAGTTCAGCCACGGCGCCGACGCATTCCGCTATCTCGCAATCGTTTCCGACCAGCTCAGCAACGAGCAATGGGGCGGAACGCTGAATTACCCACGCTACAACAACGCTTGAGGCCAGCATGGCAAAAATGACCGAAGACGAGCTGAAGGCTGACGTCTCTGAGCGCATGCGCCAGGCGCTTGGCTATTCGTCTTCAAAGCTGTCCCAGCAGCGCCAGAAGGCTGAGTACTACTACTTCGGCCTGCCTGTTGGTGATCTGTCGCCGCCTGAGGTTGATGGACGCTCCAGCGTCGTCTCCACGGACGTGCGCGACACCATCGAGTCGATGCTCCCGCAGCTGATGGTCACCTTCGTCGGGACTGACTGCGTGGCTGAGTTTGAGCCTACCAAACCCGAGGACGAGGACAAGGCCAAGCAGGCTACTGAATACGTGAACTACCTGTTCACCAAGAAGAACAACGGCCATCGCATCGCATACACCTGGATGAAGGACGCGCTGCTTCAGAAGAACGGCATCGTCAAGATCTGGTGGGATACTCGCAACGAAGAGAAGCGCGAGGAATACCGCGGGCTCAGTGATATTGAGCTGGTTCAGCTCTCCAAAGACGAAGAGATCGAGATCGTCGAGCAGGAGACATATCCAGATCAGGAGGATATGAGCCAGCGCCTGGAAGCCATCCAGATGCTTACGCTTCAGGCTCAGCAGAACCCTCAGGCAGCGCCTCAGATTCAGCAGCAAATCGCTCAGATAGAAGCGCAGCCACCGAAGCTGGTATACGACGTGGTCTGCAAGCGTGTGGCGACTGAAGGCCACATCTGCATTGAGAACGTGCCGCCTGAAGAGTTCCTGATCGCGCGGAATGCGAAGGACATCGAGACTGCATCCTTCGTTGCTCACCGCGTGCAGCGTACTCGCTCCGAGCTGAAGTCCATGGGCTACAAGAACGTGGACCAGCTTGGCACCGAGGATTCTGGCCAGGCAATGAACTCCGAGCGTATCCAGCGCCTTAGCTGGAACGATGAGAATGCCTACATTGATCAGGACCCGAGCGCAGACGATAGCCAGGAGCGCATCTGGGTGCTTGAGGCCTATGTCCGCGTTGACTTCGACGATGACGGCATTGCCGAGCTTCGCAAGGTCACCATGGCGGGCAACACGCTGTTGGACAATGAGGCAGTGGATATCGTCCCGTTCGTGTCCATCACGCCTGTGCCGCTGCCGCACCAGTTCTTCGGCCTGTCCATCGCTGACCTTGCCATGGAGAGCCAGCGCGTCAAGACCAGCATCCTGCGCGCACAGTTGGACAACATGTATCTCACCGTCAATGGCCGCTACTTCGCAGTAGAAGGCCAGGTGAATCTGGATGACTTGCTTACCTCTCGCCCTGGCGGCGTGGTGCGCACCAAGCAAATTGGCGCAGTAGGCCGACTTGATCAGGGAGCACCTGACATAGCTACCTCCATGCAGATGATGGAGTACATGCAGGAAGACCTGGAGAACAAGACCGGTTGGACTCGATACTCCCAGGGCAACGACAACAAGAACCTCAACGATACCGCAACCGGCGTGAACATCATCACGAACCGGGCGGACATGCGCCTCGACCTGATCGCGCGCAACTTCGCTGAGGGCTATGTCGAGCTGTTCAAGCAGATCCTAAAGCTGACCTGCCAGTACCAGAACAAGAAGCAGGTCGTGAAGCTCACTGGCGGCTGGGTAGAGATCGATCCGCGCGAGTGGCGCAACCAGTTCGACGTTACCATTAACGTCGGCATCGGCATGGGCAACAAGGACCAGAAGGTCCAGCACCTGATGATGCTTGGTCAGGCCCAGGCGCAGGGCATGGCTATCGGCATTGCCACTCCTGAGAACATCTTCAATGCCGCTACAGAGATGGCGAAGCAACTCGGGTTCAAGAACCCAGAGAAGTTCTTCAGCGACCCATCCAAGCAGCCGCCGCAGAACAAGCCGGACCCCGAGCAGATCAAGGTTCAGGGCCAGATGCAGATCGAGCAGGCCAAGATCCAGGCGCAGGGCCAATTGAAGCAGATGGAGCTCCAGCACCAGGCCCAGCTCGAGCAAGCCAAGCGCGAGTACGAGCTTCAGCTTGAGCAGGCACGCATGCAGTTGCAGGCGCAGGTGGATATCAACCGCCAAGAAGCAGAGGCGCAGCAACAGGCCCTGAAGGCGCAGCAACAGGCTGAGCTCGATGCCCTGAAAGAACAGCAGGAAACCGAGCGCAAGCGCATGCAAATTCAGTTCGATACCTGGAAAACCGAGCAGGACAACCAAACTAAGGTCCTTGTCGCTCAGATCCAGGCCCATACCAGCATGAGCAACGCTCAGACCTCCGCAGCCAGCAAAGGGGCGCCGAATGGCAACGCTTGAGCAGCGCATCTACGACGGCAATCGGGCGAAAGAAATCCTTGAGAACGAGGTGTTCATCCAAGTATGGGCAGACGTCGAGCAGGAACTGACGAAAGCATGGCTGGAATCCCCGGTAAGAGACGTGGAAGGCCGCGAAAAGATATTCATGACGCTGCAGATGCTCCGGAAGCTGCACCGTGCGGTGGAGACCTCACTGGAAACGGGGAAACTGGCTCAGAAGGAGCTGGAGCACAAGCAAACCCTGGCAGACCGCGCCAAAGAGATCTGGCGGCGCTGAATGCCATTCTCACCGGACGTTCCGTCCTGATCCGTAGATAACCGAGGAAACACAATGAGCGATCAAGCGATTGAGCAGGAAATCCAGGCTAAGGGTTTGACCGCGCCTCGGATCACTCCGGCAGACATCGAATCGAACATCTCTGGCGAATATTTCTTCACTGCAGCATCTGCAACGCAGGGTTGCCCACAGCTGCCGCCGCTCGCGCTGCTGACCTTCTGCGTCCTGGTTCTGAAGAATGGCTTCACCGTCACCGGCGAGTCCGCCTGTGCGAGTCCTGAGAACTTCGATGCTGAACTCGGCCAGAAGATCGCACGCCAGAATGCAATCCAGAAAATCTGGCCGCTTATGGGCTATGAACTGCGCAGCAAGCTGCATGGTGGTGATGCATGAACATGTTCATCCATGGTCGTTGCGGCCACTTCATGGCGGAGTCTGGAGACGGCGGCCATGGCTCTGCATCCACCGCGCCACTCAACGTAGATGGCGGGGCGGATGCGTTCGCCCAACTTTTAGCTGATCCTGCAGTAGATCCTGCAGATGCAACTCAGACTCCTGCTGATGACGAATTGCTGCGCACGCAACAGCCTGAAGATCAGCAGGATACTCCCGACGCTCCTGATCCTGACCAGGATCCAGAAATTGATCCTGACGATCAGCCGCAAGATCCCCAGAAGTTCACCGTAAAGGTGGACGGCAAAGAGATCGAAGTCACGCTGGATGAGCTGAAGAACGGCTACCAGCGCCAATCTGACTACACCCGCAAGACCCAGGAAGCCGCCGAGCTGCGCAAACAGGCAGATGCCGAGCGCAGCCAGGCCAACCAGGAGCGGGAACACTACTTCAACAACCTGCAGCGCATGCAGGTGGAGTTGGAATCGGCTCTAGGTGTACAGAGCCAAATCGACTGGCAAAAGCTGATCGACGAGAACCCGGTTGAGGCATTGCGGCAGCAGCATCTCTTGCAAGAGAGACAAGCTCGCTATCAGCAAGTCATGGCCGAGCAAGAACTAGTCGCTCAGCAATACCAGGCCGAACAGGCGCAAGCCCATGCTAGTTACCTGTCCGAGCAGCGGGAAGCACTTCTCGCCAAGCTCCCGGATTGGAAGGACGACGCGAAGGCCGCAGCCGAACAAGGCGCCATCTCGAAGTTCCTGCAAGAGCAGGGCTTCAACGACGCCGAAATTCAAGCAGTGATCGATCACCGGCACGTGCTGATTGCACGAGACGCGATGCGTTACCGGGACCTCATGGCCAATGCCAAAGCGCAAGCCAAGAAGGTTCAGGAAGCACCGCAGCGGGTGGTCAAGCCCGGCGTTGGCGAATCCCCGAATATCGACCGTAGAACCACTGCCATGAAGCAGCTGGGCAAGACCGGTCGTGTCGAGGACGCCGCAGCCGTATTCGCCCAATTCCTCTGATTTAGGAGTGAGTCATCATGACCGCAACCACTAATACCTTCCTCACCACTGCCGCAATCGGCAACCGCGAGGATCTGACCGACGTCATCTACCGCATCAGCCCGACCGCCACCCCGTTCATTTCGATGGCTGCCAAGTCCAAGGCATCCAACACCCTGCACGAGTGGCAAACCCAGGATCTGGCCGCCGCGGTGACCAACAACGCCCAGGCTGAAGGTGACAACGCCTCCGCCAAGACGGTAACCCCGACTGTGCGTCTGAACAACCGCACCCAGATCTCGACCAAGACCGTGATCGTGTCCGGCACCCAGCAGGCAATGAACCCGGCTGGCCGCAAGGATGAGCTGGCCTACCAGCTGTCCCTGGCATCGCTGGAACTGCGCCGCGACATGGAAAGCTCGGCTACTCAGCTCGACGTCACCGCTACTTCTCCGCGTCAATCCCGTGGCCTGGTTGGCTGGGTTGTGGACAACGTCGACAACAACGGCGGCACTCTGGCTTCGTACACCGGCAACACTGGCCGTACCAAGGGCACTGCAGTCGCCTTCACCGAAGCGCGGCTGAAGAACGTCCTGCAGAAGTGCTTCACCGCTGGTGGCGACCCGGACACCATTCTTCTGCCGCCGAAAGCCAAGCAGACCTTCAGCACCTTCACTGGTAACGCCACTCGCTTCGACAAGTCTGAGGACGCCAAGCTGTATGCGTCTGTGGACGTGTATGTAAGCGACTTCGGCGAACTGAAGGCTGTTCCGAGCCGCTTCCAGGACGCCAACGATGTGTTCTGCCTGCAGTCGGACAAGTGGGCCATGTGCTACCTGCGTCCGTTCCAGACCATCGAGCTGGCTACCACTGGTGACGCCCAACAGCGTGAACTGGTGGTGGAGTGGACCGTCGAGTCGCGCGCTCCGAAAGCCAACGGCGCTGTGTACGACGTCGCCTAACAGTAGCAACTAGAACAGGGGAGCTTCGGCTCCCCTTTCTTTTTGGGAGAGACAACATGCCCCAGATTAAACAGGGCGCTGACGGCGCTCTTGGCATCGAGGGTAGTGCAGGCGGCGACGGTGGCTTTGTTCCGGTCACGCTGAACTATCTGGCGACTACCACCGACTGCACCATATTCACCGCAGACCGTCCGTACACAGTCAAGGCCATTCGTGGTCGCGTCGATGTGGCTGGTACCGGTGGCGCATGTACTGCTGTGATCCGCAAGGTTCCGAGCGGTACTGCGCTTACCTCTGGCACCGCGCTGCATACCGGCTCGTACAACCTCGTTGGCACTGCGAACGCACAGCAAACCCTGACCCTTTCCACAACTGCAAGCGATCTGCTGCTGGCCGCTGGCGACTCCATCGCCTATGACCTGACCGGCACCGCAACTTCTGCAGTCGGCAACATCAGCGTCCTGCTGAACCCGGCCTGATTCACCGCCCCTTCGGGGGCGGCTTCCTTTGGAGATAGCCATGAGCAACACCTTCGAGGGTGCGATCAGTGTCGTCGTCACGGGCGTTTCTATCGCCACGACTGGCACCTCTGCGAGCGCCAACATTCCGCTTTGCCAGTCCGGCGAAATCCCGAAGTACATTCGCATTGCGGCAACCGCACCGGCCTGCGTGCGCCTCGGCAACGGCACTGTTACCGCGGTAACCACCGATCTACAGGTACAGCCTGGCGACGCCGTGATTCTCGCTGTTCACCAGCTCACCAAGATCGCCGCCATTCAGGTTTCTGCTGCCGGCATCGTCCAAGTGTCGCCGCTGGAGAACATGTAATGACCGACGCGCTTGATCTGGACACGAAATTCCACTTCCACGACGGCAAGATGACCGTGCAGCGCACCCAGGACTGCACGCCTATCGCGGAATTCACCAAGACCAAGCACAACGCCGGTATGTACGGCAGTTCAGAGATGAAGCATGCCGCCTCCATCCCTTACGTGATGATTGAGAAGTACTGCAACGATCACGGGATTACCTTCCGGGAGTGGTGTGTCAACAAAGAGCACATCAAGCGCATGCTGAATGATCCGGATCTGAAGGCGTTCCGCGTCTGGCCGGGGGCTGTATGAGCATTGCGACCTACTCCGACCTGCAGACCTCCGTAGCAAACTGGCTCAACCGGTCAGACCTCTCTGCCAATATTCCGGACTTCATTGCGCTGGCTGAAGATCGGCTGAGTGGCGACCTGAAGACGCGCGCTATGGAAGCGAAAACAACGCTTTCGACGGTGGGTGGAACCAGTACGGTTGCCTTGCCTGCCGATATGCTGGAGATGCGTCGCCTCCAGATTCTGGGTACCTATAACCAGCCTCTGTCCTATAGGTCGCCAGACGAGCTGAGCATTGACTACGCGGACAATCGCTCAGGGCAGCCTGTAGTTTTCACGGTGGTTGGCTCGAACATCGAGCTTGCCCCCATTCCGGACGGCGTTTACTCGGTAGAGTTGACCTATCAGCAGCGGATCCCCGCATTGTCAGCATCCAATACGACAAATTGGCTCCTGACTGCGTGGCCTAGCGCGTACCTCTATGCATCCCTGATTTCTGCAGAGCCATTCCTGAAGAACGACGAGCGTCTTCCTGTCTGGCAATCGCTATATCAGGAGGCTGTGGACAACATCAATGGAATCGACTGGTATTCCGGGTCGACCATGAAGGTTCGTGCACGATGATCCCCATTGTCGGCTTCGCTCCGGATGCTGATGTCACGACGCCTGGGTTGATCAGCGGGTGCTCTAATCTCATCCCGTACCAGAATGGCATGGAGTGCGCGCCTTCCCCAGCCATCCCAGGTAGCACTCCTGTTTTGCCAGCGGCTTGCATTGGCGCAGCAGTTGTATCGAAGCTGGATGACACACGGCGCATCATTGCTGGGACTACGACAAAGCTCTATGAGTTCTCTGCAGGCTCTTGGGTTGATGTGTCGCGCGCTGGAAACTACAACGGCGGCGTAGATACTCGCTGGTCTATCACTCAGTTCGGTGATGCCACGCTTTGCGCTAACCGGGCAGATGTCATTCAGCGCTCTACGTCTGGGGCCTTTGCGGATATTGCCACTGCACCAAAGGCAGAGATCGTTTTTACGGTTGGCGCCTTCGTGATGGCGTTGAACCTGAATGATGGCAGCGAAAAGCCTGATGGCTGGGCCTGCTCGGCAGCCTTCGACGATACAAGTTGGACTCCGAGCATTGCTACTCAGGCAACATCAGGGCGACTTGTTGCGACTGCAGGGCGCCTGACTGCCGGAATGCGCTTAGGCGAATATGCTATCGCCTACAAACAGCGATCCATTTACCTTGGCTCATATGTTGGCGCTCCGACCGTATGGAACTGGATTCAAGTGCCTGGCGGCGAGGCTGGATGTGTAGGGAAGGAAGCAATTTGCGATATTGGCGGCGCTCACTTCTTTGTGGGCGACGACAACATGTGGATTTTTGACGGGACGCGCCCTATCCCGGTGGCTGATGGCGTGATCCGACAGTGGTTCTTCGATAATTGCAATCCGCAGTATCGCTACAGGACCATCTGCAGCTTTGATCGGCAGAAGAACCTCGTGTGGGTCTTCTTCCCTTCCAATAGTTCGACTACACCTGATGCAGCAATCGTTTATCACGTCATTGCCAAGCGCTGGGGCATCGCGAACCGACAGATTGAAGCTGCCTTGAACTATGTGCAGCCAGGCGTAACGATTGATGGATTACCCACGTATTCATCCACAATCGATGGGCTTTCGTCCTATTCGTTCGATTCTCAGTTCTGGCTATCTGGCGGCAAGTCACTAGCAATCTTCGACACCTCCCATCAACTCCAGAGCATGACCGGCCTGTCTACTGGCGGCTCCATGACGACTGGCGAGGTGGGAGATGACTTCACTGTCACTACCCTGAACAGCATTCGACTTCGCTATGCGGTGTCGCCTTCTGCGTCTAGCGCTCAGGTATTTGCGCAGCAGAACTCCGGTACAGGATTCCTTGCTACCGGCTCAGGCAGTGTTCTTGATGGGAAATTCGATGTGCGTCAGACGGCGCGCTGGCACAAAGCAACATTCACATTCACTGGCCCCGCCAAGATCACGCATATGGATGCGGACTTGGTTAAGGCAGGTATGCGCTGAGTACACCAATGAAGCTGAACACGACGCCACGTGTAGGAACGAATGATCCTGTCCTGCAACGTGAGCTTCGCGAGCACGCAACCCAGGTTAACTTGCTTTCCGAAGGACGAATTGCTGGCTTCTATCAGGCCCTAACCTCTGCTCCATTGTCAGGGTCATATCAGCAAGGTGACTTCGTGATGAATCTCACCCCGACTGAACTTGGTTCCGCTGGATCAAAGTATGTGATTCATGGCTGGCAGTGTGTTGCGGCCGGAACTCCAGGTACTTGGGTCCAATGCCGATTCCTGACAGGTAACTGATGAATCTGATTCCTATCAATGCCGCGCAAATTGACTTTGCATGGCAGGACGGCGCTCATGTCCTGAAGGAGGCTTGCGATACCTCTGGAGGGGAGATTACAGGGGATCAGCTGAAGCTCATCCTGTCCCGCGGCGAGCGCATCCTTCTGCGTCTTGATGACGATGGGAAGAAGGTTGGTTGGGCAGTCGTCCGTATCGATCAGCTGCCAAATATGCGTGTGATGATGGTCACTGATCTCGTTGCCCCGGGCGGATATTTCCACCGCTGCCTTGAGCCATTACGCGCCATGTCTCGCTCAATCGGATGCTCAGTAATCCGCTGCGCCGCGAAGCCAGCCCAGGCGCGACTTTATCAAATGAAGTGCGGCTTCGAGCCTGTCTACCAGATTCTGGAGGTCAAAGTATGATCAGTCGGCGCGATCTTTACGCTATGGGTGAGCCTTTTGGCGATAGCTGCACTAGGATTGAGGCTGGCCGCTTGATCTGTGGCGGTGGCGGTGGAGGCGGTGGGAAAAGCACCACCACTACGGAAATTCCGAAGGAGCTGAAGCCACTGGCAACGGCATATGCCAATAAGGCAATGGGACTGTCCAACACCCCTTATCAGGCATATGGCGGTCAGCAAGTTGCTGACATAAATCCATACCAGAACGCAGCAACAGCGCGCCTTGGTGAGATGTTCAATTCTGGCGATTCCGCCATGAATGCGGCCAGAAACACAGTTACTAACTCGCTTAACTCTGGTCAAGCCGCCACGCAGAACCCGTATGGGTATATTGGGAATGGTGGCAGCAATCAATATGCTGGCTCAAACCCGTATCTTCAGCAAAATATCGATGCTGCACTCGGTGACATTACCAGGAACTACAACAATGCCGTTGCTCCTGGCCTAACCACTCAAATGGTAAATTCCGGTTCATTCGGTAACACCGGAGCGCAAGCTGCAACTCAGAACGCCATGAATGATTTGACGAAGAATCTTGCAAATACTGCATCTGGGATGCGCATGCAGGATTATGGCAATCAACAGCAGTTAGCAGAAAGTCAGATCAATCGAAACCTGCAGACCAACCAGTTCAACGCTGGGCTTGGTCAGGATTATGCGTCAAGGAACGACTCTCTACGCGGTCAGATGCTTGGATTGGCTCCAGGCTATGAAAACCAGCAGCTCGGCGTTGCAAACAACTTCATGAACGCCGCGAATATGTATCAAGACAACCAACAGCAGAAGCTGGATGCGCAATACCAGAACTATCTGGATCAGCAGAACGACCCATATAAGAAGCTTGCCGCGATGGCAGGTGTATTCGGGTCTGGACTTGGCACCACCACTACTACTAAATCGTCCGGGGGTGGGAAATGAGCTGGCTTGGTGATGTAGGCAGCTTTGAGCTGTTCAACCTGAAAGGCATGGGGAATCAGATCAAAGATAACCCTGCTCGCCTCCTATACGGCTCTGCAGACCCATTCTCCACCAAGATGTGGAATGGGGTCCTCGGAACTGATGACAAGCCACTCGTTGACCAATGGGGAGGCGCGGCTCCGCAGCGCTATGGTGAGGCCGAGGATGCGGGTATCAACACAGGCCCGGGCAAGACCATGCATGGCGTTGCACGCACCATCGCGGGCATGTTTGCAGGTGGTTATGGCGCTGGGCAGGCAGGAGGCCTCCTGAGTGGCGGTCAAGGTGCAGCGGCAGCAAGTCCTGGTGCTGCCGGATATGGCGTTGGTCAACCAGTGGTATCGGGTGGTGTTGGTAATGCCACCTACGCTGGCGGACAGTCACCTGGCCTGCTCAGCACCATGGGCAGCAAGCTTTCGAGTTTCAATACTGCAGCAAAGCCATATATGGAGGCTGCACAGTATGGGCAACAGGCAGCAGGCCTTCTGTCCACGCAGTCTCAGGAGCCTCTGGCGGCTCAGCCTCAACAGCAAGTTACCGGTGGTCCAGAATCACTCGCGCAACTCGCTCAAGGCAGCCAGAACAACCTGATTCAGCGCAGGCAGCAAGCCATGCAGCAGCGCCGGATGATGGGGGGATTCTGATATGGCTACGAACTCTGGCGGGCTGCTCGACTTCGTTAATACCCCGATTGGCATGGGGCTGCTATCTGCGGCTTTCGGCGGCCTTGCCGGGGCTCGCCGTGGGGCGCCTCTCAATAGCCTTGGCACTGCAGGTCTGGCGGGCGTGGCTGGGTATAACGCTGCGTCGTCGAATGCGCTGAAGAATCAGGCAATGCAGATGAAACAGCGTCAAATGGAGCAGCTACCGACTCTGTATGGTACTGACAAAGACGGGAACACCACATTTGACTGGAAGTCTGCCATTGCTCTTGGCGTATCCCCTGACGATCTCGCGAAATATGGTCAGGCGCCTAACGCAGGAAAGACCAAGGTTGCTCGCACCCTGGAAGTGCCAGGCATCAACGGCACCAAGCAGACGATTCAGCTAGACGAATTCGGCAACCGTGTCGGGGATGGCATAGACAGCTATGTCGCCCCTCAGTTGGTAGACCTGGGTGGTTCAAAGCAGTTCGTCACACCAACTGCAGGCCAGGGGTATGCCGTTAGCATGTCTCCCGCGGAACTTGCTGCGAATGCCCGCGGTTGGGCAGGCATTGAGAACCAGCGTCAGCAAAATGCGATCATGCAGGATGCCAACAACATCAACCGTCAGGCGCAGCGGACTCAGATCGTTGTTGGCGCAGACGGTAAAAATTACCTTATTGATAAGGGAACTGGCTCTGCGACTCCTGCCGTAACGGAGCTTGGTGCCCAAGTTATGTCTGGTCCACTTGCGGAAGCGACTGCAAAGAACCAGCAAAATATGCAGAAGCTTGGCGGCATGATCCAAGAGGCAAGAAAGATCCTTCCTGATGCAACTTCAAGTGGCTTAGGTGCTATCCGTGATACTGGTAAGCGCTTTTTTGGCAAGAGCAGCCCAGAGGCGCAGGCAGCAGCCAAGCTTGGTGTCATTGGCGGGAACATGCTGATGTTCATGCCCCGCATGGAAGGCCCTCAGTCTGACCGAGACGTTGAGAACTACAAAGCGATGGCCGGCAAGGTTAGCGATCCGACTATACCAGTTGAGGAGCGCATGGCTGCCTTGGATGCTATGCAGATCCTCGTTGACAAATATAGCGGTCAGACGCAACAGCCGGCTCCAGCACAGCCACAACCGAAGCAGGCGGTAGGCACCTATTCTGACCAGGACAAAGAAGCTCGTTATCAGGCCTGGAAGCGTCAACAGGGGATGAGCCAATGACTGAGCAGGAAGAGTTTGAGTTTCGCCACCGTCTTGAGCAGGAGCAGGCATCTGCGCCTCGTGTGGCAGCGCCAAAAATGGTGGCTCCTACCTCAATGCCTGATGCATCGCCTAACTATCTTGAAGATACGAACTGGCTGCAGCGCGGCATGATTGGCGCAGGTAAAGCGACTAACGACCTACTGCTCGGTGTCGGCTTCACTCCTGATGGTGTCATTGGCAAGCACATTGTTACCGAGCCAATGCCAGAAGCAGACAAGCAGCTTATGAGTGACCCTGCCGGGCTGATTGGCAATATCGGCGGTCAGGCTGGATTGATGTACGTCGGCGGCAAGGGGCTGCAGGGTGCTGGTAAGCTTCTTGGTGCTGCACGAGGCGTTGGCGCGCTTGGGCAAGCTGCTGGACGCGGCATTGAGGCTGCAGGGAATGCAGTTATTTCCCCTGCTAGCTACAAGCAAGCGGCAGCGGTAGGCGCTGGTTGGGGCGCGCTTTCGCAGCCTGGCGATATTGGTGACCGCATTCAAAATGCTGGAGTGGGCGCAATTGGCGGGAGTGCCGGCCTCGCACTAGGGAGAGGTCTCGGGAAGATTGCGGGTTCGATTAAATCGGCCCTAACTCCAACTCGAGATATGCAGGCGGAAATAACCGCTCGACTAGCGTCTAGTGGCATCGACTTTAATGCGCTACCTAGAGAGGCACAAAAGCAGATCATAAAGATTGGCAAGCGTTCAGTCGAAGATCTTGATGTACTAGATGAGAAGCAATTAGCACGACTTGCTGATTTCAACTCTCTTGGCATAACTCCGACTCGCGGATGGGTTACTCGTGATGCCAAGGATTGGTGGTTGGAAAATAACCTCAATACAGTTGATGACCAGATAGCTGCGCGCTTCAAGGATGCCAACCAGAAGCTTGTCCAAGGTGTTACCAAGGACGCTGGCAGTGCATCTGATTATCAAATGGGCAAGAAGCTTGAGGAAGCCATTACTGGCTATGACTCTGCCCTTAAGAGCAAAGCTGATGCACTCTACAATCAAGCAAGAGCGACTGCTGGTCGCGATATTCCGCTTGATCCTCATCAATTTGTAAATCGGGCATCTATTGATCTAGACCAGCAAATGCTTGGCGCAAAACTGCCAAAGGACACGCTGCTTTGGTTTAAGCGCGTTACTGGAGGCAAAGAGCCTTTTGATATGGGTACTGCACTGCAGCGCCTGCAGGCAATAAATGGGCGCATCTACTCTACTACTGATCCAGCAGAGGCAAAGGCTCTCGGAATAGTCAAAAATCACTTAATTGATGTGATTGATAATGGCGAAGCGGCTGCAGCTACACTGCGCCCCAATCCTGGCGTTCAGCCGCAAGGTAGCAGGGTTTTTACGCAGCCAGGATTTGGCAGCGATAGGATTTCTGGCCCTAGCAATGGGCTGTCTGGCCCGCAGTCTACTGATCTTATTCCGTTCAACGGTGAACTTGTGCCGACTAGCGGACAAGATGCTGGATATACAGGTATCGCAGAGGCATTCCGTGCCGCGCGCGCAGCAGCTGCTGACAGATTCAGATTCCAAGAGTCCAACCCTTTGGTAGAAAAGGTATTGAAGGGTCGTTATACCCCTGAAAGACTCCCTGATCTCATCAGCTCCATGCGCGTGGATGACCTTAATAGCCTAGCGAGAGTCGAGGCTGAGCGAGGCGTCCCCATGCTTAGTTCGTTGCGTGATGCAGCAAAAGCCTACATCCGCGATTCATCTACATTGCAAGGTGAAACCGGAGGCACCTTCACAACAAGAGGATTGCGAACAGCCCTTGATAGGATAGGCCCAGAAAAAGGTGAGGTTCTCTTCGGGAAAAATGGATGGGATGACTACCAAAGGATTTTGCGTGCAGCAGGGAATATCAATAATGCACCGATAAAGCCAGCAGGTTCTGCGACGGCAGCGAATATGATGCGCATGCTGCAACAAATACCTCTTCCTGGAGTTCCTAAAGCAATAAATATTGCCATTACCGGCCTAGGTAAATTCAAGCAAATGTCAGATGTTGGCGCAGCTCTAAACTCAGGCAGCGGTCTCCTGACGCCCATGCCAGTCCAGAAAGCGGCTAGCAGGCTTCCTCTTCTGACTACTCCTGGCCTGCTCAGCGTTTCGGAATAACTTCGTCGGGCTCATCGGCTCTAGACCACAAAACGAACTTCCTGATCTTGCTTCCACGAGGCAGGTATCGCTTTGCGAGCCTGATTAGGAAATGTTCGAACGAAACGATAAGCCATAAACCAACGAACGGCCCTGTTACCTGAATCGTCTTCAGGATGGCGCCTTTCAGTTCCATCTCGCCTCCAGCCCGCCTAGTGCGGGCTTTTTATTGGGAAGAAAGCCATGCCGCTACCTTCTTCTATCAACGATCTGTCGCAGACTGCTTCGGCGAATAGCCCGGCCGGTTCCGAGTCTCCAGGCCTGATCGATGACTACCTGCGCACGTATGCATCATACATCGCAATTCTACGCGATAAGCCAGGCCGGCTCATCGGTGCGCCTAAGACGTTTTTCACCGCAGGTGCGGCGACATACACACCGTCAGCCGGCATGACACTTGCCGTCATCTTCGCCACGTCTGGCGGTGGTGGCGGTGGTGGAACTGTAGCGACCGTTGCCGCGCAAGGTGCTATTGGCGCTGGAGGTGCTTCTGGCGGTTTCTGGAATGGTTATCTCACGTCAGCTCAGGTTGGCGCGTCTTTGGCTTTGACCATTGGCGCACCAGGAGGCGCGTCGGCTGGTGGCGCCGGAACTGCTGGCGGTACCACGTCAATCGGAGCCTTTGTATCTATCCCTGGCGGTAGTGGTGGTAGTGCAGGTGGTGCTGTGTCATCCAGTAGCACGGCAGTTAACAACGGGGGCGCCCCAGGCGCAGCACCGAGCGTGGCGGGAGCCGTGACGATCACGCAAGCCTCTGGAATTCCGGGCGGTGTAGGTGTTGCAACCCAAAATGGCTCTGTATCTGGATATGGGGCTGGATCCCCTATTACGAATGGCGCAGGTGGTGGAAGAGGGGTTGGCCCCACCAATGCTGGCCTACCCGGTACTTCTCCAGGTTCTGGCGGATCTGGTGCATGTGCCGGGGCTAGTTCTGCGGCATTGGCTGGCGGTGGTGGAAACGCCGGCATGGTGATCATTTACGAGTTTGGTAATCCATGATGAAAGCATACGCATATGTCTATGATGGCGAGGTCGTGGAAGTAATTCATGGAGCCATGTATGAGGCTCCATCAGTTGAATTGCGCGAAAGGATTGGCGAGGATGAATGGAATCTACTGGAGGATCGCACAGGTCGTGAAATACCAATTTCAGAGCGGTTTACCCCTGAATTCATCCGCTATTTAGTTGAGGTAGATCCTGAAAATGTAAGGCAGGGGATGCGCCTGGTTGATGGGGAATTTGTCGCAGGCGCTGTGCTGGGAGCCTATTGATGCTGAATATTACCCCTGAATTATTTGGTGCTGTAGGCGACTGGAATGATGTATCAGGCACGGATGATTCAGCGGCATTTTCTGCAATGGCTACGCACATTGCAGCCAATCCTGGAACTGTAGTCACCATCCGCAGAAAGCATTACGTAAAAAGTGGATGGCAGATTGGCGCCAGTAATTTTTCCATTCGCGGCATAGGCAGTGCGCAGGTTCATAGTGATGGGGCCGCAGGACAAGACACTTTGCGTGTCACAGGAGGCTCTAACATCGAAGTAAGTGGCGTTAAGTTTTCGCAACCAAGATCACTTCTTCGAGGGAATGAGTTCTGCATGTATTTCTTGGATTGCGCAAATGTAAGGGCTCTGTACAACTGGACAGATGGTGGAACTGCTGGGATATGGTTCAACCATTGTGCACACTCCATCGCACAGGGGAATACTGTCGATACCCCGAAAGCAGATGGCATTCATTTCAGCCATGGAAGTAGATACTGCAAGGCGATTTGCAATACAGTCCTAAATCCTGGTGATGATGCGTTTGCAGCCAGCTATTACAACCCTGTTAGCGGGCGCACACATCACATAGATTTCATACAGAACTCGGTTAGCAGTGGTTATTGGGGATTTGGCTTTGCAATCTATAGCGCCGATTACATCAATATCATCGGTAACAGCCTTACTGAAATCGCGCTCGGCATGGTCACCTTGAACGAGAATGCTGGCGGTGGAATGTCCACAAACATCCATATCAGTGATAACCGTGCAAGCGGTCTATGCAGGGTTAGCGCGGTTCCAATGAATTATTGGCATGGTCTCCCAGACGAAGCGGTTACCTCCGTCCTGTTCATGGCCGGCGCGCTTCTACGTGGTGAGAATGTCAGTTTCATCGGCAATAGTCTGTTCGACATAAAGGCATACTCACCATCAGCACAGGCGCGCACAGGCGTACGTATGAATGGCGGCACGGCAATCAGGGTCATGCATAATGGAATTCGGCAATGCGGCTGGACTGGCATCGCTGGTGGTGACCAGATGCTGAGTGAGTGCACTGTTTCATCAAACGCGCTAGATGAGGTAAATGGTGTAGGTGTCAGATTCGAGAACACCCCACTCTCAACATCATTAGTGATCTCAGGAAACGCTGGAGGCTATGGCGCCATCAACGGTGATCCATTCCTAGTTCGTGTGGTTGGTGCAGGTGCTACCCGGGTAGCCATCTGTGGAAATACAAGCGCATCGGGGCGAGGTATTTCCACAGACTCAGGTACTGGCAGTACTAACCTGCTGATCGCTGGGAACTACTGCTGATCCAGATTCTCTGGATCATCATCATCAGTATCGCTCCAGTCATGGGCAAGAATGCCATTACCCATAAAACTGGGTTTATGTGCAGGTGCATAGCCGCATGCCCTTTAGCAAGCACGACCCAGGACATTGTCACCGTCATGCTGAACATTGCCGTAATAGCAATATCTCTTAGTTTTCCTATATAGAAGACGGCAGCAATTGCCTGTATGTAAATGCAAGCAAGAAATATCCAAGAGAATGCGAAATTCGCCCCGGCAATGATTGGTTGATAGAAGCTTCCGAAATATCTCCAGAGAGTTTCTATAAGATCTGCACCATTGCCAAGCTCAGGTCTAACATCAGCTCCAGAGGCATATGTTCTGCGCGTAACATCTGTGGCAATTCCATGCAAGCCATCAAGTATCACACCTGAGCGCAAATACGCATGCAGCAATGCGGAAATTACAAATCCGATTGTTGCGGAAATGAAAAGTATAAAGAACGCCTTTGCTATAGCTTGTGGGGTATCCTTGTTTGCCAGTCCAAAATAAATCGCTGGAAGTGTTGAGATGATTAGGACGCTAGGCAGGAATTCATAGCCGAATGAGCATTTGATAACTACCGCCAAAGTGTATAAGGCTAAAAAAGCCTTTGATCTTATGGCGTTGGCTAATCCATGTTTAGAAATCCAGTAGGCTGTCACGAGAACTGGTAGGAACCAGTTCCACGGACTCCAATAAAGGTTTCCAGAAAACTCAAGCCACCATGGAGATGCCATAAGGATCATTCCTGCCCCTATGGATGCTAGCAGTCCGAATTCCTTTGAAAGCATGGCAAGGAGAATCGTAAGAACAACAGCCGTCAATACGGATGAGAGGAGTCTGTATGGTTGCATGTCAACTCCTCCGAAGTGTTTGTACAACCTGCTATATAAGTAACCAGAAGCGCCTATTTGTGATGTGTAAACACCAACTGCTAGATTTGATGTTATATCTGCAGGCTTTCTTTTTGTTAAAAATTCTCCTGGCGTAAGCATGTCTCCTGAATAGTTCACGTTCAGGTATGTTGATCCACCAGACAAAGATACAACTGACCTTGTCTGGCCGTTAGGCATGAAAATCTTTTGACCTGGAGCAAATTTGTAAAGGTTCTGTAGTGATGTGTCTACAATGAAAGATTGCGTGCTCCTTGACACACCGTTGTACCAGTTTTCATCTGAAACCTTTGAGAGCATTCTCTTCTTTAGAACAACCCCAGCGGAACTGTCGAAAAATTGATCCCTGCAATTCTGTGCAGGTAAATAACCAACTATTCCTAGCTTTGTTTTTGTATCTGTTTTATCACCTGACTCATTCAGCATAGAGCACAGGATTAGGTTTTCAGAGAACTGGTCGTAGAACGACTGGTTGACGATTTTTAGAGGGTCTTTGAATGACCACCATGCCATCAATGCGCATACGATAGTTGCCGCGCATATTTTCGTTAACTTCTTCATACGTCCTTCCGCTGGATTTTGCCCAGGCATGCTACGCAGCAATACATGAATGATCAATTGGAGCATAAATGATGTCATTCACCGAATCGCAGCTTATGCGCATCTACCCCAACGCCAGCCAGAGAGCTGGCGTTTTTGTTCCTGCGCTCAACAGGGCGATGCAGCGGTACAAGATCGACTCTCCGGTGCGGCAGGCGGCGTTCCTTGCCCAGATCGGGCATGAATCTGGCCAACTCCGCTATACGCGCGAGATATGGGGGCCTACGCGGGCGCAGAATGGCTATGAGGGCAGGAAGGACCTCGGGAACGTAGAGCCAGGAGACGGGAAACGCTTCATGGGGCGCGGCCTGATTCAGATCACAGGCCGCGACAACTACCGCAAGGTCGCTGCTGCGCTTGGAATTCCACTGCTGTCCAGACCTGAGTTGCTTGAGCAGCCGGAATGGGCTGTTACCTCTGCAGCCTGGTGGTGGGCAGATCGTGGCCTGAATGAAATAGCTGACTCTGGTGACTTCGAGAAGCTGACGCGCCGTATCAATGGCGGCCTGAACGGGCTTGATGATCGCAAGGCTATCTGGGAGCGCGCCAAGAGCGTGCTGGGGGCTGCATGATGGACTGGAAAACCGTGGTGAAGACCGTTTCTCCCTGGATTGGAACGGCCCTTGGCGGCCCGCTCGGAGGCATGGCAGTGGAAGCCGCGGCTTCAGCACTTGGCCTCTCCGAAAAGACCACGGACGCGGTAAAGCAGGCCATATCCGGAGCCACTCCTGAGCAGATGCTTGCCTTGAAGCAGGCCGATCAGGAATTCGCACTACAGATGCAGGCGCTTGGGTTTAAGCAGGTGACTGACCTGGAGGCATTGGCCGCTGGTGACAGGAAGGATGCCCGCGCCATGCAGATTGCGCAGCGCTCTTGGGTGCCTGCTGCGCTTTCTATCATCGTCACCATTGGCTATTTCGGCATCTTGATAGGGATGATGCTCGACTGGCTGAAGGTGTCAGACTCCCAGGCCCTTTTGCTGATGCTAGGAAGCCTGTCGACAGCCTGGGGCGTTGTCATGGCCTTCTGGTTCGGCACTACCTCGGACAGCGCGCGCAAGACTGAACTGTTGGCGGGATCGCCGCCGGTAAAGGGTAAGGTGTAGTTGCCCAGAACGGGCGAGGCGGGGGTTTTGCTCGTACCAATTTCTGTACCACTTTCATGATCTGGAGGGGGTTCTAGGGGTATTTGAACGCCCTAGAATGCCCCTTACAGCGCATGTTTAGTACTCCTGCTATTCCGCACATGTCCTTACCGGATCTCCGTTGGGGATGAAGTGGGTGACGTCTCAAGGACGCCTTAGGGGATGACCCGGTGATCTAGCGAGAGTTCTATTTGATTTCATTGAGGAAAAGTGACGGAGCAGCAGGTGGACTGAGATGGCCGAGAGCAAGACTTCGATGCGCAACGCCCACGCACTCTCGATGTTGCAGGCCCTGAGACGGCTGCAGCAGGCGGCGGAAGTGCATTCCAAGAGCCTGGGACGCGATGGCGAACTGACGCCGTTGCAGTTGTTGATCCTGCAGGTGGTGGAGCTGGAAGGGGAAATAACCGCTGGTCAGTTGGCGCAGCAGGTGGCGTTATCGCAGTCATCGATCTCCAGCGCGCTGACCCGCCTGGAAAGCAAGGGGTTGCTCACGCGCCGGCGCGATGACGATGACCGCCGCAAGCAGTGGCTGAGCCTGGAGGAGGAAGGCACCCACGCGTTGCACAACGGTCCGACGCTATTGCCCGAGCACGCCCTCGAGCGCTTTGCCGGCCTGCCCGAGTGGGAGCAGCATGCGATCCTCGCCGGGCTTTTGCGCGCTGCCGAGCTGTTCGAGACGCCGGGGGCTGGCGCCGCGGAAGAAGAGTTCTAGGGCGTTTTGAAAGCTACGAGGTCATCAGCTTCTGCGCCGCCAGCGACAGGCTGACCGCCACCAGCATCAGGGCGAACAGACGCTGTAGCGTTGCCCCGCCCAGGCGCACCGCCAGGCGATTGCCGAACAGCACGCCGAGCGCGCCACCCGCCGCCAGGCACGCCAGCAACGGCAGCGGCGGTTGTGCATGGGTGAGATAGAGCAGGAAGCCACCGCCGGACACCAGCGCGATCACCGCCATCGAGGTCGCGGTCGCCGCCAGCATCGACAGCGGCGTGAACCACAACAGCCCCGGCACGATCAGGAAGCCGCCGCCCACGCCCATCAGGCCGGACAATAACCCCACCGCCAATCCCACACCCAGCAGCGGGCCGTTGCGCACCGGTTGGCTGCACGCGCGCGGCTGGCTGGAGCCCTGCCACATGCGCCAGGCCGACCACAGCACCAGCAGGCAGAAGCCGACGATCAGCCAGGCGTCCGGCACGAGCTTGCCCAGCCACTGGCCGACAGCGTTGCCCGGCCAGCCGGTGATCACCAGCCAGAACAACGGCTTCCACGCCACCTGGCCCTGCCGTGCGCGCGGTACTGCGCCGATGGCCGCCGACAGTGCCACGGCCCCAAGGCTGACGCCAATGGCATCGTGCAACGGCAGGTGCAGGCTGAGCAGCAGGGGCAGCGCCACCAGCGAGCCGCCTGCGCCGGTCAGACCCAGCAGCAGCCCGAGGATCAGGCCTATGGCGGAGGATTCAAGCAGCAGTGCATCCATGTCGGTGGTCCGCTCTGGAGGCTGGTCGCGATCCCATCGATGGACCGCGAGGTGTTCAGGAGTTCTTCTGGCCGCGCACGACGTCGCGAAGGAAGAAACGGTTCGGGTGGCAGGCTTCGGCCACGGCGCGTGGCACGGGCAGCGGTTCGTCGTCGATCCAGGCCGCCAGCAGCTCGCCGGCCAGCGGTGCGGTCACCAGGCCGCGCGAGCCATGGGCGCTGTTCAGATACAGGCCTTCGAGCCAGGGGCAGGGCGTTTCCGGCACCTGGCGCGCATCCTTGCCGAGCACTGCGTAAGCCTGGGCGAAGGCTTCGCGATCCGCCAGCGGGCCCACCAGCGGCAGGTAGTCCGGCGTGGTGCAGCGGAAGGCGGCGCGGCCCTGCAGCATCGCCGGATCGAGCTGGGCGATTTGCAGGCGCTCGGTCAGGTCTGTGGATATCTCCGCCAGCAGGTCGAGGTTGCCCAGGTGTTCTTCCAATGATGGCTCAGTGTCGTCTCGCTTGAATTCGAAACTGGCGCCCAGGGTGTGCTCGCCGTGGCGCGGCGGGGCGACGTAGCCTTCGGCGCAGACCACGGTACTCAGTGCGGCGCTCTCGGCGGTGGCCGGCACGCGGGTGATCTGCCCGCGGATGCGCTTCATCGGCAGCGTCTGGGCCCCGTCGAAGCGGCGCACTTCGGCGGCGGTGGCAAGAATGGCGATGGGCGCGCTGGCGAGTTTCTGCTCGCCGCTCCAGGCGCTCCAGCCATCGGCGTCGCGTTGCAGGCGGACTTCCTCGCCGGTCAGCACGCGGATATTCGAATGCTGCGCGAGATGCCGGCACAGCGCAGGCGGATGTACCCAGCCGCCTTCGGGGTAGAACAGGCCGCCAGCGGGCAGCCCGATGCCTGCGACGGATTCCGCCTCGGCCTTGTCCAGTTGGCGCAGCAGGGTGGCCGGAAAGGCCTCGGCCAGCTGGGTCTGGCGCTGGCTCTCGGCCTCATCGAAGCCCAGTTGCAGTACGCCGCAATCGGACCATTCCGCGCCCTTCTGCAGGCGTTGGATCAGCCGCCGCGTGTGGCCAAAGCCGCTGACGATCAGCCGCGACAGTGCGGTGCCGTGGGCGGACAGCTTCAGGTACAGCACGCCCTGCGGGTTGCCCGAGGCTTCTTCGGCGAGACCCGCATGGCGCTCGATCAAGGTCACCTGCCAGCCCCGGGCGGCGAGGCTGGCGGCACTGGCGCAACCGGCCATGCCGCCGCCGATCACCAGTGCTTCCCGCGCACCTTTGGGTCGCGTAGGTCGACTGAACCAGGGTTTGCCGGCCGGCTGTTCGACGCCGAGGAATTCGCCCTGGGACATCTCCCATTTCTTGCCGAAACCCAGGGTGCGGCGGATCTTGAAGCCGGCCGCGCCCAGCCCCCGGCGGACGAAGCCGGCGCTGGTGAAGGTGGCGATGGTCGTACCCGGCCCCGATAGACGGGCGAGTTGGGCATAGAGGGCGTCGTTCCACATCTCCGGGTTCTTCGCCGGGGAGAATCCGTCGAGGAACCAGGCGTCGATGCGCGCGTCCAGCTCGGGCAGGGTGTCCACCACGTCGCCCACCAGCAGGGTCAGCACCACGCGGCCTGCGGCGAAGACGAGGCGCTGGAAGCCGGGGTTGATCGCCACGTACTGCTCCAGCAGCTGCGCCGACAGCGGCGCCAGCTCCGGCCAGAGGGCGAAGGCGCGACGCAGGTCTTCCCGCGTCACCGGGTACTTTTCGGTGGTGACGAAGTGCAGCCGCGCATCGCTCGGCGCGCGCTCTTCGAACAGCCGCCAGGCGCAGAGGAAGTTCAGCCCGGTGCCGAAGCCGGTCTCGCCGATGCACAGGCGCCCGCCGGCAGGCAGCGCGGCAAAGCGTTCGGGCAGGCGGTTGCCGTCGATGAACACGTGGTGCGTCTCGGCGATGCCCGAGTCGCGGGAGAAGTACACGTCGCCGTAGACGCGGGAACTGGGCTGGCCGTTCTCGTCCCAGTCGATCTGGGCGCTGCTGATGTCTGGCATGAAGGAGGGCAGGGCAGGGAAACGAAGGCGGCAGTTTAGCCGATCCATCGCGCAGACAGCCTGCGTCACTTCCGCTACCTTTTACTCACTTCGAAACAAGGAGAGGTGCATGTTCGAATCCGCCGAGATCGGTCATTCCATCGACAAGGAAACCTACGAGAAGGAAGTCGCGGTATTGCGCGAGGCCCTGCTCGAGGCGCAGTACGAGCTCAAGCAGCAGGCGCGCTTTCCGGTGATCGTCCTGATCAACGGCATCGAGGGCGCCGGCAAGGGCGAGACGGTGAAGCTGCTCAACGAGTGGATGGACCCGCGCCTGATCCGGGTGGAAAGCTTCCACCTGCCGACCGACGAGGAACTCTCGCGGCCGCCGCAGTGGCGCTTCTGGCGGCGCCTGCCGCCCAAGGGCACGACCGGCATCTTCTTCGGCAACTGGTACAGCCAGATGCTCTATGCGCGCGTCACCGGCGAGATCAAGGACAGCCAGCTCGACGGCCTGATCAACGATGCCGAGCGCTTCGAGCGGATGTACTCCGACGAAGGCGCGCTGATCTTCAAGTTCTGGTTTCACCTCTCCAAGAAGCAGCTCAAGGAACGCCTCAAGACGCTGGAGAACGACCCGAGCCGCAGCTGGCAACTGAGCGAGATCGACTGGAAGCAGAGCGAGGTCTACGACAAGTTCGTACGCTATGGCGAGCGCGTGCTGCGCCGCACCAGCCGCGACTATGCGCCCTGGTATGTGGTGGAGGGTTCCGATGAGCGCTACCGCAGCCTGACGGTCGGCCGCACCATCCTCGAGAGCCTGCAGGCCGCGCTCAAGCGCAAGGACCGCCCGACCCCGCAGCCCCACGCCGCGCCGCTGGTGTCCAGCCTGGACAACAAGGGCCTGCTGGATGCGCTGGACCTGAGCCTGTCACTGGACAAGAGCCAGTACAAGGAGCAACTGGCCAAGGAGCAGGCGCGCCTGGCCACGCTGATGCGCGACAAGCGCTTGCGCAGCCACTCGCTGATTGCCGTGTTCGAAGGTAACGACGCGGCGGGCAAGGGCGGCGCCATCCGCCGTGTCACCGACGCGCTGGATCCACGCCAGTACCGCATCGTGCCGATTGCCGCGCCCACAGAAGAGGAGCGCGCGCAGCCCTACCTGTGGCGCTTCTGGCGGCACATTCCGGCGCGCCGGCAGTTCACCATGTTCGACCGATCCTGGTACGGGCGCGTGCTGGTGGAGCGGGTCGAGGGCTTCGCTTCGGACGCCGACTGGCTGCGCGCCTACGCGGAGATCAACGACTTCGAGGAGCAGCTGGCGAACTACAACATCGTGCTGGTGAAGTTCTGGTTGTCGATCGACCAGGAAACCCAGCTGGAGCGATTCAAGGAGCGCGAGTCGATTGCCTTCAAGCGCTTCAAGATCACCGAGGAGGACTGGCGCAACCGCGACAAGTGGGACCTCTATGTAGATGCGGTGGGCGACATGGTCGACCGCACCAGCACCGAGATAGCGCCCTGGACGCTGATCGAGGCCAACGACAAGCGCTATGCGCGGGTGAAGGTGCTCAGGACCATCAACGATGCGCTGGAGGCGGCGTACGGGCGTTCGAAGAAGAGCAAGAAGGACTGAGACGCCAGTCTGCCTTTTTGTAGGAGCGAGCTTGCTCGCGAACCTGATCCAACGCCGGTCCTACGCTCAATGCTTCGGGGCTTGGAGTTACTGCGTCGCTTCGGCGTGCGTTATGAAATCTGGTTTCGCCTCTCGGCGAGTCACTTCTTCCAGACGCCGAAGAAGTAACCAAGAAGGCTTGCCCCTCCATCCGGTTTTTCGCTTCGGCGAAAAATTCCCTCGGTGAAGCGCAGTTTCTGGGGCACGCCACGACGGGCCATCCCTGGCCCATCGTGGCTCTGGCGACATCCATGTCGCTCAACCCCTGAAACTCCGCTTCAACGAGGCCTCCTGAAAGGGGCCGTCCGGAGCGTGCGGATGTTTCACTGGAAGTCCACAAAGACTGAAGCGCAAACCCAAGCCCAGGCAACGGCGAGGCTTTCGTATGAGCGGGCCATGCCTGCGATCCGTCGGCAGGGCCGACGGTCTACCCGCCATTGCGCTGCGACGGCTTCGGCGCCCCGATGAGCCGCCCCATCGCCCCGGCAATCCCCATCTCCCGCAGCACCTGCAGCTCGCCCTCGGTCTCGACCATCTCCGCGATCAGCGGCAGGTCGATGCTGTTGGAGGCGCGGTACATGGCTTCGATGAACAGGCGCTTGTCGTTGTCCTGGTCGATGGCGCGGATGTAGCTGCCGTCGATCTTCAGGTATGCAAGGCCCAGGCGGGTGAGGTTGCCGATCAGGCTGAAGCGCCCGCCGAAGTGCTGCAGGCCCAGCTTGGCGCCGACCTCCTGCACCGATTGGGCGAGTCTCTCCAGCTCGGCCGGTGGCGGCAGGTAGCGTTCGTCCACTTCCAGGGTCATCCGCTGTGCTTCCTGCGGGTGGGCACGCAGAATCTCGAACAACTGGCGCAAGGGTTCGGCACTGCGCACGGTTTCCGCCGAGAGCGACAGCGCCAGTGGTACTGGCTGCTGGGCAAGGTGGGCGAGGGCGTGTTCGAGCATGGCCAGGTCGAAGCGCGCGGACCATCCGAAGCGCTCGATCCACGGCAGGAACTGCCCGGCCGCAATGGCCTCGCCCTTGGGATCGAGCAGACGCGCGAGGACCTTCTGATGCAGCAGTTCGCCGTTCTCGGCGCAGGTGCGCACAGGTTGGAACCACAGCTGCAGCTTGCCCTTCTGCAGGGCGTCGTCGAGCCACTCGCGCCAGGCGCGGGAGTCCTGTGCGGGTTGGCTGCCGGAGCTGTCCAGGCGTTGCCAGGGGCGGTCCGGCGAGGATTGCGACTGCGCCAGCGCCTGGTCTGCTCGGGACAGCACGCTGGCTGCGGATTCGCCGGGGCGGAAGGCCGCCAGGCCGAGGTGCGCCACCGGTTTGCAATCGCTGGCACCGGTGCCGCGCAGGTTTTCCAGTGCGGCGCTGAGTTGATCGGCCAGCAGTTCGGCGCTGGCGCTGTCGACGCCGGGGGCGAGCAGAGTGAATTCGCCGCCGCGGCTGCGCGCGGCGAGCCAGTCCGGGGTGCCGTGGGTTTCGCGCTGACGCTCCAGCAGCTCGGCGACGTCGCGGATCAGCGCGTCGGTGCGCAGCCCGCCCAAGCGCTGGTTGAGTCCGGCGAGGTCATTCAGGCGCAGCAGCAGCAGATAGCCGGCGGCGTTCTGTTCGCTGGGGGACAGTTGTGCATCCAGCCGCGCGTCGAACAGGCGGCGATTGGCCAGGCCCGAGAGGCTGTCCTGGTAGGCCTCCTCGCGTAGCTTCTCGCTGCGGGTGGCCTCCTCGGCGAACAATGCCTTGAGCTTGTCGACCATCTGGTTCATCGCCTGCACCACGCGCTTGAGTTCGGGAGTGCGTGGCTCCTTGGGCAGGGTGAGGAATTCGCGGCGGGTAATGGCGTGGGCCTGCTGCACCATCTGGTCCAGCGGCTTCAACTGGGTACGCAGCAGCCAGCCGCCGAGGATGGCGCTGACCAGCCCGCAGGCCAGCAGCCAGGCGAGGCTGCCCAGTGCGCCGTCCCACAGCTTGGCCAGGGCGAACTGTGGGTGGCTGACCACTTCGACCCGCGCTGCCTGCTCCCAGCCGCGCATGATCAGCGCGTCGCCGCCCTGGGCCTTGAGGTTGACCAGCTTGGCGAACCAGCCCGGCACCTTTTGGTCCTGGGTGTCGCTGTCGCGCTCGACGATCACCTTGCCCTCGGGAATGCTCACCACGCGGATGGTGGCGAAGTAGCCGGAGTCGAAGATCGAGCTGACCATCAGCTCGATCATCGCCGGGTCGTCCACATGCGGGGTGAGCGATAGCCCCAGCGCGGTCGCGGCATCCTGGGCGTGGGAGCGCAGTTGGCTGATCATCTGCTCGCGGGAGCTTTCCAGGCTGGCGGCGAAGCTGCCGGCGAAGGCCACCACGAGGAACAGGCAGATCGCCAGGAACAGTTGCTTGAGCAATGACATGCCGGTTTTCTCCTATCGCGTCTCGTCGAGGTCCAGGCCCTCGGCGCGCATCTTGGTCAACAGGTCCTGCCATCGCGACAGCTTCTTGCTGTCGCCGGTGCGCTTGCCGCCGCCAGGGCCGGGCAGCCACAGCCCCTCGGCGTTGAAGGCGTAGACGGGCAGGAGGTCCTTGCGCTGGGAGGCGGGCTTGATCTGCGGGATCAGGTTGTCCAGCACCAGCGGTTCGGCAGTGGGGGAGGCGTAGTAGGTAAGCACCATGTGCGCCTGGTTCTGCTGCAGCGCCTTGACGTAGGTGATGCGCAACTTGTCGCTGGCGACCCCGAGGCGGCGCAGGGTGACGAACTTGGCGATGGAGTAGTCCTCGCAGTCGCCAGCGCCTTTGTAGAGGGATTCCACCGGCGTCGCCCAGTAGTCCTCCTGACGCCAGACGGTGCGGTCGTCGGTGAATACCAGGGCGCCATTGAAGAACGCGTTGACCGCCTTGAGCTTGGCGGGCTCGTCGAGGCTCTCGCTGTCCTGGATCAGCCGTCCCCAGGACTGGATCCGGCCCTTGCCGGTGCCCAGGTCGCCATATTGCTGCTCGGCGTTCTTCAGGATGGCGTCGAAATTCCAGGCGGCGCCGGCGGTCAGCGCGAGGAGCGCGAGTAGCAGGACGCCGGCCCGCAGACGCAGCGGGCTGGCGAACAGCCTGAGGGCTCCTCGGGATGGCTGCATCGCCAGCGCTCCATGTGGGATGAGTGCAGTCTAGGCGGTCTTCGGGAACTTGCGCTGGCGCATCGCCACCGGGTGCAGGGTCGCGAAGGTAGAGGGGCCGTACGGCGCGTCGGCCAGCAACCGAGTCAGCTGGAAAATGCCTGGCGTTCAGGCCACTCCAGACAATCCCCTCTCCCTTCAGGGAGAGGGTTAGGGAGAGGGTGCTCGCCCAGGCTCAGAACTCAATCCAACCGACGTGTTTTCATTCGGATCAAATAGATGCTCACCAGCGTCGCGCTGGTCAGCATGAACGCCCAGGCCCAGGGGCGCTGAACGACGAAACCGGAAATCAGGATGCTGCACCACATGAGCCCGATGGCGTAGACCTTGCCCTTGAGCGGGATGCCTTCGCCGTCGAGATAATTACGAATCCAGGGGCCAAGTTTCGGGTGGTTCACCAGCCAGTCGTAGAAGCGCTGGGAGCTGCGCATGAAGCAGGCGGCGGCAAGCAGGAGGAAGGGCGTGGTGGGCAACACCGGCAGGAAAATGCCGATCACGCCCAGTGCCACGCTGAGCCAGCCCACGCCGAGCAGGCAGTAGCGAACCCAGGCGTGGCGGCTCTGGCGGATTTGCCGCGCAGGCATCGAACGATTAGTGGGTGCGGGGCTTGAGGAGAGCGGGCTTCTCTTCCGGCGCCTGGCACAGCAGGAACAGGTTGGTCAGCAGCTCCGGGATCTGCGCGACCATGTCATCCACCAGGCCGCGGTCTCGGGCGATCTCGTCGAACTCGGGCTGTTCGTCGAACAGGCCGGAACCGACCATGATCGGCAGCAGCAGCTCACTGACTTCCTCCTCGGCCTGCTCGAACCACACCGCTTCACGCAGGAACACGCCCTCCATGAAGCCGATGCACCAGCCGCGGATGTCGGAGTCGTCCGGCTCGTCGCCCAGGTAGGGCTCGCACGGCAGCTCCAGCTCCTCGTCACCGGCCATCTGACGAATGATGTGCGCCTTGAGCTGGACCAGGGTGGATTCGATCTGGGTGCGCTCTTCCTCGTTGCGGTAGTGCGGCGGCTCGGCGAACAGGGCGTCGATCCACTCGCGCTCCGGGACTTCCTCCGGGCAGATGGCCAGGGCGGTCAGGTAGCCGTGTGCCGCCACGTAGTCCAAGGCTTCCTCGTGCAGGTCATCGGCATCGAGAAAGGCTTGCAGGCGGGACAATTGGTCGGCGAAGGACATCGGGTACTACCTCGGAGGTGATCGGTCCCGAATTGTAGTCTTTCCGGGGGCCCGCGGCAAAAGCGAAATGCCCGTGCAGCCCGCGCCGACGCAGGGCTCCGACGCAGAGCTCGGACGCATGTGACGGATTTTTCCGCAGTTTCCCGGACAAGGTGCCGGTCGCTGGCGGATCGCTTGCGTATAATGCCCGGCTTCATTCGGAGTCCCCCATGCTCGACCAGGCCCAGCGCATCCTCAAAGACGTTTTCGGTTACGACGCCTTCCGTGGCAATCAGGCGCGGATCATCGAGCGCGTGGCCAGCGGCGGTGATGCCCTGGTGCTGATGCCCACCGGCGGCGGCAAGTCGCTGTGCTTCCAGGTCCCGGCGTTGCTGCGCGACGGCCTCACGGTGGTGGTGTCGCCGCTGATCGCGCTGATGGAGGACCAGGTCGCCACGCTGGACGAGCTGGGCGTGCCGGTGGCGGCGCTGAACTCCTCACTGAGCCTCGAGGCCCAGCGCGAGATCGCCGATCGCCTGCTGCGCGGCGAGATCAAGCTGCTCTACCTGGCCCCGGAACGCCTGGTGCAGCCGCGCATGCTGGCCTTCCTGCAGCGCCTGCAGATCGGCCTGTTCGCCATCGACGAGGCGCACTGCGTGTCGCAATGGGGCCACGACTTCCGTCCCGAATACCTGCAACTGGGCCAGCTCGCCGAGCTGTTCCCGGCGGTGCCGCGCATCGCCCTGACCGCCACGGCGGACATGCGTACCCGCGAGGAGATGATCCAGCGCCTGCACCTGCAGAACGCCGAGCAGTTCCTTTCCAGCTTCGACCGGCCGAACATCTTCTACCGCATCGTGCCCAAGGAGCAGCCGCGCAAGCAGCTGCTGGGCTTCCTCGCCGAGCGTCGGGGCGATGCCGGTATCGTCTACTGCATGTCGCGCAAGAAGGTCGAGGAGGTTGCCGAGTTCCTCTCCAACCAGGGCTTCCCGGCGCTGCCTTACCACGCGGGGCTGTCCAACGACCTGCGCGCCTATCACCAGAAGCGCTTTCTCAACGAGGAAGGGCTGATCATGGTCGCCACCATCGCCTTCGGCATGGGCATCGACAAGCCCAACGTGCGCTTCGTCGCGCACCTGGACCTGCCGAAAAGCCTGGAGGCGTACTACCAGGAAACCGGCCGCGCCGGTCGTGACGGCCTGCCCGCCGACGCCTGGATGGCCTACGGCCTGCAGGATGTGTTGCTGCTGCGGCAGATGATGCAGAACTCCGAGGGCGACGAGCGCCACAAGCGCGTCGAGCGGCACAAGCTCGAAGCCATGCTGGCGCTGTGCGAGGAGACCCGCTGCCGCCGCCAGGCGCTGCTGGCCTACTTCGATGAAGTGATGCCCAACCCCTGCGGCCATTGCGATATCTGCGTCGACGGCGTGGAAACCTGGGACGCTACCGAACCCGCGCGCCAGGCGCTGTCGGCGATCTACCGCAGTGGCCAGCGCTACGGCGTCGGCCACCTGGTGGACGTGCTGCTGGGCAAGGACACCGAGAAGGTGCGCAGCGTCGGTCATCAGCACCTGGCAGTGTTCGGTATCGGCAAGTCCCGTGGTGAGGACGAGTGGCGCACGCTGTTCCGCCAACTGGTTGCCCGTGGCTTTGCCGATGTGGATGTGGACGGCTTCAACGGCCTGCGCCTGACCGAAGCCTGCCGTCCGCTGCTGCGTGGCGAGGAGACGCTGGCCCTGCGCCGCGATCCCAAGCCGCAGCGCAGCAAGTCGTCCTCCTCCGGCGGCGCCAGCCCGGCCAGCCAACTGGTGCGCCAGGAAGAGCGCGAGATGTGGGAAGCCCTGCGAACCCTACGGCGCAAGCTGGCGGAAGAGCACTCGGTGCCGCCCTACGTTATCTTCCCCGACGCCACCCTGCTGGAAATGCTGCGTAGCCAACCCACCACGCTGTCCGCCATGGCCCAGGTCAGCGGCGTCGGCGCGCGCAAGCTGGAGCGCTACGGCCACGCCTTCCTCGATGTGCTCACCGAATCGGACAAGGCCCCGGACACCCCGGCCCCGGTCACCGACCTGCGCCACGAGCTGGTGACCCTGGCCCGCGCCGGCATGACCCCGGCGCAGATCGCCCGCCAGCTCGATTGCAGCGAGAAGAATGTCTACAGCCTGCTGGCCGAAGCCATCGGCCGCCAGCAGTTGACCCTGGAGCAGGCGCTGGACCTGCCCGAGGAGCTGCTGGGCGAGGTACAGGACGCTTTCCTCGACGAAGACGGCGAGCTGCCTCCGGTGAGCGCCATCGCCGAGCTGTTCGAAGGCCGCGTGCCGCTGGGTGTTCTGCATTGCGTACGTGCCGCCCTGCAGGCCGAGCTGGAAGTCTGACAGCGAGAAGCTCTTGATCTCGTAGGCGCGGACCTTGTCCGCGAAATTCCTCGGGGCAGGGGTCATATCCGGGTCCCCTGTTCTTGCTTTCGCCCCCGCGCGACCCCGTTCGCGAGCAAGCTCGCTCCTACACGAGTTCATCCTTCAGTGCTGGAGCGTCGGCGGGACTTCGCGGACAAGGTCCGCTCCTACGACGCAGGCGCGACCCGCGCCCCGCTGCACCGTCATATTCGTGACGGAACAAAACGACAAACTTGTGACGCCCGTCCCGAACCGCTATGGTGGCACTTAGACCTCCACGAGAAGAGGTGAGCGTGTCACAACAACAAAGCTGGCTGGACGATGTCCGCTCCAATGCCTACGCCGAGCAGCTCTCCCGGGGCTTTCGCCGCCTGCGTTTCGAGCCCGACCTCGAGACCCAGTATCGCCATTACCTGCTGGAAGACAGCTTCGATCTCAAGCGCACCGCGCTGACCATCGGTGTGCTGATCTGGCTGGCGCTGGCGGCTATCGACTTCCTTCTGATCCGGACTGCAGAACACTGGGAGATGCTCGCCGTCCGTATCGGCGTGCTGGTGCTGCTGACCGTCTGTGGCGGGCTGATCCTGCAGCGCCGGCATATCCATCTGCTGGTGCCGCTGAGCCTGGCCTGCATCCTCAGCGTCGGCATTGGCGCGGCGGCCGTGGCCGGCATCGCCCATACTGTCGACCAGAGCTATCCCTACGAAGGCCTGCTGCTGGTCAGCATGGCCGCCTACTTCCTGATCGGCCTGCGCTTCGCCGAAGCGGTGGGCTGCGCCTCGGTGATCCTGCTGGCGTACGTGGGCTTCGAGCTGTACGCGGGGTTGCCGCCAGCCAAGCTGATCAGCAACGTGGTGTTCCTGCTGCTGGCCAACCTGGTCGGCGCGGTGGGTTGCTACCTGCTGGACTACAAGTCGCGCCAGCATTTCCTCATCAGCCGCCTGCTGAAAGTGATGGCCGAGCACGACGCACTGACCGGCCTGCACAATCGTCGCAGTTTCAATCGCCAGTTGGAGCGCCTGTGGCGACAGGCCCAGCGCGAGAGCGTCGGGCTGGCGCTGCTGCTCTGCGACGTCGACCACTTCAAGGCCTACAACGACCGCTATGGCCACCAGGCGGGCGATACCGTGCTGCAGCGCATCGGCGAGGTGCTTGCGGCCTGCGCCCGGCGCCCGCTGGACATCGCGGTGCGTCTGGGTGGCGAAGAGTTCGCGGTGCTGCTCTACGGCGCCAGTGAGCGCGAGGCCAAGGAGCGCGCCGAGGTGTTGCGCGAATCAGTACAGAGGCTGGGCATCGCCCACGAGGGCTCGCTGACCGCAGACGAGGTGACGCTGTCCATTGGCGTTTCCTGCCTGTGGCCGGAAACCGGCAACCCGCTGCGCAGCATCTACGAACATGCTGACCGGGCTCTGTACGAAGCCAAGGCGTTCGGGCGCAACCAGGTCGTGGCCTGATGGCCCATTCGGTCCCCCGAGCTGGCGCCGTGTGTGACTGCGGGGCGCGTCGACGCGGTGCTAGCATGCGCCGCACTCCGTCACCGAGCCCGCGCCCATGCAGCAGCTGATCCAGCCCAACGGCCAACCGCACTACGGCATCTTTCCCGGCACTCCGGCGACCATCAATTACCGCGACTTCGACTTCCGCTCGCCGATGGGCCGGCGCCTCGGCGCGTTGGCCAAGTGGCGCAGCTTCCATCAGTTCCAGTACTTCGGCCTGATCAGTCCGACGCTGATCGGCGGTTGCGCATTGGCGAATGTGAGCCTGCTCACTATCGGTTTCGTCTACCTCTACCACCCCGAAAGCGGGCGGATGATCGAGCGCCAGTTCAAGTGCCCGCTGGGAATGGGGACGCACTTCTCGCAGGCGCCCGATGACGGCGTCTGCGAACTGCGCCAGGGGCTCAACCTGCTGCGCCTGGAGAACAGCTCCTCGCCCTTCGGAAAGCGTTTGCTGGTCGAGCTGGACGACGGCACCCGCATCGACGCACGCTTCAGCGAGGAGCAACCGGCGTTCCAACCCATGAGCCTCTGCACCCCGACCGCGGTGAACGGCTGGGTCTATGCGCGCAAGGTGGCGGGCGTGCACTGCCAAGGGGAGGTACGTTGCGTGCTGGGCAACTACGACCTGCGCGAGCTGGATGCCTACGCGCACCACGACTGGTCCGCCGGCTACATGCGCCGCGAAACCTTCTGGAACTGGGCCTGCCTGTCCGGCGCGGCGCAGGGCCGGCGTATCGGGCTGAACCTGTCGTGCGGCGTCAACGAGACCAGCTTCACCGAGAACTGTTACTGGCTCGACGGCCAACTGGTGAAGGTCGACACGGTGCGCTTCGAGTTCGACCGCGACCATCCGCTCAAGCCCTGGACCATCCGCTCCTTCGACGGCCAGGTCGAATTGCGCTTCGAGGCCCACGGCCTGCATCAGGAGCGTCTCAACCTCGGCGTGCTGGCGAGCAACTTCAAGCAGATATTCGGGCGCTTCACCGGCGTGCTGCGCCCGGCAGGGCGGGGCGAGGTGCGCATCGAGAATCTCTGGGGCTTCGTGGAGGACCAGTACGCCAAGTGGTGAGGCAAAGCGTCACACCCTGCGACAATCTGTCATTGTACGGGCTTGATTAGCTGGCTAATAATTAGTCAAATCAACTTAGCCGATTCACTTCCGAACTTTGCACGACAATGTCAGATAACGATAAGCACTATTTCGGTACCCAACTGGCCCAGGCTTCGCGTGCCTGGCGGGCCGAACTCGACCGCCGTCTCAGTCACCTTGGCCTGTCCCAGGCGCGCTGGCTGGTGCTGCTGCACCTGGCGCGCCACTCCGCTGCACCCACCCAGCGCGAGCTGGCCCAGTCGGTCGGCGTCGAGGGTCCCACCCTGGCGCGCCTGCTCGACGGCCTCGAGGCCCAAGGGTTGGTCCGTCGCCAGGCTGTCGCCGAAGACCGCCGCGCCAAGCGCATCGCCTTGACCCCCAAGGCAGACGTACTCATCACCGATATCGAGAACATTGCGGCCGCTGTCCGCAACGAAGTGCTCACCGGCATTTCCGAGGAAGAAATCGCGCTCTGTCAGAAAACGCTCAGTCGAATTCTCGGCAATCTCGAGCGAAACTGAGTAATTCATCACGTTATTCGGGTACAGTAGCCATTTTTCTGGCGGTCTCTCGCGGGATCGCTGGCCACTCGCCATCCACCCCTTAACCATTCGCCGGTTTTTCGACGATTTATCTTGACCAAACCCAGCGCAACACCTAATCCGTGATATCAGACGGCCTGTACCCTGCAAGGTACAGAGGAGTGGTGCGTTGCGGTCTGCGGTCCGGCATGGTTCCAGTGTGTGGACAGGTTGAGCCTGCCGCCTTCGGGCGGTCAGGGGAATGGCAGACCCGGACAATGGGATGGGGTTATGGCTCGAATAAATAGAATTCCGCTGACGCTTGCCGCACTGTCGGTTTTTGTCTCCGCTCACGCGAATGCCCTCGGCCTTGGGGATATCACCCTGCATTCCGGGCTGAACCAGCCCCTGGATGCCGAGATCGCGCTGCTGCAGACCGGCGACATGACCTCCGATGAGCTCATTGCGAAACTGGCGAGTCCCGCCGACTACGAGAGCGCCGGCGTCGACCGTTTCGTCTTCCTGCAGAACCTGCGTTTCACCCCTGTGATCCGCAACGGTCGCGGCTACATCAAGGTGGTGTCCACGCAGCCGGTGCACGAGCCTTACCTGAATTTCCTGATCGCCGTGGAGCGCCCCAACGGTCGCCTGCTGCGCGAGTACACCGTGCTGCTCGACCCGCCGGAGTACAACAGCGCCAATCGCAGCGTGGCCGCCAACCTGAGCGCAGCGGCGCCTTCGCGGTCTTCCAACTACCGACCCGACAGCTACCGCGCGGAACCTGTACGCAGCTCGCCAGCACGGCCGCCTCTGCCGGCGGGAGACGGCCGTTACACCACGGTGCGCAATGACACGCTGTGGAAGATCACCTCGCAGCTGAGCGGTTCCGGTGCCTCCCGGGCACAGTTGATGGACAGCATCGTCGCGCTGAACCCGCAGGCCTTCGTCAACGGTGACCCGCATCGGCTGAAGGTCGGCCAGACGCTGGTCCTGCCGCAGGGCCAGCAGCTTGCCGGAGCCGGCAACAGTGCAATGCCTGCTTCTCAGCCGGCTGCTGTCGCGCCTTCGTCCGCAGTCGAGCAGCCCGCCAGCAATGCGCCGGCTGCCGCCACGGCCAGCGCCCAGGCGCCGATCCAGGCGAATGCCGCTCCCGCGGTACCTGGCGGTGATGCCAATCTCGCCAAGGTCGAGGCCGACCTGCTCCTGGCCAACGCCCAGCGCGACCAGATGAACCAGCGCATGGATGCCCTGCAGAAGCAACTGGAATCCCTCCAGCAGGCCTTGCAGAGCCGTGACCAGCAGGTACAGTCACTGCAGGCCGAACTGGACCGCCGGCAGGGCGCGGACGCCGCCGGCAGCGCCCCGGCCACCGTGGCACAGTCGGACAATGCCCCGACCAACGCCGTGCCAGCCCCCAATGGCGTGGCGCCGGCACCGCAGGACGCTGGCGCTCCGAGTGCTGCCCAGCCCACGACCCCGGCACAGGATGCGCAGGGTTCCGGTTTCAACTACTGGCCCTGGGTTGGCGTGGGCGCCCTTGGCGCGCTGCTGGTCGGCCTGCTGTTCGCGCGGCGCAAGCGCGAGGAAAAACCGATCGAGATGTCGCCGCTGCGTGCGGCGGCGCCCGAGCCGGTCAGGCCGCTTCCGCAGGCCAAGCCGCTGGCCGCCGCCGTCGTGGCTCCGGTTCCGGTGCCGCACCCGGTGGTCGTCGCCACGCCCGAGCCGGGCGTCGCTCGCCTGCCGGCGGCCAGCGCGGACAGCCTCGAAGGTGCGGATATCTACATCGCCTACGGCCGCTTCAATCAGGCCCGCGATATGCTGCGCAAGGCTGTCAATGCGGAGCCGAGCCGCCGCGAACTGCGCATGAAGCTGCTGCTCGTGCTGGCCGAACTGGGTGACGTGGTCGGCTTCCATGAGGAAGAGCGCGCCCTGGTGGCGGCGGGCGGTGACCAGAAGCAGATCGATCAGCTCAAGTCCCGCTACCCGGCCATGATGATTCGCCCGGAAGATACATTGCAGCCGCCCACCGGCGAGACCCTCACCGACTGGGACGACCTCGAACTGGGCGAACCCGTGGCCGCCCCCCTGGAGCAGCCCAGGGCCGCGCAGGACCAGCCGGATTTCGCCATGAACCTCAGCGACCTGTCGCTGGACCTGGACTGGGACAAGCTCGACAACCCCTTCGAGTCGCCCAAACAGGGCAAGGCTGCTTCCAAGGCCGCACAGGACGTGCCGTCGGACTTCCGCAGCAACCTGCATGAGCTGCCGGAAATCACCGAGCTGGATCTGGGGGAGCACGGCGAAATGTTCGGCCATGGCCGCAAGGCCCAGGTGGACGAGGATTTGACCTTCGACCTGCCGGACGACATCGGCCACGAGCACGACGAACTGCTGGCCAGCCTCGACCGCGCCCGCCAGTGCATCGACCAGGGCAATCTGGAAGAGGCCTACGGCATCCTCAAGCAGGTGATCGCCAGCGGCGACTCCAAGGCCAAGGCCGAAGCGCGCGAACTGCTGGCATTGATCGCCTGATCCGCAGCCCTAATAAAAAGCCCGGCCGATGCCGGGCTTTTTATTAGGGCAGGAAAATAAAGGGTGGCCATGCCGGCCGTAGCATCAGTCCGTCTGTGGGAGCGAGCGTGCTCGCGAACCACCTCCCTGCAAACCCGTCGGCAAACGCCGTTCGCGAGCGAGCTCGCTCCTACAGGTTGCCGGTTCCTTCTGCGCTAAGGCTCAGAAATTGCGCCCCAGGTTGATGTACACCGCGTGCTCGCTGGCATCGTTCAGGCCGTAGCTGAAGGACAGCGGGCCCAGCGGCGTCTCGAAGCCCATGAGGAGGCTGCCGGCGTTGACGTAGCCGGTGTCGTAGCTGTTGTCGTTGTTCCAGACCCGCCCGCGCTCCAGGCTGCCGCCCAGGTAGAAGGGGAAGTCCAGCGGCAGGAAGGAGCGCTCGGTCATGCGTCGGTAGTAGATGACCCGCCCGAGGCTGTAGTTCTGCCCGGACAGCGCGTCCTGGCGATAGCCCGAGAGCTGCCGCGCGCCGCCGAGCAGGAAGCTCGACACCACCACGTCGGCGTCGTCGAGGGTGCGTCCGTAGCCTCCGCCCAGCACCCAGGTATTCGGACCAGTGCTCAAGGCCTTGTCCAACTGGATATCCCACTGCCGGTAGCGGTCGTCATCGCCCAGGGACGGCGTGTGCTCGCGGAACGAGGTCTGGATGTTCTCGCCTTCGCGGGGGAAGTCCACGTTGTCCATGGTGTCGAAGGAGTACTGCAACTGGGCATAGCCTTCGTTGAAGTGGTAGTCGGGCAGGTCCTGCTCGCCCACCCGTACGTCGGCCTTGCCGAAGGCCTGGGCGACGCCGAGGCGGAATTCGCCGTTGTTGGCGATCTGCCGGCCAAGGTTGATGCCGTAGCCGTAGCGCTCCAGGCGGTATTCGGCGATGGGATCGTCGTCCTGCGTGGCCTCGACGTTCTGCGCCTGGTTGAACAGGTAAGGGGCGACGAAGTAGCGCGAGCCCACGTCCAGCGGCTGGTAGAACTCGCTGTAGAGTTCCTGGCGGTCACCGAATTGCAGGCGCGTAAGCCACTCCGCGCCAAGGCGGTTGATGCCGTTCATGCGGTAGCTGCCGCCGACGTTGAAGGTGCTGTCGCCGCGCAGGTCGTCGGAGAGATTCAGGCCCAGGCGCAGGTAGTCGGTGCCGCTGCGCTTGCCGTAGGCATGGATCACCAGCGCGTTGCCGGCCTTGCCGGCCTTGTCTTTCTGGTTGTGTACCACGCGGTACTGCACCTGGTCGAAATAGTCCAGGCCGTAGAGTGTGCTCATGTCGCGTTGCAGGCGCTCCAGGTCCAACGGTTCGCCCAGCGGTTGGCGGATGTAGTGGAGGATGACGTCGTCGCTGACCTTGGAGTTGTTTTCCACCTCGATCCGATCGATCACTGGACGGCGCTCACCCGGCGTGCGCGCTTCGCTCAGGGCCAGCGCCTCGGTATCGGCGGGCTTGCGCAGCGTCGCCAGGCGCGGGGCGAGTATGCTGGTGGCGCGGTAGCCGGCGTCGATCAACTGCGGTACGCGTCCAAAGTCGGTGGAGCTGAAGCCGCTGAGCGGTGGCTGTACCAGCACATCGCTTGACTTCAGGGTGGCCAGCTGTGCCTCCGAGTTCTTGCGGGTCATCAGGGTGACGGACTGGTTGAGCATGTCCACCACGGTCAGCAGTTGCTTGCGATCCGCCAGCGGGTTGCCGATGTCGACCACGATGACCACGTCGACGCCCATCTGCCGAGCTACGTCCACCGGGATGTTGTCGACCATGCCGCCGTCCACCAGCAGCTTGCCGTTGACATCCACCGGCGCGAATACCGCCGGGATCGACATGCTGGCGCGGATCGCCTGGGGCAGGTGGCCCTTGCTGAACACCACCTTCTCGCCGGTGGCGATGTCGGTGGCGACTGCGCGGAAGGGGATCGCCAACTGATCGAAGTCGCGCGTGTCGCTGGTGTGGACCAGCAGGCTTTCCAGCAACATCGACAGGTTCTGCCCCTGGATCGCGCCCAGCGGCAGGCCGAGGGTGCCGTCATCGCGGAAACTGAGCTTCTGCTTCACCAGGAAATCGCGGTCGTCCTGCTTGCGGCGGAAGGGCACGTCGACCCGCGGCGGCGAGTCGGACAGCGCCTGCTTCCAGTCCAGTTCCAGGGCCAGTTGCTCCAGCTCTTTAGGCGTGTAGCCCGCCGCGTACAGGCCACCGATCACCGCGCCCATGCTGGTGCCGGCGATGGCGTCGACGTGGATGCCCTGTTCGTCCAGTGCCTTCAGCACGCCGATGTGCGCCAGGCCGCGCGCCGCGCCGCCGGAAAGGACCAGGCCGATCTTGGGCTGCGGCATGTTCGCCGCCAGAGTGCCGAGGGGTAGGAGAAGTAGCAGGGCGAACAGCAATCGGCGCATGAAGAGAAGTGTCCGGAAGGGCGTTTCAGACCGGTATTATAGGGTCGCGTCCTACAGCAGAGTCTGATTCATGTCCGAAGCCAAAGCCGAAGTCGTCATCACCTATTGCACCCAATGCCAATGGTTGCTGCGCGCCGCCTGGCTGGCCCAGGAACTGTTGAGCACCTTCGGCGACGATCTGGGCAAGGTCAGCCTGGTGCCGGGCACTGGTGGTGTCTTCCTGATCACCTGTGACGGCGAGCATATCTGGGAGCGCAAGGCCGACGGCGGCTTCCCCGAGGCCAAGGTGCTCAAGCAGCGGGTGCGCGACCGCATCGATCCGCAGCGCGACCTGGGCCACAGCGACCGGCCCTGAGCCGTCGCTCTACCGGCGGCTAATTAGTTTCGTTAGCTGGCTAACTTCCTTGCTTCATATCAAAAGGAGACCTGTGTCCCGCTTTTAGTCTGGTGGCATCCATTCTCCGCAAAGGATGCCCGCCATGAGCATCATCGTCACAGGCGCTGCCGGGTTCATCGGCAGCAACCTCGTCAAGGCGCTGAATCAGCGCGGCGAGACCAACATCATCGCGGTCGATGACCTGACCGACGGCGACAAGTTCGCCAACCTCGCCGACTGCGACATCAGTGATTACCTCGACAAGCGCAATTTCATCGAGCGCTACGCCCGCGGCGATTTTGGCGTGGTACGCGCGCTGCTGCACCAGGGCGCCTGCTCCAGCACCCTGGAGCGCGACGGGCGCTACATGATGGACAACAACTACCGTTACAGTGGCGAATTGCTGGACGCCAGCCTGTCACTGGGCGTGCCGTTCCTTTATGCCTCGTCGGCGGCGGTGTATGGCGGCGGGCACGAGTTCCGCGAGATGCGCGCTTGCGAGAAGCCGCTGAACGTCTACGGCTATTCGAAGTTCCTCTTCGACCAGCGCGTGCGCAAGGCGCTGTCCACTGCTCGCACCCAGGTGGCCGGCTTCCGCTACTTCAACGTCTATGGCCCGCGCGAGCAGCACAAGGGGCGCATGGCTTCGGTGGCCTTCCATTGCTTCAACCAGTTCCGCGAGACGGGCAAGGTGCGGCTGTTCGGTGAGTACGGCGGCTACCCTGCCGGCGGCCATCTGCGTGATTTCGTTTCGGTGGAGGACGTGGCCAAGGTCAATCTGCACTTCCTCGACAACCCCGAGCGCAGTGGCATCTTCAACCTCGGTAGCGGCCGCGCCCAGCCGTTCAATGACGTGGCCCTGGCCGTGATCAACACCCTGCGCGAACAGCAGGACCTGCAGCCGCTGACCCTGGACGCGGCGATCCGCGCCGGTTTGCTGGAGTACAGCGAGTTCCCGGACGGGCTGCGCGGTAAATACCAGTGCTACACCTGCGCCGATATCGGCTTCCTCCGCGAGGCGGGTTACCGCGCGCCGATGATGGGCGTGGAAGAGGGCGTGCAGCGCTATTGTCACTGGTTGCTGCAACAGGGTTGATACCGTTTGTATCGGGCCTTTTACCCAGTCTTTACCCGGTGCTGACACTCGGCTACCGCTGGGCGCGAGACAATATCCCCATACACCACACCGAACAGGCCGCCACGCAGGTTGTCGTGCGATGAACCCTTGGCATTCCCTCCCCGGGGCAAGGTTCGAGTTTCGCGCGCTGCGGGGCGGCCTTCCCTTTCTGCCCGTCACGCCGCACGACCCCGCAGGAGGACCGACACGTCGGGGCAAGGATCAGTGCGAGCCGCGCGCGCTGAGGAAGGTGGCGAAGATGATCAGCGCACCGCCGGCCAGCATGCGCAGGCTGGGGGCCTCGCCGAACAGCACGGCGGCGAAGGCGATGCCGTAGACCGGCTCCAGGGCGAAGATCACCGCCGCCGTGCGCGCCTTGATCAAGCGCAGGCTGGCGACGAACAGGCTGTGGGCGACTCCGGTGCAGAGCACGCCCAGCGCCACCAGCCAGAGCCAATCCATGCCGCGTATCGATGGCAGTTCCAGCAGCACCAGCGGCAGCAGGCAGGCAATGATCGTCAGGTTCTGGCACAGCGCCGCCTGGATCGGGTCGATGCCGCGCACGCTCACCCGATTGGCCAGCGACAGCAGGGCGAACAGCAGGCCGGAGAGGGTGCCCCAGAGCAGCCCGGCAGTGGCGCCGTCGCGCAGGTCCAGGGTCGGGGTGACCATCACCAGGCCGATACACACCAACACCACCACCAGGTACTCGCCCTTGCGGATGCGCTCACGGAACAGCAGCCCCTCCAGCAATACGGTGAAAGCCGGGAAGCTGGCGAAACCGAGCGTCGCCACGGCCACGTTGCCCACCTTTACCGCAAGGAAGAAGGTCAACCAGTGCGTACACAGCAGTACGCCGCCGCCCAGCAGCATGGCCGCCTGTTTCAACCCGGGACGCTGCTGCTGACGCAAATGCCCGGCGAACACCGCGGCCAGTGACAGCGAGCCGAACAAGGCTCGCCCAAAGACGATGACCAGCGGGCCGGCGAGGATGAGTTTGCCGAAGATGCCTGACAGCCCGAACATCAGGGCGCCGATGTGCAGGCCGACCAGGGCGCCGCGGGGAGTGAGCTGGGTAATGCGATTCATGCCGGAGTCCTCGCCGACTGCTGTGGCGGGGCCTTGTCTGGAAGTGGAAAGGCGCGCCGGGTCGGCCGGCACGCGGTGAAGCGAACGTCAGGCCAGGCGCGCGCCATTGGGCAGCGGTTTGTCGAAACCGGCCAGCACCACTTTCTCGTCGCTGTCGTAGGCGCCGGTGACCAGCACTTCCGAGCGCACCCCGGCGATGGATTTGGGCTCGAAGTTGCAAACGCACAGCACCTGGCGACCGATCAGCTCGTTGGCTTCGTAATGCGCGGTGATCTGCGCGCTGGAGGTCCTGATCCCCAGGGGGCCGAGGTCGACCCGGAGGACGTAGGCGGGCTTGCGCGCCTTCACGTTGGGTTCTGCCTGGACGATGGTGCCCACGCGCAGTTCGACGCGCTCGAAATCCTGCCACTCGATGGTGTCTGCTGACATCGCTGCTCCCGCTGGGTTATCCGGTTCGATGGCCGGCAGTCTAGGCCCTGGGCGCGCGGCTGTCTGTCGCGCGGCTAGCGGGAATTGTCGCGCGCCTGCTGGCGCAGTTGGCGCGGTGTGGTGCCGAACTGGCGCACCAGCGCGGCGGTGAAGGCGCTTTGTGAGGCGTAGCCGACCTGCGCGGCGATCTCGCCGACCGACTGGTGCGAGCCACGCAGCAGGTCGCGGCCCAGTTGCAGGCGGCGCCGGCGCACATAGTCCATGGGCGTCTGCCCGGTCTCCGCAAGGAAGCGGGCATGGAAGCGCGCGGCGGACAGCCCGGCGAGCCGCGCCAGATCAGCCACTTGCAGCGGATGCGCGGCGTGGCGGTCGATGAAGCTGTCGAGGCTGGCCAGCGGCAGTTGTGCCGGTTCCTCGATGCGCTGCTGGCCGGCGGCGAGGCTGGCGAGCAGCAGGATGGCGCCCTGACGTGCCAGCACCGGGTCATGCAGCGAGCTGCCGGCGAGCCAGTGCACCAGCTGTGCCTGGTCATTGCTGAGCAGGCGCTGACCGGGGGTTTCCAGCAGGCGGCGGCCAGCATCGCCGTGCAGGCCGAGACTGCCGAGCAGGTCTTCCTCGTCTTCCAGGTCCACCACCAGGCAGCGACTGCCGTCTGGGCTGGCGCAGGTGTGGTGCTCGTCACGCGGCACCACGGCGAAGGTCTGCCGGGTCACCAGGCTGCCGCGTCCGCCCACTTCGAAATCCAGGCTGCCGGACAGCCCCAGCACCAGCTGCGCATGGCTGTGGCTGTGGGCGAGGTGATCGTGGCTGTAGTGGCGCAGGGAGAGGATCTGGCTCATGCAAGGCGGCTTTCGTGCTGGCGGGCAGGCTGACAGTCTAGCGCGCTGCGGGCTGTCACGGGACTGTCGCCAGCCGGTCACCTTCGCTTCACCCCGTGGGTCGACACTCGGAGAAACCCCACTGGAGGTCGCCGACGATGAGCAGCGCGCAACGCATGACGCCGACGAAGAAGCAACGGGTACGCACCCTGTGGGTATCCGATGTCCACCTCGGTACCCGCGACTGCCAGGCCGAGCACCTGGCCGGCTTTCTCAAACGCTACCACGCCGACCGCATCTACCTGGTGGGCGACATCATCGACGGCTGGAAGCTGCGCGGTGGCATCTACTGGCCGCAGGCGCACACCAACGTGATCCGCCGCCTGTTGACCATGAGCAAGCGCGGCACCGAGGTGATCTACGTCACCGGCAACCACGACGAGTTCCTGCGCCGCTATTCCTCGCTGCTGCTGGGCAACATCCGCCTGGTGGACGAGATCGTCCACACCACCGCCGACGGTCGCCAGTTGCTGGTAATCCACGGCGACCAGTTCGACGTCATCACCCGCTACCACAGATGGCTGGCCTTCCTCGGTGACTCTGCCTACGAATTCACCCTGACCCTGAACCGCTGGCTCAACCACTGGCGCAGCCGCTATGGCTACGGCTACTGGTCGCTGTCGGCCTACCTGAAGCACAAGGTGAAGACGGCGGTGAATTTCATCAGCGACTTCGAGCAGGCCATTGCACATGAGGTGCACAAACGCGGCCTCGATGGCGTGGTCTGCGGGCATATCCACCATGCGGAGATCCGCCGGATCGGCGAAGTGGAATATCTCAATTGCGGTGACTGGGTGGAATCCTGCTCGGCGCTGATCGAACACTGGGACGGCAGCATCCAGCTCTATCGACTGGCCGAAGAGCAGGCGCGTGCTGAGCAGCCCGCGGTGGTCGAGTCGGCGGCATGAGGCTGCTGATCGTTACCGATGCCTGGCTACCGCAGGTCAATGGCGTGGTCACCAGCCTTAAGGCGCTGATAGGCGAGCTGGAAGAGCTGGGTCACGTGGTCGGCCTGGTCACTGCGCAGGACTTTCGCCACCGCCCGTGCCCGACTTACCCGGAGATTCCGCTGGCGTGGGACCTGTGGACAGTAGGAGAGAAGATTGCCGGCTTCGCTCCCGACTGCGTCCACCTCGCCACCGAAGGCCCGCTGGGCTGGGCCGCGCGGCGCTGGCTGATGCGTCGCGGCCTGAAATTCAGCAGCGCCATTCACACACGCTTTCCCGAATACGTGAACACCCGCTGGCCCTGGCTGCCGCTGGGCTGGAGCTATGCCTTCCTGCGCCGCTTCCACGCACCCAGTGCGGCTGTGCTGGTGAGCAGCGAGCGAATGCGCGGCACTTTCACCGAGCACGCCTTCGACAACCTCGCGCTATGGCGCAAAGGTGTGGATATCCAGCGCTTCCAGCCGGGTGTGGGCGCACCACTGGAGGAGCCGGTATTCCTCTACGTCGGCCGGCTGGCACGGGAAAAGAACCTCGAAGCCTTCCTCGCACTCGACCTGCCCGGACGCAAGCGCGTGGTGGGGGATGGCCCGCAGCGGGCCGAGCTGGAAGCGGCTTATCCACAGGCTGAATTCCTCGGCTATCGCCATGGTGACGAACTCGCCGAGGCCTATCGCAGTGCCAGTGTGCTGGTCTTCCCGTCGCTGACCGATACCCTCGGACTGGTGATGTACGAGGCGCTGGCGTGTGGCACGCCGGTGGCGGCGTTCCCGGTGGCGGGGCCGCTGGACGTACTGCAGCAGGGCGTCACCGGGGCGATGGATGCCGACCTGCGCAGCGCCTGCCTGCGGGCACTGGGGCTGGGTCGCCAGGCCTGCGCGCAGTGGGCGCGCGGGCAGACCTGGCGGGCATCGGCGCAGGAGTTCCTGGCGCTGCAGGTGCGCCTGTCGGAGGTGCCGGTCAGTGACGAGCCGGGCTACGTGAACGGCTGATCAGAACAACTGGCGATCGTGATCCAGGTTCTGGTCCACCAGCCACTTGCCGTGGGCGATGGAGGCGTGCTGGGCTTTCTCCAGGTCCGACATGAAGGCGTACTCCACCGGCAGCGTCTTGCGCCGGGTGGTCTGCCCGTCAGGGGCGGTGATATGGCAGCCGCCGGCCCAGGGGGTGGGCAGGCCGGGATGCTCGATGACGTCGGCGGTAATGGTGTATTTGCGATATTCGCATTGCATCAGGCTCATGGGACGTCCTCCTGGCGAGTGCCAAAGGCCCGCGACGCACGCGGGCGGAACGAGGCCGGCGACGCGCGCCGGCAAGCCTTGCTAACCCCCACCATAGTCCACCCGGCAGGCCTTTCCGGCGGATACCGACGAACGTGAATGTCACCTTCGCCGGAGATTTCCTGCCCGAATCTTCCCAATGTTGGCGCACCGCGCCAGACTGTCGGCCATGCCTATCCAGACCCTTTCCCGCCTCGCCGACGTCGACACCCAGCAGTGGGATGCCTTGCTGCCGGACGACCAGCCGTTCCTGCGCCATGCCTTCCTCTCCGCCCTGGAGGACAGCGGCAGTGTCGGCGGCCGCACCGGCTGGAAGCCGTCCCATCGCGTGCTGCTGGGCGACGACGGTCGGCTGCTGGCCGCTGCGCCGGCCTATCTGAAAAGCCACTCCTACGGCGAGTACGTGTTCGACTGGAGCTGGGCGGACGCCTGCCTGCGTGCCGGAATCCCGTACTACCCCAAGCTGCTGGTGGGCATTCCCTTCACTCCGGTCGGTGGTGCTCGCCTGCTGGGTACACCGGAAGCGGCGCTGAGCCTGGTCGGCGCTTTGGCGGGAGAGGTAGACGAGGGGCATTGTTCGGGTGTGCACGTGAACTTCACCGATGCTTCCGCCGATGCGCTGCTGCGTGACGCCGATGGTTGGCTGGAGCGCCTGGGCTGCCAGTACCACTGGAGCAACCGCGGCTACCGCGACTTCCAGGACTTCCTTGACGCGCTCAGCTCGCGCAAGCGCAAGCAACTGCGCAAGGAGCGCGAGCAGGTCGCCGGGCTTGGGCTGGACTTTATCTGGATGGAAGGGCGCGAACTTTCCGAGGCGCACTGGGACTTCGTCTACGCCTGCTACAGCAGTACCTACGAGGTGCGCGGGCAGGCGCCCTACCTGAGACGCGAATTCTTCAGCCTGATCGGTGAGCGCATGCCCGAGGCGATACGCGTGGTATTCGCCCACCAGAATGGCCGGCCCGTCGCCATGGCCTTCAGCCTGCTAGCCGGTGATACGTTGTACGGCCGCTATTGGGGCTGTCTCGCGGAGTTCGACCGCCTGCACTTCGAGACCTGTTTCTACCAGGGCCTGGACTTCGCCATCGGCCAAGGCCTCAAGCGCTTCGATGCAGGTGCCCAGGGCGAGCACAAGCTGATCCGTGGCTTCGAACCCGTGATCACGCGCTCCTGGCATCGCCTGGGGCATCCGGGGCTGCGCGAGGCAGTGGAAGAATTCCTGGCGGGGGAGAGGGCGGGCATCCTGGCCTACGCCGAAGAGGCCCGCACCGCACTGCCATACCGGCAGGGGGATTCGGTGTAGGAGCGGACATTGTCCGCGACCGTTTTCGGCCGCTCAGGCCAATCCGGAAGCGCGGCCAGCCGATCGCGGACGGAGCCCGCTCCTACGGGGAGCTGGCAGTATGGGCCTTGCGCGCGCCGTTACTCCGGCTTCGCCTCGCCCTTGCCCGGCAGCATGCGCACCAGGGTGTTGTCGCGGCTGATGTAGTGGTGGAACAGCGCGGCCAGCGCGTGCAGGCCGATCAGCCAGTAGCCGAGGACCGCGATGGTCTCGTGCCAGTACTTCACCTGCTTGGCCAGGTCCGGGTTCTTGTCCACCAGGTGCGGCAGCTCCATGCCCCAGAACGGCACTGGCTTGTCGGCGGCGCTGAGGATGATCCAGCCGGCCAACGGCAAGCCGATCATCAGGGCGTAGAGGGCCAGGTGCATCAGTTTGGCGGGGATCATCTGCCAAGCCGGCGGCGCGGGAACGATCGGCGGGGTGGGGTAGATGAGGCGGCCGATGATGCGCAGCCAGACCAGCACGAAGACGCTCAGGCCAAGCATGAAGTGCCATTGGGAGAACAGCGCGCGGGTATCGCTGCCCTTGGGGAAGTTGGTGCGGTACTCCATGCAGAAGTAGGTGGCGGCGATCAGCACTAGCATGATCCAGTGCATGGCGATGGACAGGCTGCCATAGCGGGACGGGGTCTTGGACAGGCTCATGACGGTTCCTTGTGTGGCTCGGTATCGTGACGCCCCGCTCTGCGGCGGGGCTGCCAGTATCAGCATAGAGCCTTAACCCTGCCTGAAACACCGTGAAGACAAAGTGAAAGGGCCGCAATGTGCGGCCCTTTTGACATCGGTCAGCCTTCGTCGTCGGCTGACTGGCGGGAGCGGATGGCGTTCACCAGGCGCTTGGCCAGGGCCGGGTAGTCCTCGTCGAAGTGGTGGCCGCCGGGCAACTGCAGGTTCTCGCCCACTGACTGCGGCTGGGTGCAGCCGCTTTCGTCCCTCTCCTCGACGCCATACACGCAAAGCACTTTCGGCGCGGGCAGGCGGGCCATTTCCGGGCCGGTGGACGCTTCCTGGCCGGCCTTGCCGAGCCAGCCCTGTACTTCAATCTCGAAGCTGCCGCTGCGGGCGAAGGCCAGCAGGATCACCGCGCTGACATCCTTCTTGGCGTCCGCCGGCAGGCGGTTGTAGATCGCCGGCAGCACGTCGGCGCCGAAGGAATAGCCGGCCAATACAAAGTGCTTGGCACCCCACTTCTCGCGGTAGTGCTGCATCAGCAGGGCGAGGTCGGCGGCGCTCTGTTCCGGGGTCTTGTGCTCCCAGAAGTAGCGCAGGGCATCGACGCCCACCACCGGGTAACCCAGCTCGGCCATCTGGGCGGCGACGTCGCGGTCCAGATCGCGCCAGCCGCCATCGCCCGAGTAGAACAGGGTGACGGTTTCAGAAGGCTTGGCGGCCGGGACCTCCACCACCGGTACGTTGTCGCCGCCGCCTTGCAGCAACTGGCGCAACTGGTCGGCGAGGACCTTGGGCAGCGGCGTGTCGTAGTCGGTGATCACCGTCTCGGCGTTCTGCAGGCCGCGGGCGAAGCGCGCGCTGGCATCGTCCGGGTTGTCGTTCCAGGCAGCCAGCCAGTGGCCGTGGGCGGCAGTGGTCGGCAGCGGGGTGGCGGCGCAGTCGGGTTTCTCCAGCGAGAAGCCGACCGACAGGGCCTTGGCCTTGTCGTCGGCCTGCCCTGCAAGCCAGCGGAAGGCCCACGCGCTGCCCGGGCCGATGCCCGCCACGAGGGTTGGCTGGCCGTCGAGGAGCTCGCCGGCGGCCTTGATACGGGCCTGCTGGGTGGCGCAGTCATTGTCCGGGAATACGAACTGCACCACGCGGGCGCCGCTGTCGTGGGCCAGGGCCAGCAACTGGCCGTCGTCGAGTTTCTGGTCGGCCTGTACGGCCAGCAGCACGCGGGCGTTCGGCGCCTTGCCGGGGATGGCCAGGGCAACAGCGCTGCCGTCAGCGAGTTGGCGGTGTTCGAGGGCAGCCTGGGAAGCCGGGCGGCTCCACAGCAGCAGACCCACGGCAAGGATGATCAGCAGGAGGAGGGCGAGCAGGTGTCGCCAGCGTCGTTTCAACATATCAGCGTTTTACCAATCCACTCAGGCCGCCTGCGATGAGGGCGGCCGTATCGGCCAGGGCCACCAGCGGATCCAGTCCGGCGGGCACGGCCAGGTAACGGGGTTCCCAGTCGGGCTGGAACTTGTCCTTGAAGCGCCGCAGCCCCTGGAAATTGTAGAACTGCTCACCCCGGCGAAAAACCAGCGCGCCGAGACGTTGGGTCAGCGGGGCGCCGCGGCGCGGCTGCAAGCCGGCCAGGGGCACCATGCCGAGGCTGAAGCGGGTGTGCCCGCTCTCCTTGTAATGCAGGATCAGGCCGAGCATGAGGAATTCCATGGTCAGCTTGGGGGCGTCGGGGGCCACGCGCATCAGGTCGATGCTCGCCAGTTCCTTGCCGGAAGTTTCCAGCAGGTTGGCGAAGGCCACGGCGCGGCCTTGGAATCGGACCACGACGACGCGGAAGTAATGCAGGTATTCGGGGGTGAAGCGGCCGAGGGAGAAACCCTTCTCGCGGACGTTCTTGCCGCCCAGCCAGGCATCGGAGATGGCACGCAGCTCGTCCATTGGCGCCTGCCCGGCGTCATGGAATTCCAGGCTCAGGCCGTCGCGCTGGCCGCGATTCCAGGTGTAGCGCAGGTCCTTCATCTCCTTGCCCTTGCTCTCCAGATCGAAGCGGCGCAGATCGACCCGCGCCTCCTCGCCGAGCTTGAGCGCGGTCAGGCCGATGTCCATGTACAGCGGCAGGTTCTCTGCGCGCACCTGGTAGAACACCGGTCGCGCGTGGTGCAGGTCGCACAGGTCGCGGAACTGCCAGATCAGTTCGGCGCGGGCCTGGGCCGGGCCGACCGGATCGAACAGCGCTACCAGGCTGCGGCCGCGGCGGGCGTACATCAGGAAGGCGTCGTTGCCCTCGTGGAACAGCAGCGCCTTGTCACCGGACAGGGCCAGGCCACCATCGGGCTGTGCGGAGTTGGCCAGGATGCCGGCGGCAGTATCCAGTTCCTCGCGGGTCGGGGCGTGGATCGCTGGCGGCGCGGTGCGCAGCAGCCAGTACAGCGCCAGTGCCGCCAGCAGCAGGCAACTGCCCAGCGCGGCGCGCAGGCCGCGAGGGGCGTCGGCATCGAGGGCGAACTGCCACCAGAGTTCGTGGCTGTAGGGCACGTCCTGGTAAGCGAACAGCAGCAGCCAGATCGATGCGGCAATAACACAGGCCGCCGCGCCCAGATACAGCGGCGAGAAAGGCAGGTCCATCAAGCGGCTGCGGCGGTAGAAGGCGCTGCGGAAGATCACCAGCAGGGCGGCGGTGCAGCTGAGGATCAGCGCCTCTTCCCAATCGAAGCCCTTGAGCAGTGACAGCACCGCGCCGGCGCTGAGCAGCCCGATGGTCAGTGCCCAGGCGGCGGACAGGCGGCGGCGCAGGCCGTGGGCAAGCAGCAGGCAGAGCACGCCGATCAGGCTGGCGGCCAGGTGCGAGGCATCGATCAGCCGGTGCGGCACGAGGAAGCCGACTTCGTCCAGGCGGGTGTCGATGGACGGCGTGGCGCCGGAGAACAGCAGCACGATGCCGGAAATGAACACCAGCAGGGAGAGAATCTGCGCGGCGAAGCCGGAGGTGATGCGGACCGCCTGCTTGGCCACCAGCACCCGGCGGGCTTCGAGGAACAGCAGCAACAGGCAGGCGACGATCAGCGGCAGCACCACGTAGATCAGGCGGTACAGCAGCAGCGCGGCGGCCAGCGGCGCGGCGCCCAGCTGGTTGGCAAAGGCCGCCAGCAATACCGCTTCGAACACGCCGACGCCGCCCGGCACGTGGCTGAGCACGCCCGCGGCCAGGGCGATCAGGTACACCAGCAGGAAAGCCCCAAAGGGCGGGGCCTCGGGCAGCAGCAGATAGAGCACGGTGGCGGCGGCCGCCACGTCCAGCGCGGTGATCACCAATTGCAGCAGCGACAGGCGCAAGCCCGGCAGGCGCAGGGTGCGGCGGCCGAAGCGGACCAGGTGGCTGTCGGGCGAGGGCTGCTCGGGCAAGCGGCGGCGTTCTATACCGACGACCAGCAGCAGGCATAAGCCGATGATCCCCAGCGCCAGTACCGCCACCAGCCACTCCGGCAGATGCAGGGCCAGCGAGGCGTCGGAGAGGTCGCTCAGCGCGGCGAGCGCGGCCAGCACCGGCAATGCGCAGCCCAGCGACAGGCTGGCGAACAAGGTCATCAACGCGACGTCGCCAGCGCCCAGGCCCTGGCGGGCATAGAGGCGATAGCGCACCGAGCCGCCGGAAAGCATCGACAGGCCCACGGCATTACCGATGGCGAACGCGGCGAAGCCGCCGGTCAACAGCGCCGGTCCGGGTAGTTTCACGCCCGCGAAGCGGCTCGCCGACCATTCATAACCCAGCAGGAAGACGAATCCGACCACGGTGGCGGCGAAAGCGCCGAGCAGCGAGGTGGTGGGCACGTCGAGCAGGGCGTCGTGCAGGGAGTAGGCGTCGATGTCGCGCAGCAGGTGATAGCAGGCGATCAATGCGAGGCTGAACAGCACCAGGGTGACGCCCAGGCCGAGTGCCTGGCGGTTGGTGTTCACCCAGTTGAGCCAGGTCGCTCGGGTGGGAGCGCCTTCGGTGGCAGGTGTCTCAGGTGTGGCGGGGTTGGCGCTCATCGGGCACCTCAATCGATTTAGCGCGACAGAGTAGGGGCACTGACGCGATTTCCCAAGTCCCCGGAAGAGTATTTTCCTGATCCGTGAGACGCCACCCGTGGGCAATCATTTTCTGGGCACAACGAAAAAAGCCACTCCTAAGAGTGGCTTTTTTCTTGATGTCTGGTTGCGGGAGCAGGATTTGAACCTACGACCTTCGGGTTATGAGCCCGACGAGCTACCAGACTGCTCCATCCCGCGGCGGCCATTCTACGGATATGAAGCCTTGTGTCAAACGATATTTCGTTTTCGATCAAAGATTTAAGCGCGCGTAAACGAAAAAGGGTCACTCCGAAGAGTGACCCTTTTTCTGTGTCTGGTTGCGGGAGCAGGATTT